>JAISKK010000027.1 GCA_031260965.1 Desulfovibrio sp. | reverse complement strand
CCGCGGCTATGCTTTCTGTCAGCAAAAACAGGGTAACAAGGGGGAACAGGACATACAGCGCGGCGCGTAAAATCCTGCCCAAACTGCGGGCAAGGGAAATGGACTTAACTTTCATTTTCTACATTCCTCCCAATCAGGTGGGCCGCCCCATGTTTTGACTCAACAACAAAGCCGGACCGGCAAAACGCGGCAAACCAAGGCTGAACGCCAAAACGGCCCTGCCGCGCATTGGAGGCAGGGCCGAAAAACAAAAGCCCTGTCCCCAAAACGGGAACAAGGCCGGAAATTTTTGAAAAAAGACAGAAAATGGAAACGAAAAAAACCGCGCCGCCCCTTGCGGAGAACGCGTTATATAGTGGAGTTATGTGTGTGTGTGTGTGTGTGTGTGTGTGTGTGTGTGTGTGTGTGCAAAAACCAGGCCAGAATTACAATCCGGCGCATCGCGCGCTGCGGCCTGCTTCCTGTTTTGAGGCTGAGTTTGTAAAAACCGCCTGTGCATACTTTTCACCTCGTTGAAAACTTCTTACCCGCTCTATCGGACATAGTCAAAAGAAGTTTAGATATTTTTTAATAAAAGCCTGGATATGGCGGAAGGCGTACCGGCACTGCTTTGCAATCATCCCAATCGCGTTCACGCTTTCAATCCATCTCCCGGACGCAGGAACAGAGGAGTTACTCCCATAGCGTCGAAGAATTCGGCTTGCCGTCTGGAAATTTTCCCGCATCTCCTGTATTCTTTATGCCGTACAGGGCGTTGCTATACGCCTGAACTTTTTATCGCTCCTCCGGAATTCCGGATCAGAGCAAAGTACCGTTACCTGCCCATGAGTACGATCTGGCAACGTGAGGATTTTCAGCGGGCAGCCGGGGGAACCCTGCGTCCGGGCGGGCTTGCCCTGACGCGGCGCGGTTTGGACCTTTGCGCGCGCCTCTGCGGACTCGAGGCCGGCGCCCTGGTCCTGGACCTGGGCTGCGGCACGGGCGCGACCCTGCATTTGCTGCATGAACTGGGCTATCGGGGTCTGGGGCTGGACAAAAAAACCTGCCCGGCCTGGACAGGGACTGCCCTGCAACCTGCCCGGACGGGGCATGGTCAGGCGGAGCCTGCCCCCCAACCTGCCCGGACGAGGCAGGCCCCGCAGCATCCGCAGGCGGACCTTGAAGGCCCGGCAAAGATAATGAAAAAGCGCGATCATTGCGGCCTGCCTTTTGCGCGCGCAGACCTTGAACGTCTGCCTCTGCCCGACGCCGTAGCGGACGCCGCCCTTTGCGAATGCGTTCTCTCCCTGCTGCCCGTCCCGGAGACTGCCCTTGCGGAGTGGCGGCGGACACTGCGCCCCGGCGGCGTCCTGCTGCTCACCGATTTTTATCTGCGCCCCGCCGCGCCCCGCAACACGGGGTACAGCCCCCTCCCCCACCCGGATTCCTGCCTGAGCGGCGCGCGATCCCCGGCAGAATGGCAGGCCTTGCTTGTCGCGGCCGGATTTCACGTCTGTCTGCATGAAGACCACAGCGCGGATCTGGCCGCTCTGGCCGCGCGTCTGCTCTGGTATGGGCAGGCGGATTTGCCGGAGTTTTTCGGCCTCAAATCTTCTTCCGGAGACTGCCTGCGCCCCCCCGCCTCCGGCACGCGCTACGGCTATGGCCTCTGGATAGCGCGCAAGGCGGACTGCTGACATGCGCAGTCCCTCCCCTGAGGCCCGGATGGCCGCAAAACTTCGCGCCAAAGAAAATTCCGGCGGGACCCCCTCCTCCCTTGACGCCTGGATGGCCGGCAAACTTTCCGGAGCAGACGCGGCCCTGCCCCTGCCCCGGCGCGTCGAGACAGCCCAGCTTGCCGCCCTGCGCCGTCTTTTGCGCTATCTGTCCGGGTACAGCCCCTTCTACGCCCGGCGGCTTGCCGGTCACAACCCGGACCTCGCCGATCTTGACGATATGGCCCGCCTGCCCTGCACGGATTCCACACATCTGCGCGAATGGCGGGACTTTCTCTGCGTCTCGCAGGGCGATATTCAGCGCATGGTCAGCCTGCGCACGTCCGGGACCAGCGGTTCCCCCAAACGCCTGGCGTTCACGGAAAAGGATCTGGCCGCCACACGGGATTTTTTCCGCGTCGGCCTGAGCGAACTGACCAGTCCGGGCGAGCGTCTGGCCGTGCTTCTGCCGGGCGCCGAACGTCCGGACGGGGTGGCGGACCAAATTCGCCAGGCCCTGAGCAGCCTCGACATCAGGGTGGAAAGCCCTGCCCATGCCCGGATCGCCGGGGAACAAGACACTCCCGAAAGTCTGGCGGACTGGGTGGGACAGGGGAAATTCCATTGTCTGGTGGCCGCGCCCATGCAGTTGCGAACTCTGCTGCATTTTTTCCCCCAGGCCCCGCCCCCCCTGCGCTCCGTGCTGGCCGGCGCGGACAGTCTGGACCCCGGACTGGGGCTGACGCTGCGCGCGGCCTGGGCTTGCGATCTGCGGGATCATTACGGACTCACGGAAAGCGGCTACGGGCTGGCCGTGGAATGCGCGGCCCATGACGGCTACCACATGCGCGCTCTTGACATTTTTACGGAAATTCTCGATGTGGAAAGCGATGCGCCCCTGCCGCCGGGTTGTCCGGGCGAGGTCGTAATCACCACTCTGGGGCGCGAAGCCATGCCTTTGCTGCGCTACCGCACCGGGGACCTGTCCAGCCTTTTGCCCGGCCCCTGCCGCTGCGGAAGCCCTATGCCACGCCTCGGCCCCATCATGGGAAGGATTGAACGCAGCCCCGGACAGCCCCCCCGCCTGACCCGCCCGCCCAAAGGCGCAAGATCCGGCGCTATGGAGGATTTATGAAGACCGGAGCCTTGATTCTGGCCGCCGGGCGAGCGGCGCGCATGGGCCGGATCAAGGCGCTGCTGCCTTTGCCCCTGCCCGGAGGCGGAGAAAAGTCTCCGGTCCCCGAATGCTCCGCTCTGGAAAGGCTGGTCCGTCTGTACCGGGCCGCCGGGGTCCGGGATCTCCTGCTGGTCAGCGGCTTCCACGCCCAGGAGGTGGAAGGGGCGGCGAACGCCCTGGATTTGCCGGTGATCCGCAACCCGCATCCGGAAAAGGGCATGTTCTCCTCGGTCTGCGCAGGCCTTGAGGCCGCGCCGCCGGAATGGACGGCCCTTTTTATCCATCCCGTCGATGTGCCCCTGGTGCGGGAGGAAACCCTGCGCCTCCTGCTGGACGCGGCCTCTGCGGACCCCCGCGCCGTGCTGACGCCCCGGCATGGAGGATGCTCCGGCCACCCCCCCCTTGTGCCGGCCTCCTGCATCGCAAGCATACTGGCCTCCAGGGGCGGGGGGAGCCTGCACTCCGCCCTGGCCGCTCTGCCCCAGCGCAGCCTTGAGATCGCGGACCCCTTTATCCTGGAAGACATGGACAGCCCTCAGGACTACGAGCGCCTGCGCGTTCTGGCCCTTATGCGAAAGCTGGATTGAGAAAACAGTCCGGGGCAAAACGCAGACCCCAACCTTGAAACGACGGGAGGATCCTGCGCTATGAAAGGCCTGTGGCTTGCGCGGCATGGAGCATTGCCTCCCAATCCGGAGCGGCGTTTCATCGGCGCAGCGGACATTCCCTTGAGCGATACAGGACGGGCGCAGACGAACGCTTTGGCTTCGGATATCGCCCCCCTGCTGCGCAGCGGGGACGTTGCGGCTTTTGTCTGTTCGGATCTGCGGCGCAGCCGGGAGAGCGCGGCCATTTTGCGCGCGCTGACCGGGGTGGAGGACACCTTTCCCCTGCTGGTTGAACCGGGGCTGCGCGAGATCAGTCTGGGATCCTGGGAGGGTTTAAGTCCGTCCGGGGTTGAGCGGGCTTTCCCCGGTCAGTACGCGGAACGCGGGCGTAATCCGGCTTCTTTTTGTCCGCCGGGCGGGGAGAGTTTCCAGGCTCTGCGGCTCCGCGCCCTTGCGGCTCTTGTCCGCCTGCGCGGCCTGTACCCGGAGGGGATTTTGCTGATCGTAGGCCATGCCGGTATAAACAGGACACTGATCGCCGAATATCTGGCCCTGCCCCTTGCGGATCTGCTTCGCATCCCCCAGCCTTACGCCTGCGCGACTTTTCTTGCAGGCTGGTGAACAGCGCAAAAGAACCGCTGGAGCATTTCACACATGAAATGCTCGCAAGGATTTCCTGTAAATCCTTGCCCGCCAAATAGGCGCAGGTGAGCTTTGCTCGCCGTAAGCGACTATTTGAAGCGTTAACTGCTCTACAGGTCCGCCGCTTCGATCAGCACCTCCATAACCCCGCCGCAGACCATGCCGTCTTCTTCGGCGCTGTCCGTCATATCGACAGTGCGACGGCAGTAGCCGCCCTCGCCGAGTATACGCCGCGCATCCCTGAGGACCTCGGCCTCGGCGCAGCCGCCGCCGATGCTGCCGATGATGCGCCCGTCCTCAAGAAGGGCCATTTTCGCGCCCGCCCCCCTCGGGGCCGAACCCTGGACGGAAAGCACGGTGATCAGGACGGATTTTTCCGCCCGATCTCCGGCCAGCCAGCGCAGAAGCTCCATATCCGCGAACAGGGACTCCCCCTGTCCGTCCCGGCCATCCCTTTCGCCACCCTCTCGCGCGGGCGCGGGCGTAGACAAATGGGGCACTCCCGCCGACGTCAGTTCGCCCCCCTCCCGCGCGGGCGCGGGTCCGCGCCTCTCCTGCACCATTTCCGCCAGAATGGAGAGAGCTATTTCCTCCGGGGTAACCGCCCCTATATTCAGGCCGATGGGGGCGTGCAGACGCTCCAGTCCGTCCGGGGCCGCTCCCTCTTCGCGCAGTTGTTTGCGGACAATGTTCACCCGGCGTCTCGAACCGATCATGCCGAGATAGGCGGGCGCTTCGCCCTTGAGCAGCGCGCGCAGACATTCCTGATCGTACTTGTGGCCCCTGGTCACTATGGCCACATAATCGCCCGCCCGGATGTCAAGACGCCGGGCCATGTTCTCGAAATAGTCGCAGATTATTACGCTCGCGCCCGGGAAACGCTCCCGGTTCGCAAAGGAGGGGCGGTCGTCAAAAACGGAAACCTCAAAATGAAGCATGGCCCCCATGGCGGCGAGCGGAACCGCGATATGCCCCGCGCCCAGAATAATCAGCCGGGATTTGGGAGAAAAGCGTTCCGCCAGAATAAAACCGTCCGCGTTCTCACTGAACTGCAAGGCCCCGCCTTTTCCCGCGCAAGCGAGGGGATGAAGATTTGTCCCCTCATACAGTTGCCTGGTAATCCCGGCCTTGCCGTAGGCGCTGACCACAAGCGCCGACCGCCCCTCGTTCAGGCGCAGAAGCAACTCTTTATACACAGATTTCATAAAACACTCCTCCTGGAGCAATTTACGCTTGAGATTGTCGCGGGACTTAGAAGTGAAACCGCCTTGCGGCAATCTCGCGGCAAGGGGTCCGCACGCGAACCCCTTGGGAGCGGATGTACATTTGCAATGTCAGTCTGCTCCGGCCAGGCGCAGGTCTTTTATAGCACCTTCGCCGGGCGCGGCAAACCCGGCATTGGGGGAAAAGACGCCGATTGGGCGGCGGCCCCATATTTTTCAAAATGAGCCGCTGCCGTCTTCCCTTGTGTGTAAAATTTCTGTAATATTTCAAAACTGCCGTAAGGATGGGCAGAGGGATGAAAGCTGCGGACGGCAAAGCCAACTCCATATTTTTTGACGCCAAAGACTATGAACTGCTGAACATGGTCAACGGCTTCCTTGAACGCGGCCTGCGCCTGGACGAACAGGAGGGGCACAGCCTCTTTTACTCTACACTGCATCCGCACGGCATAAAAGAACTCGCTCTCTCCCATGAAATCCGGGTGGCTTACGCTCTGGTCAGCCTTCTGGACACCATAGAAGAAGGTCAGGCCCAGGAAAGAATCCGCGCTCTCAAATCCCTGCGCACGGAAGTTCTGGCCACCCCCGGCAGCGGCTTTCGCTACAATACCGGCCGAGTGCTCATCCAGATCATGAAAAGCCTGATCCGGGCCCACGGCAATACTGAACAGCAGCTCTGCCTGGCCCACGATTTTCGCAGGGCCGCCACAGGCACGCGGCGCATCGTCCGGCGCCTGCTGCGCCGCTATTACCTGCTGGAAATGCCGGAACAGTGGAACCAGGTGGCCTTTGACAACCATGTGCACGACGCCCGCACCAAAGGGCGCAAATCCCCCACCCATCTGATCATGGACGCCTGGATCAAGGGTTTGCGCAAGCTGGATCTGGTCTACTACAATTTCGTGGAGACGGGCACTATCGCGGAGGTCTTGCAGGCGGCGGAGGTCATGGGCATTAAAGTGCGCGTCGGCGTAGAATTTCTGGTCCTTTTCCGGGGCCGGCTGCTGCAGATTTACTGGCAGCCGCGCGGTTTCAGGGACTACCGGGAAATGCTCGACTTCTTCCGGGAAAAGCCCGTGCAGCAGATTATGGACATGGGCCGCGAAGCCTCGCTTTACCACCAGAGCTATGTCCTGGCCCTGCTTGCCAATTATAACAAGACCCTGCGTTTTGAACTCGGCAAGACTTACTCTCTTGAACTGCCGGAAATAGCCGAAGCCGATCTGCTGGCCATTGTCGGCACAGGCCAGACTTCGCGTCTTCATCTCGCGGACGCGATCTTCAAAAGCGTCAACAATGCGCTCGCCGCGCGGGTCCCGCAAGCCGACCCGGACAAGGATTCCCGCTCCGCCCTCCCCTACCTGTGCCCGGACATTATCAACCGTGAATGGCTGGGCAAGGGAAAAAATCCCGATGTCTTTCTGGCCACGGACCCGGAAGAGGCAACGCGGCTGCCGGAAATCATGAACATCCGGCCCGCCGCCCTCATCGAATGGATAAGCTCCATCCGCAGTCCCTCGCACATCACCCTGAATCTGAACAACATGAATGTTGAGGACGTGCTGGAACTCCTCTACTGCTCCCAGGGGCGGATAAGCCACCTTGAGATGTATAATCTCAAGAACTACGAAGACGGCAGAATGCGGGACCTGGAGGCGATCAGCTCCTTGCAGCGGGCGATCAACGAAGGCAGCGCCGTGGCCTTGAAACGCCTGATCCGCAATATCGTAAGCCGGCAAGGCGCGGAACCGGGCGAAGGGGATGAACGCTCCGCCCTTTTCCTGGAAATTTTGCGCAATATCTCCAAACTTCAGGACTACTACGCGGGAAAACCTCTGGGGACGCGCATCGGCAGTGATTCCACCAGCCGCTCGACCGTGCTGCAGGGCATGGGCTTTGCCTTTGTGGAAACCCTGCCCGTCCGCGTGCGCAGGCTTCTGCAAAAAAAAGAAAGCCATTACAGATTTATCCCCTTCACTCAGGAGCTGTACTACAGGGTATCTTACAGCCTCATGCTGCACCAGCCGCTCGGACTGCCCCTGACCCGCGCCCTGCGCAAGCTGCCGGGTCTGCGCAACTTCGGCAAACTGAAACAGGTCACCTGGCAGACAGACCAAAAAACCGCCAGCTACAGCAAGGACGCGCGCACCGTCGTCACCCTGGGCGGTTCTTCACGCGACCAGCAGGACGCCTGCCCGGGACAGGCGCGGGCGGACGAGAATTTTTCCCCCGGCTTCGCCTACCTGAACACCACCCTGACCAATGCCCTGAAAGTGGTTTCCGGCTTCTCCCTGGCCATGCTCACCTTTCTCTATACCCAGTCCTGGTGGGTGCTGGCCTGGGGCGGCCCCATAATCTGGTTCGGAATCACCGGTTTTCGCAATGTCCTCCAGGCCGTGCTGGGCGGCGGCGGCCTGCGGCGCACCCCTCTGCTGCGCTGGAACGACTACCTGAGCTGGACGCGACTCTGCGATTCCCTGCTCTTCACAGGCATTTCCGTGCCTCTGCTCGAACTCGGCGTCCGCATCATGCTGCTGGAAGGAGGGCTGGGCATCACGTCCCTCAACAATCCCGTATCCTTCTACACGATCATGAGCCTGATCAACGGACTCTATATATCGGGACACAACATCTTCCGGGGGCTGCCCCAGGAAGCGGTGATCGGCAACCTCTTCCGCAGTGTGGTCGCCATCCCCGTATCCGTTCTCTATAACTGGATCGCCCTGCAGATTTTCACCTCCTGCGGCTGGCCCGTCATCTACCTGGAACAAATGGCGGCCGTGCTTTCCAAATTGTCCTCGGACACAGTGGCCGCGCTTATCGAAGGTCCGGCCGACAAGATGGAATACCTGCGTCGCCGCTACTGGGATTATCTGGACCGTTTCGAGCAGCTTTTTAACTGCTACGCGCGTCTGGAAGTCCTCATGCCGGAAGAAGATACCCTGGATTTGCTGCGCCGCCCCAAGGATTTCGTCAAAGACCCGGGCCGGGAGGCCGGGGAACTGGAAAAAATCATTATCATCACCGCCCTTGACCTCATGTATTTCTGGATGTACCAGCCGAGGGCGCGCAGCACCTTGAAGAGCCTGCTCCTGAACATGACGGAGGATGAGCGCGTCATCTTCGCCAATGCCCAGCTCGTGCTCACGCGCGTGCGCGAAATAAGCCAGCTGCTTGTGGACGGGCTGATGGGCATGAACTTCGCCAGACCCCTGGCCTTCTATCTGGCCACATACGAGGGCTATTTGCAGGATATGTCCGCCCTCACCGGGGTCAGTCTGCTGGAAAACATACGCGGCCCCTACGCGCGGCAATATTAGAGCGATTTACTATGGATTCTCAGTTCCCGGATCGTCATTGCGGTCCGGGACCGGAATAAGGCCACAGAACCCGCATTCCTGCCTAACCGCAAAGGAGATTTACATGCCCAACCTGCTAGACGGCATAAAGCCCACCCTGCTCATGGGACCGGGACCATCCTGTGTTTATGACGAAGTGTACGCCGCCCTCGCCAAACCGACCATCGGCCATCTCGATCCCTATTTCATAAAAATTATGGATGCGGTCAAAGATGACTTGAAGGCCGTGCTGGGCACGAGCAACCGTCTGACCATGCCCATGTCCGGAACCGGCTCCTCCGGCATGGAGACCTGTTTCGTCAACCTGGTCGAACCGGGCGACAAGGTGCTGATCCTGACCAACGGAGTCTTCGGCAAACGTATGGAAGACGTGGCCGGACGCCTGGGAGCGGAGGTGGATTCCATCCAGTTTGAATGGGGTACACCGGTCCTTCCGCAAGAAGTCGAGAAAAAACTCAAGGGCCAGAAATACTCCATCGTGGCTGTCGTGCATGCGGAAACTTCCACGGGTGTGCGCAACCCCGTGCAGGAAGTGGGGGATCTGGTTAAAGCCGCAGGCGCGCTCTACCTGGTGGACTGCGTGACCAGCCTGGGCGGCATTCCCGTGCGTATGGACGAATGGGGCGCGGACGCCTTGTACAGCGGAACCCAGAAATGTCTGTCCTGCCCTCCCGGACTCGCTCCCCTGTCCTTTTCCGACCGGGCCGTGGAAAAGCTCAAAGCCCGCAAAAGCAAGGTCCCCAACTGGTATCTGGATCTGACCATGATCATGAACTACTGGGAAGGCAACACCCGCGCCTACCACCATACGGCCCCGATCAACATGATTTACGGGCTCTATGCGGCCCTGCGCCATCTTCTTGAAGAGGGTCCGGACAATGCCCACGCCCGCCACCGCGCCGCCCATGAACAACTGGTCAGCGGTCTGGAGAAGCTGGGCGCTTCCATGTATGTGGACAAATCCTGCCGTCTGCCCATGCTGAATGCCGTAACCATTCCCCAGGGTCTGGACGACGCCGGGATCCGGGGGCGTCTGCTCAAGGAATTCGACATTGAAATCGGCAACGGCCTGGGACCCCTGGCCGGAAAAATCTGGCGCATCGGCCTTATGGGCCATACGGCCCGTCCGGAAAACGTGGACAGGCTGCTCAAGGCGCTGACCGCCTGCATGAAGCAATAACCGGGGCAGCGGTCCAGTTTGCCGGGATCCGCGTCAGACCGCGTTTTTGCCTGACGACAAACCGGGCCGCTGCCATACTTAATCGGCTTTAGAGCCGGAAAAATCACTCCGGCAAAGCACATATCTTGAAAGCGCATAACAGATCCCATCAATTGGTCGCGAAGGCGTGTCGGTCCCAAGCCCGTAATTTTTTGTTGCATTAAGTTTAAATTGACATAATATCGGGCTAAACAGTGACTAAATTTTTCTGACCCGCAAGCGGCCGAAGAAGCACATGAAATGTATCCCCACACGTGAAGCGGCAGGCCTCACCCTCTGCCACGACATAACGGAAATCATTCCCGGCAAAGTCAAGCGCGCGGCCTTCCGGCGCGGGCATGTCGTGCGTCCGGAAGACATTGAGCATCTCCTGCGTCTGGGCAAGGAAAACCTCTATATCTGGGAGGAAGACAAGGATGCGGTACACGAGGATGAAGCCGCCCGCCGTCTGGCCGCCGCCTTTGCCGGTCCGGGTCTGACCCGCGGCGATCCTCTGGAGGGCCGCATCAATTTCCGCGCGTCCCGCCGGGGGCTTTTCGTCGTCAACCGCGAACTTCTGGACCGGGTAAACGCCATCCCCGATGTAACCGTGGCCACGGGCCACACCATGCAGGCCGTGAAAAAGAACCAGCTTCTGGCCGGAACCAGGGTCATCCCGCTCACGGTCCCGGAGAGCGCGCTTACGGCCGCTGAAGACTGTTGCCGGCAGGCCGCTTCCCCCCTGCTCACGGTCATGCCCTTTAAAAAACACCGCGTCGCCGTGGTGGTCACGGGCAGGGAGGTCTATGAGGGCAGGGTAAAAGACGGTTTTGCCCCGGTGCTTAAAAAGAAATTCCGCGCCTGGGGATCAAATGTTTTCCAAGAACAAATCGTTCCCGACGAAACTGCCCTTACCACCGGGGCCATCCTGGAAGCGCTTGCAGCCGGAGCGGATCTGGTCTGCGTGACCGGCGGCATGAGCGTGGATCCTGACGACAAAACCCCCGCGGCCATCCGGGACTCCGGTTGTGATGTGGTGATTCGCGGGGTTCCTATTTTTCCCGGCGCGATGTTCATGCTCGGCTACAAAGGCCGGGTTCCCGTGCTTGGCGTGCCCGGGTGCGTCATGTTCCGCCGGGCCAGTATTTTTGATTTTGTCGTGCCGCGCCTTCTGGCCGGTCTGCGTCTGGTCGCGCGTGATATTCTGGAAATGGCGCACGGCGGCTTGTGTCTGGAATGTCCGGTCTGCGTTTATCCGGCCTGCGCCTTCGGCAAATATTGATGTCTGTGCAACCTCACAGCAAAACACACCCTGACCGGGAAAAAGGAGCGAAAAATGATCCAGAAAAGAATTTTTATCAACGGCATTGAGCGCAACATCTTCTGTGACTCCGAGGCCAGCCTTGCTGAAGTGGTACGGGAACAGACCGGTCTGACCGGCACCAAAATCGCCTGCGGCCAGGGTCAGTGCGGGGCCTGCTCCGTCATCCTGGACGGAAAACTTGTCCGCTCCTGTATAACGAAAATGAAACGGGTGGCGGATTTCGCCCAGGTTACGACCATTGAAGGCGTCGGCACTCCCGACAAGCTGCATGTCATTCAGAAGGCCTGGATCAAACACGGGGGCGCGCAGTGCGGCTTCTGTACGCCCGGTTTCATCGTTTCCGCGAAGGCGCTGCTGGACGAGAACAAAAAGCCCTCGCGCCGGGATGTGCGCGAATGGTTCTACAAAAACAAGAACCTCTGCCGTTGCACGGGCTATATCCCCCTGGTGGACGCGGTCATGGACGCGGCCAAAGTGCTGCGCGGAGAAATGAAGGAATCCGAACTGGATTACAAGCTGCCCGCTGACGGACGCATCTGGGGCGGCAAATATCCGCGTCCCACCTCCGTGGCCAAAGTCACCGGCACCCTGGACTACGGCGCGGATCTGGGCCTCAAACTCCCGGCGGACTCCCTGCAGATCGCCCTGGTGCAGGCCACGGTCTCCCACGCCAAAATAAAGGGCAT
>JAISKK010000010.1 GCA_031260965.1 Desulfovibrio sp. | reverse complement strand
CTCCGCCCAGTCGGGCAACGTTATCTGCGCAGTATTCTTGTTGAATCAGCTTGGAGGCTGGTTGCAGTCGAAGCGGGTTATCGTGATTTTTACAACCGTATACGGAACAAAACCGGCGTGAGCCAAAAGGCAAAAACTGCGGTGGCGCGTAAACTGCTTGTCTTGATATGGCGTATAGCCATTGAAGAGAGGCCCTATAGGCCAGTATCGACAAACTGAGATACGTTTTATCAATGCTCGCCGGGTAACTGGCGAGTCAGGAGAGGCGCGGCCCCAGCTTGTTGTTTTGCACCGAAGCTAAATTGCGCGATCCTGCATGCAAGCTTATCCGTACCGAATGGTACTTTGCGCAAGAGGCGCGTATAAGAAAGTGATATTTTTGACCCCCGGCGAGTTTGGCAAGTTATGGATACAGAAAATTCTTTATGGAGGCAGGAAGGCAGCGGCCTCCGACGAACTCTTTATGGCCCATTCTCGGCCACTGCCTTCCTGCGCCAAAAACAGCAGAATAACTCGCAGTGACTTGACAGGGGACCACATAAGAAACTGGAACTATGCCCTCGAACACTTCTTTAGCAACAATTAAAATGCGGTGGCCCTGAGCGGCCCTGGCAGCCTCTTGTCCGCCGGGTGAAAATATGCTATCAACGCAAAACTGAAATTGAAGTCATTTCATAATTCCTTTTGAAATGAGTTTTGATCAGCGGCGGCCGGTCCGGGAAAGCCTGCGGGCTTTTTGGGCGGGACGCCGTATTTTATACTGCGCGAATAACGCAAAGGTCTACTCATGGAAAGCATTCCTATTTCCAGGCAGGGTTTTGAGCGGGTGCAGAACGAACTCGCCCGCCTTAAAAGTGAGCGCCCCGCAGTGATTAAGGCGATTCAGGAAGCCAGGGAAGAAGGCGACCTGAGTGAAAACGCCGGCTACGATGCCGCGCGCGAACGGCAGGGTATGCTGGAAGCCAAAATCAACTACATTGAATCCCGCATGCCCGGCTTCAATGTGCTGGATTTGACAAAATTCGGCGGGGAGAAGATTGCCTTTGGAGCCAGTGTGCTCCTTGCCGACCTTGACACCGGTCAGGAAAGGGAATATACGCTAGTAGGACCAGACGAAACGGACTTCGTTCCCAAAGACAAAAACGCCGTGTCCGTTTTCTCGCCCGTGGGGCGGGCTTTGCTCGGCAAAGAAGTGGGCGACGAGGCGATCGTTGACGTTCCAAGGGGGAAGATTCATCTGGAGGTTATCGACATAGCCTTCAGAGGCCCCTTTATTGATAATCAGAAATAATCAGGAGACATCATGACACAGAAACTTGAAATACTTAAATGCGCGACTTGCGGTAACATCGTGGAAACCCTGCATGGTGGAGTGGGTGAATTGGTTTGTTGCGGCGCGCCCATGCCCTTGTTGAAAGAAGGAACCTCGGACGGCGCGAAGGAAAAGCATGTGCCCGTTGTGGAAAAAACGGCCGGCGGCTATAGGGTGAAAGTCGGCGCAGTCGCCCATCCCATGGAAGAAAAACACTATATCGAATGGATCGAGCTGGTTGCCGATGGCGTTTCCTATACGCGTTTTCTGAAGCCCGGCGATGCTGCCGAGGCCGAATTCAGCCTGACTGGTGCGAAAAACGTCTATGCCCGCGAATACTGTAATCTGCACGGACAGTGGAAGGCGCAGGCATAAACCACGCCGAGGAACAAAAAGGAAAAAATCATGAAAAAATATACCTGCACACTTTGCGGTTATGTTTATGACCCCGCCGAGGGCGATCCCGACAGCGACGTCAAAGCCGGAACGGCCTTTGAAGATGTCCCTGCGGATTGGTGTTGCCCGGTTTGCGGCGCGGGCAAATCTGACTTTGAAGCGGAATAATTGCCGCACGGACGGATAATATGCTCAAGGCGCTGGAAATAAAAAAGGACATCTACTGGACAGGCGCGGTGGATCACGAAAGCCGGAATTTTCACGGCTATTCGCTTTCTCCGGACGGCACCACCTATAACAATTATGTGATCCTGGACGAAAAAAAAGTCATCATCGACACGGTCAAGACGGATCATGGGGGCATCTCCATGGAACGCCTTTGCGGGCTGATTAAGCCCGAAGAAATAGACTATATCGTGGTCAACCATGTGGAAGCCGATCACGCCGGCGCCTTACCGCTTTTTGTGGAAAAATGCCGTCCGGAGACGATTTTCTGCTCGCCCATGGGACTGAAAGCCATCCAGGCCCATTTCCATCACTCTGCTGACTGGCCGCTCAAGGTTGTAAAAAGCGGCGACGAGGTCAGGATCGGCAAACGTCGGCTGACTTTTCTTGAAACCCGCATGTTACACTGGCCGGACAGCATGTTCACCTTTGTTCCGGAAGAGGGGCTGCTCTTCAGCAACGACGCCTTCGGACAGAACCTCGCCACCTCGGAGCGCTTTGCCGACGAGATAGCGCGCGAGGTTCTGGAGCATGCGCTTTCAAGCTATTACAACAACATCGTCCTGCCCTACTCCAAACAGGTCAAGCAGATCCTGGCCAAAGTCGGGGAACTGCAACTGGACATCGCAATGATCGCCCCGGACCACGGGCTGATCTTCCGTAGGCCCGAAGACGTGGATTTTGTCCTCAAGAGCTATGCGGCTTTTGCCGAACAAAAAACGCGGAAGCGGGCGGTGCTTGTTTACGACACCATGTGGAACAGCACGGAAACCATGGCTTACGCCATAGCCGAAGGCCTGAACTCCGTCGGTGTGCCCTGCAGGATTATGGGGCTGAAAGAGAACCATCACAGCGCCGTGATGACGGAAGTGGCCCGTTGCGGTCTGGTTGTGGTGGGTTCGCCCACGCACAATAACGGCGTCATGCCCTTTGTGGCCGGTTTTCTGAACTATATGAAAGGTCTGCGTCCCCAGAACCGTCTGGGCGCGGCCTTCGGCTCTTACGGCTGGTCCGGCGAAAGCGTCAGGATAATCAGCGAGCAACTGGCCGGCATGGGTTTTGAACTGCCTGTGGAGGCTATTAAAACCCAATATGTGCCGGACGAAGAAACCCTTGAGAACTGTTTTGCGACCGGCCAGAATTTGGGCAAGGCCCTGATCGCGAAATGCGGAAGCTGAAAACAAGACGCGCCGCCGAAGGTCAAAAACCGGCGGCGCGTTCACGGGGCAGAGGAGGATGCGGGAAATGACCCTGCGCCTCCTTTTTTTGCCCCTCTGCCTTTTTACCCTCCTCTTTACGGGCTGTTTGAACCTGAGCCCCGATTACGCCCCGCCGGATCTGTCCGGCGGCATGCCAGCAGCCTACAGGGAAGACACCGGATCCGGCAACGGAAGCGCCGCTCAGGCAGCAAAAAGGACCGCCCCGGGGGCCGCAAACCCGGAAGATAAGGGCTGGCGGGAGGCCCGACCCGCAGACCTTGGCGCGCGTTCTCCCTGGTGGATCGTCTTTTCCGATCCCCTGCTTGATGATCTCATGCAAAAACTCGGCGCGGCCAATCAGAACCTGGCCGCCACAGCCGCCACCCTGCGCGTTTCTTTGGCCCAGATCGGCATTGCCCGCTCCGCCTTCTTTCCAGGCCTTGGCGCGCCTTTCTCAACGGAACGCGCCGGGGCACAGAATAAGAGTGCCAACTCCAGTTATTCAGGCGGATTGCAAAGCTCATGGGAGATAAGTTTCTGGAACGCCCTGCCCGCCCTGGAGGCAGCCCAGGCGGAAGCCGCAGCCGCGGCCGCCGACTTCGCCGCCCTGCGTCTGCTCCTGCAAGCCGAGCTTGCCCAGAACTATTTTCTGCTCCGTTCTCTGGACAGCCGCCAGGAACTCTATGAATCCACAATTATAGCTTACAGAAGAGCGGCCCAGCTGACGAACAGCCAGTTCCGGGGCGGCATGGCCACCCGCGTGGACTATGATCAGGCCGCCGCCCAACTGGCCGGGGCCGAGGCCCAGCTTGCGGCCCTGAAACGGCAACGGGCCGAGCTTGAACACGGTATTGCCCTGCTCTGCGGGCAGGCGGCTTCCGGATTCAATCTGCCCCGCGCCTCCCTGGCCGGGCATATCCCCCGCGTCCCGCCCGGACTGCCGGCGGCTTTGCTGGAGCGCAGACCCGATGTGGCGGCGGCGGAGCGGCGCGTGGCTTCGGCCAATGAAGAAATCGGCCTGGCCCGGGCTGCCTGGTTTCCAAGTTTGACCCTGGGGGGGGATTTTTTATGGAAGGCGGCCGGCTGGCAGTCTGCCGCCCTTTATTCCTGGTCTCTCGGCCCGGGCGGGATTCTCAATATTTTTGAAGGGGGCCGTATCCTCGCCCAGTCCGAGGCGGCTCGGGCCGGATATGACCGGGAGATCGCCAATTACCGGCAAAGCGTCCTGAGCGCGCTCAAGGAGGTGGAGGATAACCTCTCCGCCCTGCGCTATCTTGAACAGGAGGCGGCGGCCAGAGGCAGGGCGGCGGTCGCGGCGCGTTCCGCCTTACGCATCGCCTTGTCCCAATATGAGGGCGGGCTTACCACCTACCTGCAGGTAGTCAGCAGCCAGACCACAGCCTTGAGCAACGAGAGCAGCGTCATTGAGGTGCAGGGTCTGCGTCTCGCCACGGTCGTCAACCTGATCAAGGCCCTGGGCGGTGGTTTTTCCCGCGAGGAGATTGCGCCCCTGATTGGAAGAGCGGGCGGAGAAGAATAATTGACAAAAGGCGACATCATACTTAGCTGTTAAGAAAACAATGGAGAAAGATTATGTTTGAACTTACTGAACCGGCCCGCGCTGAACTGGACGCCTATTTTGACGGCAAGGACAAAAGCTCCGTCCGCATCTTCCTGTCGCCCGGCGGATGCTCCGGCCCCCGCCTGTCCCTGGCTCTGGACGAGGCCGGGGAGGCGGATTCCGTATTTAACGACAAGGGTTATGACTTCTGCATGGACAAGGAACTTTACGAAGCCGCGAAAAATATAAAGGTCGATTTCTCCGATATGGGTTTCATGGTGGATTCCGACTTGCAGATTGAAGGGGGCGGAGATTGCTCCGCCGGCTGCTCTGCCTGCTGCGGACATTAATATTGATGCCCCTTTGCCCGCTTGTGGTTGAGATATGCCTGCCCTGATCAGACTGGAAACAAGTCTGCTGGGCGCGCATACGGAGGAAGACGAGGAAAGGCTTGACGCCCTGCTTTCCCTGTACGCCGCGCAAGGTTGGGAAGAGGAAAGATTGCCGGACGGGCGTTTCGTCTGCCGGGCGCATTTCACCCTGCCCGAGGTCTGCCGGGATCTGGTCCGCGCCGCGGCGGATTTTTTTCCCACGCTCCACATTGCGCAAAGCGCTGTGGAAGAAGAAAACTGGCTGGAGTCCTGGAAGGAATTTTTCACCCCTGTGGAGTGCGGGACGCATTTTCTGGTCCTTGCCCCCTGGATGGAAAAGGAGAAAGAGAAGACCAGCCGTATCCCCATAGTTATCGAGCCGAAGATGGCCTTCGGGACCGGTCATCATGCGAGCACAGCGCTTTGCCTGGAAGTTTTGTCCGAACTTTTCGCTGCGGACCGCATCCGCAGTGAGATGCGTTTTCTTGATCTCGGCTGCGGTTCCGGGATCCTCGGCATAGCGGCGGCCAAACTGGGACTTGCGGGCGAGGGACTGGACCTCGATCCCCAGGCTGTGGAAAACGCCCTGGAAAATCGCTCCGGCAATGGCCTTTCCTCCGAACGACTGGCTTTGCGCGCGGGAGATCTGGACGCAGCCTCTCCACCCTATGATCTGGTGCTGGCCAATATTCTGGCCGGGCCGCTTATAGAAATGGCCGGGCGGATATCTTTGCTCGCCGCCCAAACCGGGGCGCCGCGGA
Organism: Desulfovibrio sp.; assembly: GCA_031260965.1. Taxonomy (GTDB): domain Bacteria; phylum Desulfobacterota; class Desulfovibrionia; order Desulfovibrionales; family Desulfovibrionaceae; genus Frigididesulfovibrio. The sequence continues at coordinate 5,090 of JAISKK010000010.1, read as the reverse complement.
CGGAAAAATTGCCCCTGCTCATACTTTCCGGCATCCTGAATGAGCAGGCAAAAGAGGTGAGCGCGGCTTATACGCGCCACGGTTTTGCCGGACCCCGTATCGTGCCGCGGGATGAATGGGCAGCCCTTGTTTTTGAAGCCGGGGAAAGCTGATGGGCAAAGGCTCATACCAGCAAAACCGGTTGATGAGCCTTTTTTCGGCCATGCTCGCGCATTTTGGCCCCCTGCGCTGGTGGCCGGGGGATTCGCCTTTTGAAATCGCGGTAGGCGCGGTGCTGACCCAGAACACGGCCTGGCGCAATGTGGAAAAGGCCATAGCCGGACTTAGGGAGAAAAAAGCCCTGCGGCCCGATATTCTCTACTCCATGTCCCCGGCGGAACTGGAGGAGCTTTTGCGGCCCTCCGGTTTTTTCCGGCTCAAGACCCGGCGTCTGCGCGCCCTGCTCGAATATCTGCGTTCTTATCCGGGCTGGGACGCAAGCCCCGGCAACGCGGACCTGAATTTTTTGCGGGGAGCGGATCTGTCCGTCCTGCGCGAAGAGCTTCTTGCAGTGCGCGGCATAGGGCCGGAGACGGCGGATTCCATCCTCCTCTACGCTCTTGATCTGCCCACCTTTGTCGTGGACGCCTATACCATGCGCATTTTCAGCCGGCACGGGATTTTCCCGCCCGATATTCCTTATGATGAGGCGCGGGAATATTTCATGGACCGGCTACCCCAGGATGTGGCTTTATATAATGAATTTCACGCCCTTATCGTACGGACCGGCAACACTTTCTGTAAAAAAAGCAGGCCTCTCTGCGCCAACTGCCCTCTTGCGGAGTTTCTGGATCATGAGGTCGACTAATCGTCCTCCAGGGCGCGTCCTTTTTCTTTGTCTCGCCGTTCTTCTGATATGGACAGCGCCGGAGCGGAGTTTGAGCGCCCCGGTTTCAAAAGTGCGGGGCAGCGTAAACTCCGCTCCTCCCAAAAGTCTTGCCCAGTTGGAAAAAGACCTGGACCGGGAGCAGAAAAAGGCCGCGGAACGTCGCGCAAGCCTGCAAAAGCTCACGGACGAGGAACGCAAGCTTAACGCGGATCTCGTGGCCGCAGAGAAACGCATTCTGGATCTGGAAAAGGGTCTTGACGCAGGGCAGAACCGGCTCTTGAGCATCGGGACAGCAGGCGACAAGGCCGGGAAAGAATACGAGGCCCTGCTGGCCGAGCAGAAAAAAACCGAAGCCGCCCTGACCCAGACCCTGCACCTGCTTTGGGAAACCAGCAACCGGCGTCCGCCCGCGAGCAGTCGGGAAGTGGAAGATTGGGCGGGAACGGAACGGGAACTGGCCTGGTCCAGGGAACTCTACGAGGCCCTGGAAAAGTATCGCCGGCTGCTTGATGAACAGGAGACCCGCCTGGCCGCTGCCATGGGACGGCGGGACAAACTCTCGCGCGAGATGCGCAAGAACTTGGATCAGGTTAATACGGAAAAGGGCCGACTCTTGAAAGCCCGTCTCGCCTATGATAAGCGCCTAACGGAAATAAGGCGCGTGCGCCGGGACGCCGAAGCGGAGCTTAATGCGGCTGTAAAACTGGCCGCCTCCCTTAATTTTGAGATTTCCCAGCGCTCCAGTGGAGATATTGGAGCTTTGAAGGGAAAACTGCAAAAGCCCGTAAGCGGAAAAGTGAGCATCCGTTACGCGGCCGGAGGGGAGCCGGCCTCCAGGGGCCTGGGCTTTTCCGCAGCGGACAAGGCCGAAGTGCGGGCCGTGGCTGCCGGCAAGGTGGTGCACAATGACGTTTTGCGCGGTTTCGGCACTGTGCTTATCGTGCAGCATGGAGAAGACTACTACACCCTTTACGCCTTCCTCGGCGCCAGCCCCTTGAAGGTTGGACAGGAAGTGCAAATCCGGCAGAAAATCGGCACCGCCGGCTATTATCCGGCCATCAAAGGCCCCGGCCTTTATTTTGAATTGCGCTTTAAGCAAAAAGCCATTAATCCAGAGCAGTGGTTCGCCGCCCTGTAAGCTGGCGTAACCTGGCATCTAAAAGGGAGTGATACCTTGCGGCAATATTTACTTCACAACCTGCTGGCCCTTTGTCTGCTGTTAATCCTCTCCGGTCCGGCCTGCAGCGCTCCGGGCGGACCCGGTGCGGAAAACGCGGCCCCGGGCGCGTCTTCCGGCTCGACAGGCAGTTACAATGAACTGAAACGCTTTACCAGGGCTTATGACCTGGCGCGCGGCGGATATGTGCGCGAAGTCAGCGTAGAGGAACTCATGAACGGGGCCATCAAGGGCATGCTTGAGGGTCTGGACCCGCATTCCACTTTTTTGAACAAAGAAGATTTCAAGGAAATGCAGGAAGCCACCTCCGGAGAGTTTTTCGGTATAGGCATAGAAATATCCACGGAGAACAATCAGCTTATTGTTGTCGCTCCCATTGAGGACACCCCGGCGGACAAGGCAGGTTTGAAGGCCGGGGATTTGATCTTGTCCGTGGACGGGCACCCGACCCAGGATATGACCACCCAGGAGGCCGTGTCCAAAATACGCGGCCCCAAAGGCAGTCCGGTCGAGCTTTTGATCCTGCACAAGGATTCCAAATCCCCGCAGAACGTCAAGATAGTCCGCGACGCCATCCCCCTGATCAGCGTCAAAACGCGTTTTCTGGATGACGACGGCTATCTCTGGGTGCGTCTGACCCGTTTTAATGACCGCACTACCCAGGAACTGGGCGAAGCTCTGCGCGCCCAGGCGAAGAAGAGCTCCATTAAGGGCATAGTTCTGGATCTGCGCAACAACCCCGGCGGCCTGTTCAAACAGTCCGTGACCGTCAGCGACATCTTTTTGAAAAGCGGCGGAATAGTCAGCATGCGTGGGCGGGGCGGGCAGATTCTGGAAACGCACGATGCCAAAAATTCCTCTTCGGATATTACCTGCCCACTCGTGGTCCTGGTGAATCAGGGAACGGCCTCGGCCTCGGAAATCGTCGCCGGGGCACTGCAGGATCATAACCGGGCGGTGATTATCGGGGAGAAGACCTTCGGCAAGGGTTCGGTGCAAAAGATAGAGCCTCTGGGCGACGGCACGGCGGTTAAACTCACCATTGCCCGCTACTATACCCCGAACGGCCGCTCCATACAGGCAGAAGGGATTGTTCCGGACCTGGAAATAGCCTTTGAAACCCCGCGCGAGGGCGCGGAAAAACCCCTGCGCTTTTTCGGCCCGCGTGAAAAAGACCTTTCCAGACACCTGGAGGGCGGCACGGGTAATAGCGAGGGTACGGAAAAAAAGGATAAGCCGGTCCTGCTGGAAGCCGAGACCAAAACCCTGCTGGAAAAAGACAACCAGTTGCGTATGGCCCTGCAGATGGTGCGCAGTCTGCCCAAAATATCTGAAGTGCGCGCACAATAAAAAAAGCCCATGTCACCCAGGGCGGAGGCCGCCGGGAAAAAACCCACCGCGCGGCCGGCGGTAAAGAAAAAGAGCGGTCGTAAAAAAAAGAAAGGCGGCCAAAACCGGACCGTTATTCTCGCCTTTATCGCCGGACTGCTGGTAGCCGGGGCTGGTCTCTTTTTTCTGCGCGGTCTCCCGGTCCAAAATCTTGTCCAGAACCTCACAAGCTTTTTTTCTGTCCAGGAGACAAGCCAGGTTGCGGGCAAAACTCCGGCGCAAGCCGGCGCAAACGCAACGCAAAGGGTCCGGCCCAGAACTCCGGCTAACACAGAATCCTCTTTGCATGACGCCGGGGGAGCGTCTACTCCCAAAACTCCGGCACATGCGCAAGGCGTCACTAGAAAGACAGAGCAGGCGTCGATTGCCCCTGAAAAGGCAGACAAGACGCCGGGCCGGGAAGCGGGGCAAGACGGAACCGAAAACCCGGTGACTCTCGCTTTGAACGAACTGCAAAATTTTCCTTATGAAGAGCATCTGCCGGAGTCTCCCGCCGCGCCCGATAAAAGTCATCCTGCTGCCCCAACTGACAAAAGTCCGCCTGCCCTTGCCTCTCTCCCCCCTCCGCAAACTCCTGCCGCCCTTCCGCCTTCCCCTGCCTCACGTTCCGGGGGGGGAGGGGAAGGTCTGGGGACCGAGCCTTGGCGCGGGCGGGAATCTGTTATGGTTATTGTCATGGATGATCTGGGTGCGAGCCGCCCGGCTCTGGATCAGTTGCTGGCCCTGGATTATCCGGTGACTTTTGCTTTCTGGCCGCACGGGCGTTTTACCCGGGCCGGAGCAATGGAAGCGCGGGCGGCGGGACGGGAGGTTATTATTCATCACCCCATGGAGCCGCTCGGCTATCCTGGTGTCAAGCCCGGACCGAATGTGTTGCTGAAAGGAATGAGTCCAGAGCAGATTCGCGCCCGTCTGGAAGCCTCTCTGGCGGCTGTGCCGGGAGCGGAAGGACTGAACAACCACATGGGTTCGCGCTTTACCCAGAGTGTGGACGAGGTGCGGGTGGTCGTAGATTTTCTCAGGGAGCGCGGGCTTTTTACGCTGGACAGCGTCACCCACCCCGATTCCGTCTTTGCCGCCGAAGCCAGGCGTATGGGGCTTACAGCATACCGGCGCGACATTTTTCTGGACGTAACGCCTACCCGCGCCAAAGTCCTTGAGGAATTGCGCAAGGCGGAAGATTTGGCCCTGCTTAAAGGGCAGTCCGTGGCCATAGGGCATCCTCTGCCTGCCACCCTGGCCGCGCTCAAAGACTTTGCATCATCGCGCCGGAAAAATATCCGTCTGGTCCGGCTGCAGGACCTGGACAAAGGGAATGCGCAGAAGTGACGAAAGTTATGGCGCGCTCGCCTGGGCTGACTGCGAACATTTTTTCGGCCGAGTTTTACGCCCGCTAAAAACAAAGTCCTGCAATACTTTGCAGGCAAAACCTTGCAGAGCAGATGTACATTTTCAATGGCAGTTTCCCTGCGACCCTTCTGAACTGGTTCATTTTCGCAAGCGTATCGGTGAGGCGGGAGTGGAAAAGATCTTCAGAGCTTCCGTTGCCCTGCATGGGGAGAAGGCCCTGGAAAAAGAGGTGGTCATCGACACCACTGTACAGGAAAAGAACATCACATTTCCCACCGACACCAAGCTGCGCGTGAAGGTGATAGG
>JAISKK010000157.1 GCA_031260965.1 Desulfovibrio sp. | reverse complement strand
CCCCCCCCCCCCCCCCGCCCCCGCCCCCCCGCCGCGCCCCCCGCACAGCGCGGCGCGCCCGGGGGCCGCTTTTTTTTTCTTCACATCCAGGAGGGCGAAGGCCTGGTCCACATTCAGGAGCTTGGGGTGGCGTTTTTCCGTTTTCGGGTTACTCAAGCCTTCTGTGGGCAAAACGGAGATCATGCGCATGCGCGCGCAAAAGCGAAAAAAGGAGCGCAGAGCGGAAAGCTTGCGGCCCATGGAGCTTTTGCCTGTTTTTTGACGGTGCAGATCGGCGAGCCAGGCCTGTATCTGGCGGCGGCCGATGTTTTGCGGAGCGGCCAAAGAGAGATTTGAGCGGGACAGGCTTTCCTCAAACTGCATGACATCCAGGGCGTAAGCCTCAACAGTGGCGCGGGAATAGCCCTTTTCCAGATCCAGATGGGCCAGAAACATCTCCACGGATTCCGGGGCAGCCGGGGGGAGGGGGGAGGAGGAAGAATGGTCCTGCATCAGCGGGTGGACAAATCAACCTGGTCCTGGCGCAGCCGCACCTTCAGATCCAGAAAAAAATTTTCATTCATAAAGGCGTTGGTTCTCTCCAGTATTTCGTCTCTCTGCATGGACAATTCCTGCAGGGCCATCGCGTCTTCAACGCCCAGCAGCAAAGTTTTGTCCTGCTGTCCGAGCGGACGTCCCAGGCGGGCAATCTCCGCTCCGGCTACCAGATCCCAGTGCCGCCACAGCTCTTTGAGCCTGCCCTGCCAGGGTCTGCCCAGTCCGGCGAAAAGTTCGCGCACGGTCTCGGCCGCCGAGAGGACTTTATAGGCTTTCTGCTTTGAAGCCCAGGCAAAGCTTGCGCGCCGACCTGTTTTTTTACGGCTGTCAGGCATGCGTCATTTCGTCAGGCCGTGACGCATGGGAGCGAGAACGGCCAGCGCCCCGGCGAAATCGAAGTCGGCCAGGGCCGTGGAGGCCGTGTCCACAGCCGAGGCGTTAACCAGGGCAAGCTTCTCGCGCAGGGCTTCAAAAAGTTTGCCGGCATCGGCATCGTCGTCTGCGAGCAGCGTCAGCAGTTTTTCCAGGTCCTCGGCCAGGGATTTGTCCACCGGCGGCGCATCCGCAGCCGCGCCCTTGATATACAGGCCAAGGGTCCGGTAGAGCGCGGCCACATCAATGGGTTTCGAGAGGTGTTCGTCCATGCCGAAGTTCAGGCAGCGCTTGCGTTCTTCATCTGTGGCGTGGGCGGTCATGGCGACTATGGGAGTTTTTCCGAAACGGGGGTCGGCCCGCAGGAGGCCGGTGGCGGTGAAGCCGTCCATTTCCGGCATCTGCAAGTCCATGAGGATCATGTCAAAAATCAGGTCCGGCCGCGCGTTTACAAGTTCCAGGGCCTTTTGGCCGTTATCGGCCACAGTCACGGTAATCCCCGCGTCCTGCAAAAGGGCGACGGCGATCTGCTGATTGACCGGATTATCTTCCACCAGCAGGATATTGCTGTTCGGGAAATAGGGCGCGTCTTTGGTGTCCGGGGCCACTTCCGGGCAGGACCGCGCGGTCTCCTCCCCGTCCGCCTGCGCGGTCTCCAGCAGGGCCTTCTCCAGCGCAAAGGAGATGACCGGCCTTGGGATCATGCTCGAGATCAGGCGCAGCACGTCTTTGGTCATGGAGAAAGCAGCGTTGTCTCTATGTCCGAAGGGGACGATACAGATGGCGCGGGGTGGAGCCTTGAGGCGCATGTCCAGACGCAAATGCCGGATGCCGCGGCCATTATCCTGTTCGGCCAGGGCAAGGGGGAGTATGAGAATCCTGTAAGGCAAGCGGCTTTCGTCCGCGCCGGCCGCAGCAGCGTACGCCTGGCCCAAGTCGGAGTAGCTTGTGACCTTGCAGCCAAAATTGAGCAGCATGGCGGACAGAAACTGCCTTTGCATGGCGCCTGGTTCCACCAGCAGGACGCGCATGCCCTGCAAGGGGTTTTCCGGCAATGCTCCGGCCTGGTCCGCATCAATTTCCAAGGGCAGGGCAAAGCGCACCGTAGTCCCGCGTCCGGCTTCGCTTTCCAGGGCCAAATCCCCGCCGCAGAGGTCGAGAAGCTTTTTGGCCAGGGTAAGCCCCAGCCCGGTTCCTCCGCGTTTGCGGGTGATGGAGGATTCCGCCTGGGCAAAGGCCGTGAAGAGGTCATCCATCTTCTCCCGGGCTATGCCTATGCCGCTGTCCTGGACCACAAATTTAAGCCTTGCCCTGCCTTTTTCAATTCCGTCCAGGGAGCACTTGACGCTCAGACCGCCCTTTTCCGTGAATTTTACGGCATTGCCGGTGATGTTCAGCAGGATCTGGGAAATGCGGCCGGGGTCGCCGAGCAGATGGACGGGCACATCCCTGTCTATGCAAAAAGCCGCGTCAAGCTGTTTTTTTTCTGTTTCCGCGCCGATAATGCCGGCCATGTTTTCAAAAAGATCCCTGAGATTGAAGGGGACGCATTTAAACTCCATGTTGCCGGCCTCGATCTTCGCAACGTCAAGGATGTCGTCCACAACCCGGAGCAGGGTCAGCCCGGCCATATGGATTTTTGCGACATAATCTTCCTGGGTGGAGCTCAGTTTTGTTTTCTGGAGAAGGTGGGCCATCCCGATTATGGCGTTCAAAGGAGTGCGGAATTCATGGCTCATGTTGGCAATGAATTCGCTTTTGGCCACATTTACCGCTTCCAGGGCAAGGTGACCGGGTAAGCTTTCGCCGCTGTTTTTGGGGTGGTCGCCGGCCGCAAAGGCATTGCGCGCCCGGCCAAAAAGACAGAGAGCAAGGATCGTGAAGATAATAAAAACGCCGGGCATTGCCGTCATCTCCTGTATTTTATGCCGATCTGGAGCAATTGATGCCGGGTATGAACCGTCCGGCCGACAGGGCCGGAATTATGTTCAGGGGGCGGGAGTGGCCAAAGTCAGCACCCAGTTGCGCCCGGCCGGATCATATCCGACGCCGGCCTCAAAATATTCCGCTCCCATAATATTCTCGCACCGGCTTTCAACGTTCAGCCAGCCGCGCAGGACGGCCTCCGCCCCACCTCCCATACGCGCTATGTTTTCCGCGATAAAGGACCAGACGTAACCGGCTTCGCTCAGTCTCTGCCCAGGCGTTACACCTTCCGGAGTGGTGCTGGAAAAATAACTTCTGGCGTTCATGTCCTCGGCCTGATTCTGCGCCACACGAGCGAGAATCGGGTTGGCTTGCAGGGCCTGGGAAGACGGCATGCGCCTGTTCCCGCACATCCGGCCCCTGGCGCGCTCGGCGTTGATCAGAGCCAGAAGATTGCCTCCGGCGCCGGAGGCGGGGGCAGGAGAACCGGTTCGGGCGGGGGCCGGGCTTTGCGCAGTCAGGGTCTGGGGCGCGGGGTCCGCAAATCCGGCCGGATCGGCGCCGGATTTTTCGTGTCCGGGGGCCACATAGACGAGAGGTTCTTCACTTCCCGGCGGACGGGTGTCTGCAAGGGGAACCACTCCGGCGCGCGGCGCCGCAGGCGTGGCGGGCATCCCGGCGGGCGGCGCGAAAGGTCCGGGTCCGCTGGGCGGAACGAAGGGCGCGCCCTGTCCTGCGTAATCCCCTCCATAGGTCCCGCCGGAGCCGGAAGCGGAAGGCAGTCCCGAAGACCCTGCATAACCCCCGGAAGGAGTGGACGGGGCGGGAGCCGGTCCGGCATAAGATCCGGCATAAGCGCCGCCGGAGTTGGCAGGAGTGGACGGGGCTGCGGTCTGTCCCGGCGCGCCGGGATCATTCCCGGAAGCGGGGAGGGCGCCCAAAGCGCTTTTGCCCTTGTCGTAAAACACTATGGGTCCGACCGGTCTGCCCCTGGCGTCCGTGCTGACCTCGCCAATCACGCGCGGGCTTGCCGGCTCATGCGGCTCCGTGCCCGGTTTGACAGTATTAGGCCCATATTGACCCATGCTCAGGACAGTGTTTTGCCTTCCGGTCTGTTCGGCGCCGGCGTTTTTGCCGCCGCTTGCGGCCCGTCCGGCGGAAAGCCCGTTGCCGCCCGCTTTTTCCGGAGCGCTCCCCCCCACAGCGTTTTCGCTCTCCGGGTCCAGGCGTCCGGAGGAGAAAGATCCGGCTTCGGGTTTTTTGTCCGCAGCCGACAAAATCACCACCCAGCGCTCGTCCCGGCCTGCCGCGCCGATATAGCGGTAGCCCTGTCCCATCAGTTCGCGGCATTGGGAGGCGGCCAGGGAGTTAAAAACCTGCTGCGGCTTCGCTCCCCTGCCTTTAAGGTAAATCAGGGGCGCGTCGGCGGCGGGCGCAAGAGAGGCAATGCCGTCCAGGCTGTTTTGCGCAGCTTCGCGCAAGCTCTCGGAAGGAGTGAGGGAAGGGGCTTCGGGCATGGCCTTGCCCTGACATTTTTTGGTCACGCGGCGCTGCATTTCGATAAGATAATAGAGGACGGTCTGATCTTCGGCCGCAACGGCAAGAACCGGCAGAAGGGTCATAAGCGGCAGGAGGATCAGAAGGGAGAAGAGGAGATTTTTTCGGGTCATGAGCAATACCATCACATTCCTTGACGCTTTCAACGCCTCAGACTATATTTTTTTTCTATAGCGTATTTAGCTGTTCAAGACAAGGAGATGCTTGTCCGCCCCATGCCCCAGATCCGCCCCCGGCTTTTAGCGATCCTTTTTGTCTGTGTTCTTGCCTTTGCCGCAGCGTGGGGAGCGCATTTTTTCGCATCCAGTCCCGCCCCCTCCTCGGAGGCGCAGGACCGTTATTACCGAGCCGTCCATCTGCTGCAAAGCCTGGGGGGACCGGCTGCGGGGGAAGAGGAGGCCATTCCCTCCCGCATCATTTACTCCGATGCGACGGAAAGCCTGCGCCATCACCCGGACAAAATCCTGGTCCTGCACAGAGCCGCGGACGATCTTGAAACCCTGCGCGCTGAATTTCCCCGGGCCGGGCTTTTTGAGGCGTACGCGCGCATGGCTCTCGGCGAACGCGCCGAGGCCGCGCGCCTGCTCGCGCTTTATGTGGCCGAGGGCGAGTACCGCCCCCTCTATTATGCCCTGCTCTGCGAAAATCTGGCGGAAAGCGGGGACTATGTTTCCCTGCTGCTTTTTTGCCGGGAATGGCGGGAAAAGGATCCTTCCTGCAACCGGGACAGGATTCGCCATGCAGTCTCAGCTTTGTACAACAGCGGCCGCTACCGCGAGGCCCTGGAGACGGCGCGCTCCGAAGAGGTCTGCCTTGGCTGGGAGGCGGAGGTTTATGCGGCCAAGGCCTTGCTTGGTCAGGGGGAAGCGGAGCAGGCCCGGCGTTCTCTGCAAAAGGCCGAAGAACGCTACACGGAAAACGCGGACCGCATCCGCAGGCTGTGGGAGATTTTGCGCGTCAAAACTACTCTGTAGAGACCTGTAGAGCGATTATCACTTTGCCTGCGTCTGTTCATCATTTGCGGCGGGAGCAGCGGAGCGAAAGATCAGGCAGACGGCGCCGCCGCGCACCCAATCCCCGTTTTTGACCAGCAGTTCATGCACCACGCCTTTTTCCGGAGCGCGTATCAGCATATCTTCCAGATCCCTTTCCGCTGCCTGCACCTTTTCCTGCTGTTCGGCATAGGCCTTGCGGCGGACCTCAAGGGGAACCAGTCCTGCCTGGCCGGCAGGGGGAGGCGCGTTTTTTATTTCCGCACCGGCCTCGGCGCGTTTGCGACTTGCGGTCTCATACTCCCGTTTCGCTTCCCGCGCCATTTTACGCGCCGCTTCCAGGGCTTTTTCCAGCTCGGCCCGTTCCGGCGCGTTACGCGCCTGCGCCCGGCCATAGCGCACTGCCGCCGCCGCCTCGCCTTCCGAGGCCGCCTGCATGCGCTGCACGGCTTCTTCTTCAAGCGCGCGCAGTCTTTCTTCGCGCCGGGCCAGGGTCTCATCGCCGTTTGTTTTGTCGGATGCGGGGATAATCCGATCCTGGGCGGGCAGGGTTCTGCCCAGATTCTCAAGTTTGCGCCTTTCCTCAAGCAAAAGGGCGCGCGCCTGCGTGTCGTCCATACGCAGCAGAACCTTGCCGCGTGAAACCGTATCTCCGGGCTTGGCCTCAAGGGACAGCACGGTCCCGTCCAGACGGGCGGTCAGGGGCAGCAGCAGGGCGGGGGGGTCCGCTTTTTTCAGGCGGGCGCGGAAATGCCCAAATGCCGCGCCCGCGCCAAGGGCCAGAAGCAGAATAAGGACAACTGCCAGGGGACGGCGCGAGCCTTTCCGGGGGGCTTTTGTTTCGGGCATGGACAGACGCGTATTTTCCACAAATCCCCCAGTATGATCAGGCGTTGGTCTGGGCCAGAATGAGTTCCACCTCATCCACGGAGAGACCGACGGACTTGGCAAGCTGGGCCGGGCCCAAGCCCTTTTTTTTGCCGGAAATTATGAGTTCGCGCAAAAGCTGCGGCGAGCGACTGATTTTTTCCGCCTGCTCCAGCAAAGATCGCAGGGAGGCGGCGTGGCTTTCCAGTTCGCCGTTCAGCCTTTGCAGTTCCGCCTGACGCACGGTAAAGCTCTGCACAAGCTCCCGCTCCAGCTCGGAATTGAGGCGCAGCTTGTCCATCAGCCCCTGTTGCCCGCGCGAGAGCTGTACAAGAAGCTCCTCGGACTTGCGCAGGCGGATAAAGAAACGCAGCAGCATAAAAAAGAGCGCCAGCTCCGCGCAACTGATGATTATGAGTAACCAGATTATCATGGGCCGGTCAGATTTTAATGTCGATCAGCGAGCCGGAAGCGAGCGCTGCAGCGCAGATTTCGCCATCGGCGACGAGGCGGGCCTCCACATCAATAACATCGTCATCTTTCTCCTTTTTCTTGTCACCCTCCGAATTTCGCCCGGATTCCCGATTTTCTCCGGCGCTGCGTTCGCGCACCCGTCCCGATCCTTCCCCCTGCCGCATGACAGCGACCTGCTCCTTTTCCTTGCGTATGGACTGCGCTGCGCTTTCTCCGGCCACAAGCTGCTGCACATAGGGCTGGTTCTGCTGCATCTCAACGATCTTTTCGACGTAACCCATCTGGACTACGGGCGCGGGCAGGGTATTGATGACGCTCACAAGTTTCACATCCTCAGGGAGGTTAAATCAGTTCACGCTCACCATATAATCCTCAATATAAATGGTCCGGATCTTCTCCGTGGCGACATTTTCATTGATGATGCTTATGATGTCCTCTTTCAGGCTTTCACCCGATTTCGCATCGGCAAGAAAAGTCAGCGGCTTATTTATCAGATAGTAATATATGGCGTCGCGCACGGCAATGTTTTTTACCTTGAGTTCGGATATGAGAATCTCGTTGTCCGTGGGGATGGTGAAGCCGCAGCGCAGGAAGCGTATTTCTCCCTCCGACCCGCGCAGGGGGATAAAAAAACGGTCAAGGTGGTAGGTGAATTTCGCGGGCGCGGGCGTGTCCTCACGCGGCGGAGAGGAAGGCACGACCACAGTGGTGGTAAGAGGCGGCGGGGTTGCCGGTTCAGGGGGCGCAGATTTTCGAAAGACGAGAAAATACAGGGCAAGACCGACGATGATCAGGAGCAGGGGGACTCCCGCGACGATTATTTTGCCTTTTTTTGTGGACAGCAGGGGTTTCAGGAAGGCAAAGCGACCGCTGATCTTTTGCAGCAGGGCTTTCAATTTGGCAAAACGCCCGGCCTTTTTCGGGGTCTCCATCTGGAGGGGCGGAGGCGGGAGTTCATCCTTTTCTTCGACTTCAGGCTTTTTTTCCTCTTCTCCTACGTTCAGAAAAGGGGCGCCATCTATATCCAGTTCAACTTTATAGGCGGCGTCCGGCTTTGCCTGCGCAACGCCGGCGGACGGCGCGGCCCTGGAAGAGTCGGGAGAAACGCCCGCAGTGCCGCCGCCCTTCGGGTCAGGCGGAGGTGGCGTTTTATTGTCCGGGGGGCTGTTGTCTTCAGGGGCCATAGACGGGAACTCTCCCGCGCCGGGGTCGGCGCGCTGTCATCCGGCCCCTGCGCAGAAGGGGGAACAGGTTAGCGCCGCAAGCGTCATTTAAGGAAATATCTTGTCTATTTTTTGTTTCAGCACGTCAGGGGTGAAGGGTTTGACTATATAGTTGGAAACCTTGGCCTGCACGGCTTCAATGATGTTTTCCTGCTGCGCTTCCGCCGTGACCATCAGGAAGGGCATATCCGCAAATTCCTCGCTGGAGCGCACTTTGCGCAGGAGATCGATGCCCGTCATCTGGGGCATATTCCAGTCGGAAATCACGAATTCAATTCTGTCCTTGTTCAGTACGTCCCAGGCGCTGGTCCCATCGTCGGCCTCAACCACATTCGTAAAGCCGAGCTGGCGCAAAATGTTTTTTATAATGCGGCGCATGGTGGAAAAGTCATCCACAACAAGAACTCGCATGTTCGGATTAAAGGGCATGTGTTGTTCTCCTTTGTCGTTACGGATTGAGTAATTCTCCGTAGCGCATATTAAATTCGCGGCGCAGGCGCGTCAAGGCCTGGGCATGGAGCTGTGACACCCTTCCCTCAGTGATGCCCATGACTTCCGCAGTTTCACGCATGTTCAGTTCTTCAGCATAATAGAGCGACAATACCAGCTTTTCCCGCGCTGTCAATTGTTCAATAAGTTCGGCTATCCTGTCTATGAGTTCATGGGTCGAAGCGGAGGAAAAGGGTTCGTCACTCAGAAAATTTTCCGTACTTGTCATGGATTCCTGGATGAGTTCCAGGGAAACGGTGAACTGGTTGTGCAGGGCCTCCAGTCCTTCACGCACCTCGGCTATGCCGAGGCCGGTCTCCCCGGCCAGGGCTTCTTCGCTGGGAGTCAGCCCGCTTTCCCGTTCCAGTTTGTGGACAGCCTCATCCAGAGTACGCACGATCCTGCGCAGGGAACGGGGAAACCAGTCCATGCGCCGCAATTCGTCCAGCATGGCTCCGCGGATGCGGTTCTCCGCGTAAGTGTCAAATTTGATGCCCAGACCGGCCTGGAATTTGCCGAAAGATTCCATCAATCCCAAGGTCCCGGAGCTGATCAGATCGGACAGTTCCACATTGCGCGGCAAACGTGACTTCAGGCGCAAAGCCAGATATTTGACTTTGGGGGCGAAGTGCCTGACTATTTTCTCCTGTTGCGCTCCCGTGCAGTCCGACCAGGCAAGTCCGCCTTCGTCAAAGCGGACCCATACTTCCCCGGAGTTACTGCCGGAAGAGGATGCGCTTCCAGAAGAATTTGATGTTGCCGTCGAGGGCATGTGGAACATCCCAGGTTTGTATGGTTTTAGCTATTTCCGTCAGGGCGCGGCCGGCCGGGCCCTCGTTTTCCTGCGCGCAAAAGGGTTTTTGGTTGATCACGGCTTTGCGTACTCCGATGTCCCTCGGAATCATGCCCACATAGTCAAGACCGATACCGGAAAGAAAATGATCGCAGGCCCGGTAGAGGCGGCGAAAAATCTCCTGGGCCGCCTTTTCATCCCCGGCCATATTCACCAGCACCCGGAAGCTGTTGACGTCATGGTTTTGCTGCATGACCTTGATCAGGGCATAGGCGTCGGTCAGCGAGGTCGGCTCCGGAGTTAATACCACCAGTCTTTCCTGGGCCGCAAGATTGAAGTACATGACGTTTTCGTTGATGCCCGCGCCCGTGTCCACTATCAGGTAGTCGACACTGTCCTCAAGCTCGTCCATAGCCTCAAGCAGGGTGATCTTCTGCCCGGCGGACAGGGAAAGCATCTCGCTTACCCCGGAGGAGGCGGGCAATATTTTAAAGCCGTAAGGCGTGTCCATAAGGACATCGGCCAGACTCGCCCCTTCGTGGAAGAGGTGGAAGAGATTGTGCGCCGGGGTCAGACCGAGCAGGACATCGACGTTGGCCAGTCCGAGGTCGGCATCCAGCAGCACCGCTCTTTTGCCGTCAGCGGCCAGACGGCAGGCAAGATTGACGGAAATGTTCGTCTTGCCTACTCCGCCTTTACCGGAGGTGACGGATATGACCAGGGGCAGGTCGGTGTTCATAAGTGGCTCCAAAAACAATGCGATTTTAAATGATTATATACATTTTTAAAAGCAGAGCAAACAGGTTCAGAGGCCAAGGGGCAGTTCCCTCTTGAAAATCAGCCGCCAGAGCATGTTTTCTTTCACCGGGGCCAGAGAATTACCCAGCCCCGCTCCAAAGGAGAGGGCGGAAACGGGCAGCCCCGTATCTACAGCCACATTTATTATCTGTCCATAATGCTCCGCTTCGTCCAGCTTGGTCCAGATAATGCTGCCCGCATGCGGAGTACGGTAGCGTTCCAGTATTCCCCCCAGTTGCAGACTCCCGTAGTGCGGGGGCAGAACCAGATGCACGGCCAACCCTTCCGGCCCGACCCCGGTGAGTCCTGCCAGCCCGGCGTCCGTGAGCAGGGAGTTCAAATAGCGCCCGCGCGCCAGACCCGGCAGATCCACGATCACGCGCTCAAAGCCTTCATTCAGGGCCTGATTCAGGGCGCTCACCAAATCTAGGGTGGTCGCCGCCTCTTTGTAGGCTATGTTCGAGAGTTCGCAATAGTGGCGCAAAAGCAGGCGGCCGTTGCCGCGCGTGGAGTCCGCGTTCAAAAGACAGATCCGGGTGCCGGGCGCGCTTTTGCGCAGAGACAGGGCCAGACGGATGGCTACGGAAGTCTTGCCTGCCCCGAAAGGTCCGGCAATGACCTGAATGGACTGCCGCCAGTTGTCCCTGCCCCAGGGGGACATGGGAACTATGCGGCCCAGAGGGCTTAATATGGATGCGTTGGGTTCGTTTTGCAACATGCTGCTTAAATGCAGGGCAGCCGTGTCCTCCATGCCTTCGCGCTGCAAGAATTCTATGGCCACGCGCTGGCGCGGCGGCAGTCCGTCCAGGCGCATGGCGGGTTTCATCAAGGCCAGAAGATGATTTTTGATGCTGCTCCATTCCTCATGCCAGCGTTGCCAGCCGGGGGGCATGGGCTCCCTCTCCTCGCCGTCCGGCCAGACCGTACGGGCCGAAGTGCTCTCCGCGTTGAGCGGCCGGGTCCTCTGTCCGGCTCGGCTGTCCTGCGCCGGGGATGCGGCCCCGGCGTTTTTTCCCTCCGCTCCTGCTTTGCCCGGTCCGCCCTGCGCGCCTTGTCCGTCCGTCTGTCCGGGGCTTTTGGGGCCGGGGGCTTTTGTTCCCCGTTCCAGGGCGGCGGTCATGGTGATCAGCCCGTCCTCCTCCTGGCTGTCCAGAATGACCGCCTCCGGACCAAGCTCCTCCTTGATCTGGGACAGCACCTCTTTGGCGCTTTTCGCGCTGAAGCTTTTGACCTGCATCAGTCAATCCCCGCAAGACCGATGGAGGCAAGGCGTATTTCCGTCGGTATTTCGGCTTGGGAGATAACCGGCACGGAGGGAAGGAAGCGCATGACAAGCTGGGCGAGATGCGGACGGGTAAGCGGCGAAACCAGAACCACGGGCTGCCCGTCCGTGTTCACCGCCCCTTCCACGATCTTGTTGATGTTTTGCATAAGCCGTTGCGCGACGCCCGGAGAAAGCGCGAGGTAAGCGCCGTTTTCCGTTTGGCGCAGGGACTCCTGCACAAGCTGCTCGGCTTTGGCGTCCAGGGTGATGATCGGCAGCGCGCCCTTGCTGTCCATGTAAGGCTTGACTATGGTGCGGGACAGGCGCTCGCGCACATACTCCGTGAGGACTTCCGAATTTTTGGTTCCATGTCCCTGGTCGGACAGGGTTTCCGCGATGGTCAGCAGATCACGCACAGAGACGTTTTCGCGCACCAGGTTTTGCAGGACTTTCTGCACGACTCCCAGAGAGAGGACGCCGGGGCAAAGCTCTTCCACCGCTTTGGGCGCCGTCTTGGCAAGATTGTCAAGCAGGGCCTGGGTTTCCTGGCGGCCGATAAATTCCGCCAGATGCCGTCTGAAGACCTCGGTCAGATGGGTGGCGATCACCGAGGAGGGGTCAACTACCGTGTAACCGGCCAGCATGGCCTCGTCCTTGCGGGATTCCGGTATCCACAGGGCGGGCAGGTTGAAGGCCGGCTCACGCGTCTCAATACCCCGGATGTTGTGGCGGGCGTTGCCCGGGTCCATGGCCAGGAGATGATCCACAAGGATCTCGGCGGAGGCCACTTCGTTGCCCTTGATGAGCAGACTGTACTGGCCGGGTTTTAATTGCAGATTGTCGCGCAGATGCAGGGAGGGCAAAATGACGCCCATGTCCAGGGCGAACTGTCTGCGGATGGAGCGGATGCGCGAGAGCAGGTTGCCGTTCTGGCCCTCGTCCACCAGAGGCACAAGCCCGTAGCCGACTTCAAGCTCCAGGGTGTCGAGGGGCAAGAGAGCCTGCACTTCTTCCGGGCTGTCCGTGGAAGCCTCGCCGCCGGAACCAGCGCCCGATCCTGCGCCCGGCGGCAGGGCCTTGTTTGCTCCTTTCCCCCCGCTCATCCCTCTGGCGGCAACGCTGCCTCCTCCGGCCAGGGCGTCGGCGGTTTTTTGCTGCCCGGCCAACCTGGCAATCAGGAAGAGGGTCAGGGAGAGGCCGAGGAAGGGGATGGCGGGCATACCCGGAACTATCGCGAAGAGCAGAAGCACTCCCGCCACCATGTTCATGGCCCGGGAATTGTAAGTGAGCTGTCCGATGAATTCTTCGCCCATCTTGGCTTCAGCGGCGGCGCGGGAGACGATCAGACCCGCCGCCGTCGAGGTGATGATCGAGGGAATGGTGGCGACCAGACCGTCGCCTATGGTCAGCAGGCTGTAGGTTTGCAGGGCCTGTTCCCAGGACATGCCGCGTTGCAGCGCGCCCAGCAGCACACCGCCTATGATGTTGATAAAGGTGATGAGCAGGCCCGCGTTCACGTCCCCCTGCACGAATTTGCCCGCGCCGTCCATGGCGCCGTAAAAATCCGCTTCTTTGCGGATATACTTGCGCTGGGCCGTGGCCTCTTCTTCGTTGATCAATCCGGCATTCAGGTCCGCCTCAATGGCCATCTGTTTGCCGGGCATGGCGTCCAGGGTAAAACGCGCCGCCACTTCGGCGATGCGCGTTGTGCCGGATGTTATGACTATCTTGTTCAGGATAAAGAGGATCATGAAAATGACGGCGCCGATAATGTAGCTGCCGCCGACCACAAATTCCCCAAAGGCCTGGATGATGGTGCCGGCCGCGTCCGTGCCCTTGTCTCCGTTGAGCAGAATAAGACGGGTCGAGGCCACGTTAAGGCCCAGGCGGAGCAGGGTTGTAACCAGCAGCAGGGAGGGGAAAATGGAAAATTCCAGGGGCGAGAGCATGAACATGGAGGTGACCAGCACGACCAGAGACAGGGATATGGAGAGGCAGAGCATAAAATCCAGGATCATGGTGGGCATGGGGATGAGCATGACCATGAGGATCACCACCACCCCGCCCGCGAGGAGCAGATCGCCCTGGGCGGCGAACCTTTTATAGTCTATTGCCGGTGCGAATGATTTGCCTGCCATAATACTGACGCCTTTTTTGTTTGTCGCCGTCAAAGCAACGACGGCCGCCTGCGAATTATTTTTCCGGAAAAGTCGGGGTAATTCCTCGTTTTATCACACTTGTCACTTGCAAAAACCCGTCTTGTCCGAGCCTGTATCAGAGGTTGGGGGTTTTACCCGGATTTTTTGTTTTCCAGATTTGCGCCAGGATTAAAGCCACTGCCTGGAACAGTTCCGCCGGGATCAAATCGCCAATCTCAGTCTGCTTATACAAAGCCCGTGCCAGAGTCTTGTTTTCCCGGATCGGGACGCCGTGTTGCCGGGCCGCTTCCTTGATTTTTTCCGCCACCGCGTCCACGCCCATGGCGAGAACCACCGGGGCCGGGGCCTCCATGGGATTGTAACGCAGGGCCACGGCTATATGGGTCGGGTTGGTGATCACCACATCCGCCTTGGCGACATCCTTGATCATGCGCCGCATGGACATTTTCATCATCTTCTGGCGGATGGCGGCCTTGATTTTTTCATCACCCTCCTGCTGTTTGCGCTCGTCTTTGACCTCGTCCTTGCTCATTTTAAGATTCTGGGCATAGTCCCAGCGCGTGTAGAAAAAATCCACAGCGGCGATGAGAATCATGGGGACAAGGGCGTAGATGACCATGCGGCTGCTTATTTCCAGAATATAGACGGCAATGCCTGTGGCATCCATATAGTAGAGGGTCGGGAAATTTTTCATCTCCGCCTTGACTATCCAGAGGGGGGCGAGGCCGATGCACAGGGCCTGCAAAAGGCTTTTGCCCATGCGGATCAGGGTCTGGAGGGAGAAAAACATGCGTTTCAAACCGTTTACGGGGTTGAAGCGGTCAAGTTTGAAGGAGAAAACCTTGGTGGTCCAGAGCTTGCCTACCTGCACGCGCAGAGACACAAAGACCATAAGACCGATCAGCAGTATGCAGGGCAGGATGATTTTGGCCAGGGAAATGGAAAGCCAGAGGACGATTTCGTAAACGCCGGCATCGGATATATCCCGGTAGGAGGGGGCCTGGCTCAGAAAATGGCGGAAAATGCCCATGAGTTCCGAGTTCATGTAACGCAGGCAGACAGTCAGACCGATAAGTCCGGCCAGAACGGAGACGGCCTTGACAACTTCCTGGGATTTGGCGACATTGCCCTCGCTGCGCGCCTTGTTGCGGCGTTTGGGGGTCGCATTTTCGGTTTTTGACGGATCACGCGCCATTTTTGCGCCTTCCCTTAAAAGGTCGCCCGCGCGGCGCTCATTATACGGTCAAACATCGGGCCCAGACCCAGGATCAGTTCCTCCATGCGCATGGACATAATGCCGAACAAAATGCCGATGAAGAAAAAGCCGACGGCTATCTTGGCAGGAAAGCCCAGGGTGAGCAGGTTCATCTGGGGCGCGGCCCGGCCCATGAGGGCCAGGGCCAGCTCCACTGTAAAGAGCGAGGCTATGACCGGGGCCGCTATTTTGACGGCCAGGGAGAACATGGTCCCGGAAAGGACCAGAAAATCATCGGTCAGCCGATCCAGAGTAAGCCCCCCCGGAGGGATATAGGCAAAGGAATCCGCAAGGGCGCGTAGCAGATGCAGGTGTCCGTCCATGGCCAGAAATATGATCAGGGCGACCATGAATAAAAGATGGGAGGCGATGCTTACCTGGGCCCCGGAGGCGGGGTCCGCCAGGGTGACCATGGTGAAACCCATCTGAAAACCCATAATTTCGCCCCCGGTCTGGATGGCGGCAAAAATAAAATTTACGCTCAGTCCGAGGATGAGACCGAGCAGGGCTTCCAGCATGATCATTACGAGAATGCCGGCCGGATGCGCGGGGAAAAGTTCACCGGGAAAGGAAACATGCGGCCAGAGGGCCATGGTTAAAACCAGGCAGACAGCCGCCTTGACCTGGGGCGGGATATATTCCCCCCCGTAAAAAGGGAGGAGAAAGAGCACCAGACTTACCCGCATCAGGGTGAGCAGGAAGCTGGACAGGGCGGCTACGTCAAATGCGAAGATATCCATGAGCGTCGCCTGCAAAATCCGCGCCTGAGAGCGGATTAACATTGAGAATGTCCATCAGCTGCGCAAGGGTTTGCGAGCAACCCTTGCCGCGAGATTGCCGCAAGGCGAATTCACTTCGCCCTCGGGCGGCAATCTCAAGCGTAAATTGCTGTAGTTGCCCCTATCAGTCCAGGGGATTTCTGATTCTGAACCCGGCCGCTTTAAGGGTGAGATCGCGCAGGGCGCCCAGGCAGTCCTCCCGCGTCATTTCCCGGATCAAATCCTCAAGGGTCAGAGCGGCCTTCCAGCCGAGCTTGTGCGCGGCTTTTGCGGCATCGCCGAGCAGGGTTTCGACTTCGGCGGGGCGGAAAAGTTCCTTGTCCACGCGCACGACGGTTTGACCGGGGCTGATGGAGCAGGGCAGATCCGCGCGCCCGCAGATCTGTCCGAAGCGTTTGGCGTCAACGCTTTTTGCCACACCCCGTTCATTTTCTCCATCCCCCTCCCATTCCAGGACTACGCCGATCTCCGCCGCCGCCGCTTGCACAAAGGAACGAACCGTGTGCTGGCGTCCGGTGGCGATTACGAAGTCCTCGGCTTTTTCCTGTTGCAGCATGAGCCATTGCATCTGCACGTAATCGCGGGTGTGTCCCCAGTCGCGCAGGGCGGAGAGATTGCCGAGGCGCAGGCAGTCCGAGAGGCCGGCGGCGATTCGGGCAAGGGAACGCGTGATTTTGCGGGTGACAAAATTTTCCCCGCGCCGGGGTGATTCGTGATTGAAGAGGATGCCGTTGCAGGCGTAAATTCCATAGGCCTCCCGATAATTCACGCAAATCCAGTAGGCGTAGAGCTTGGCCACAGCATAGGGGCTGCGGGGGTAGAAGGGGGTGCTTTCCTTCTGGGGACTTTCCCGGACCAGACCGAAAAGTTCGGAGGTCGAGGCCTGGTAGAGGCGGGTTTTATCTTTGAGTCCCAGAACCCGGATGGCCTCAAGCAGGCGCAGCGCACCCAGCCCGTCTATATTGGCGGTGTACTCGGGCAGATCAAAAGAAACCCCTACATGGGTCTGGGCGCCGAGGTTATAAATTTCGTCCGGGCCAAGCTCTGCGATCAGGCTGAAAATATTCCCGCTGTCTGCGAGGTCTCCGTAGTGCAGGAAAAAACGGGAATCGCGCGCATAGAGGCCGTGGTGCAGATGATCGATGCGTTCGGTAGTGGGCTGGGAGGTGTTGCGGATCATGCCGTGCACCTCATAGCCTTTTTCAAGCAGCAGCTCGGCGAGGTAGGAACCGTCCTGTCCGGTCACTCCGGTTATAAGAGCGCGTTTCATAAATTGGATCCTTTTAGGGAGGTTTTGTAGCCGCAAAGCCGTCTCTTGTCCATTTGCAAATCTGTACCCTCCCGCAGCCCGGGATCGACAATCCGCGATCGGCGCTTGCCGAAGCCGGCAAAAAAGATTAAACAGAAAAACAAGTGAAAAAATAGTTGAAGTCCGATCATTATGAGGCCGGATAAAAATTCCTGTCAATAAGGGAAAAGGTTGCCATGCCAAGATTTCTTTATGCCGCATGCGGCGGCAATGATAAGTCCCGCACTACCCGCGAGTTCGCCACAGAAGCGTGGGAATGCGCGCGTATGGACGCAAGCCAGGATGTCAACCCCGACATAGTTTCAAGCCTGTTGGACATGTCCGGCGTGAAGAGCGGGTCTTTTGACGCCGTATATACCGCTCACAGCCTGGAGCGTCTTTACGCGCATGAGGTTGTGCCTTCCCTGCGCAATCTGCACCGGGTTCTCAAAGACGACGGTTATCTGGTGTTGAGCAGCGTGGACCTCAAAACGGCATGCGTCCTGATCGCCGAGGACAAACTGCTGGAACCGGCCTATGAATCCCCGGCCGGTCCGGTAGCGCCCCTGGACATTCTGTACGGCTTTCGTCCTGCCCTGGCCGCCGGATACACGCGCCACGCCAACAACTGCGGCTTTACCGCCCGCGCTCTGACCGGCACGGTGGCCCAGGCCGGCTTTGCCTCGATCTGGATAAACACTTATCCCTCCACTTTCACCATAATAGCCATAGCCACCAAAAATGAGCGTTCCGAACAGGACATGCGCGATCTGGCGGCAAAACATTTCGGGTCTTAGAGCAGATATTCATTTTCAATGTTAATCTGCTCTTGGGCAGTTCGGCCTTGAGACGCCGGCTTTGCCGGCAAGGCGGAATGCGGCGGGCTGTCAAATAAATGCAAAAACCGGATCTGTCCCTCTTCCCGGAGGAACCCGGCGTGTACCTGTATAAAGACAGCGCCGGACATATTCTTTATGTTGGCAAGGCCAAGCACCTGCGCCGGCGTCTGACCTCCTATTTCCGTAAATCCGCCTCCCTGCCCCAGAAGACACAGCTTATGCTCCAACATGCGCAAAATATTGAAATTTTGCGCACAGGCACGGAAAAGGAAGCCCTGCTTCTGGAAGCCAGCCTGATCAAAAAATACCGGCCCCGCTATAATATTGTCCTGCGAGACGACAAGGAATATCTGCTTTTCCGCATAGACGGCAAAGTGCCCTATCCGCGCGTGGAAATAGTGCGCCGTTCCAAGGAAGGGGGAAAGAGCGGGCAGGCGCGCTATTTCGGCCCCTATTCCTCGGGGATGGCAGCGCGCGAAACCTGGCGTCTCATTCACAGGCATTTTCCCCTGCGCCGTTGCCGCGACGCGGCCTTTGCCAACCGCACCCGCCCCTGCCTTTATTATGACATCGGCCAATGCCTGGCCCCTTGCGTTCTGCCCGTTGATCAGCAAGTATATAAAACCCTGCTTGGGGATGTGGCGCTTTTGCTGTCCGGGAAAACCCGCGTCCTGGCGCGTGCTTTGAAAGAAGAAATGCGCGCGGCCGCACGTTCCCTGCGTTTTGAGGACGCGGCGCGGCTGCGGGACCAGATCCGTGCCCTGGAAAAAACCCTGGAGCGGCAGTCCGTTGTGCTGGACGAAGACAAAGACCTGGATCTGGCGGGTCTGGCCCAGCTTCCCCAGGGACTGGCCCTGGGCGTGGTCTTTGTCCGGGGCGGACTGTTGCTGGACGGGCGTAATTTTTTCTGGGCCGGGCTTGGCATGGAGGACGCCCCGGAACTGCTGACCGGCTTTGTCCCGCAGTATTACCTGCAACGCCGGGGGCTGGGGGAGAGTATTCCGCCGCGCATCGTGCTGCCCTGGATCCCGGCCGGGGAAGAATCCTCCTTCCAGACCCTGGAAGCCGCGCTGGCGGAGATTCGCGGCGCTGCCGTGCAGATTTCCGCCCCCAAAGGGCGGGATGAGGACAATTTATCCCGGATGGCCGCGTCCAACGCCCGTGAGGCGGCCCTGTCCCTGGCCCGGCCCGTGCTGGCCGATCTTTTGCAAAAACGCTTTCGCAGCTTCAGACCGATCCGGCGCATAGAAGCGGTGGACATCTCGCACACTGGAGGCAGCCATATCCGCGCCGGCATGGTGGTTTTTGAGGACGAAAAAGCCTTGAAAGGGGAATACCGCGCCTATAATATTGAGGCGCGGGCGGACGCGGCCGGCGGGGATGACTACGCGGCCCTTGCCGCCTGGGCCGAGCGTCGGGCAGAGCGCCAAAATGACAAAGGCTGGCCGGACCTCATACTCATCGACGGAGGCCGGGGGCAGCTTTCCGCTGTAAACGGCGTTTTCAGCGCCAAGAAGCTGAAAACGGGTCTGGAGGCTGATGCCGACTTCATTCTGGCCTCCATAGCCAAGGCCAGGGATGAGAGCGGACATACGGACCGCAGGGCGGGCAAGGACAATGACCGTATTTTTCTGCCCGGACGGAGCAATCCCCTGAATTTCCCCGCCGGCGCGGCAGAGCTTTTATACTTGCAGCACATCCGCGATACGGCGCATAATTTCGTTGTGAGCCGGCACAGAAGGGCCAGGACGTCGGCGGCTTTGGCCGGAGAATTGACCGCAATGCCCGGCATAGGGCCAAAACTGGCCCGCGCCCTTTTCGAGCGCTTTGGCTCCCTGGTCGCCATGGCCGGGGCCGATGTCTCCGAACTGGCCGCCACGCCC
This sequence comes from Desulfovibrio sp., assembly GCA_031260965.1. Classification (GTDB taxonomy): domain Bacteria; phylum Desulfobacterota; class Desulfovibrionia; order Desulfovibrionales; family Desulfovibrionaceae; genus Frigididesulfovibrio. The sequence continues at coordinate 21,908 of JAISKK010000157.1, read as the reverse complement.
GGCATAGGCCGGGCCAGGGCGGAACTTGTGCGCGCGCGCCTGAGCGCGCTTTTTGAAAAATAAGGCAGCAGTTCATTTTATATAAGGAGCCGCTATGAATACTTCTCCCGGATCTTATGCGGGACCGCCCCCCGCTCCGCTGGCCCCTGCTGACCCCGGCAAAGAAATGACGGATGCAGGTAAAAAATCTTTCTCCCGGAGCAGACTTTTGCTCCATATTGTTCTCTGTTGTCTTGTGGGCGTCCTCGCGGCCTGTTCCGCCAAAGAAAGGCCCGGCTCCAGCCTCGGCACGGACGGGGCGCAAAGACCCGGACTGGAAGAGGGAGGGGGGGGCGCTTCCGCGGGCAGCGTCCAAAGTGGGTCAGGCGCTTCGGATGCGGGCGCGGGAGTGGAGACGCTCAGGCCGGAGGCGGCCAGGGCCATGACCCGGGCGCTTGCGCTCTGGCAGGGTGGGGCAGTGAAAACGCTCAAGGCCGAGGTCTGCGCGGATCCGGACAAGGCGCGCGTCCTGCTGGACCGGGTTATCAAACTTGAGCCCCAATACGCTCCCGCCTACGCCCGGCGCGGTCTGGCCGCCAGCGAACTGGGTCTGCGCGAAGAATCTTTCGAGGATATGACAAAAGCCGTCCGTCTCGCGCCGAGCGCTGACAACTACTCCCTGCGCGCCCTGGTTTCCATAAGGTCCGGGCAGATCAAAGCGGCCAGACGTGATTTGGACTATGCCCTGAGCCTTAATCCCAAACACGCAGGGGCGGCGAATTATCTCGGAGTGCTGGAACTGGGACAGGATGACAGAAAGGCGGCCTGCGCCGCGTTCAAAAATGGCTGCGCCGCCGGGGACTGCTCTTTTCTGAATACCGCGCGCAAGGAAAAACTATGCCCCTAGGCTCTTGAAATGTTCAATCCCTCCCGCATTTTCATTCTGCGCCCGGTCGCCACCTCCCTGCTTACGGCGGCGCTTTTCCTTTCCGGTCTGCTCGCCTACCGCAATTTACCCATCTCCGCCCTGCCGGAAATAGACTACCCCACCATTCAGGTAGTGACGATTTATCCGGGAGCGGGTCCGGAGGTCATCACCTCCGGAATAACCGCGCCTCTGGAGGGCCAGTTCGGGCAGATGCCGGGCTTGAACCGCATGTCTTCCCAGAGTTCGGGCGGGGCCTCGGTCATTACCCTGCAATTCATTCTGGAAATGAGCCTGGATGTGGCGGAACAGCAGGTGCAGGCGGCCATCAACGCCGCCGGCGGCTATCTGCCCTCCGATCTCCCCAACCCGCCCATCTATAACAAGGTCAACCCTGCCGATCCCCCGATCATGATCCTCGCCGCCACCTCTACGGGCATGCCTCTGCCGCGTTTGCAGGATCTGGTTGACACGCGTCTGGCCCAGAAAATATCCCAGATCTCCGGGGTGGGGCTGGTCAGCCTCTCCGGGGGACAGAAGCCCGCCGTGCGTGTTCAGGTCAATCCGCGCCTGCTCGCCGCGCACGGCTTTTCCCTGGACGATGTGCGCAACGCCGTGGCCAACGCCAATGTGAACATAGCCAAGGGCAGTTTTGACGGACCGGAACGCGCCTCCAGCATTGACGCCAACGACCAGTTGCGCAGCGCGGACGAATACCGGCAGTTGATCATCGGCTACAAGAACGATGCCCCTGTCTATCTCTCCGCAGTGGCCGACCTCACGGACGGGGCGGAGAACGAGCGGATGGCCGCCTGGCGCAATACCACACCCGCGATCATCATCAACGTGCAAAGACAGCCGGGAGCGAACATCATCCGGGTGGCGGACGAGATAAAGTCTATCCTGCCCGCTCTGCGCGCGGCTCTCCCCGGCAACGTCAATGTGGATATTCTCACGGACCGCACCTTGACCACACGGGCCACAGTGCGCGACGTGCAGTTTGAACTCGTTCTGGCCGTGGTCATGGTCGTGGCCATAATGTTCTTCTTTCTCGGCAACCTGCCCGCCACCATCATCCCCGGCACGGCCGTGCCCCTCTCTCTGGTGGGGAGCTTCGGTCTTATGTATTTTCTCGGCTTTTCCATCAACAACCTCACGCTTATGGCCCTGACCATAGCCACAGGTTTTGTGGTAGACGACGCCATTGTGGTCACCGAGAACATCAGCCGTCACATTGAAGACGGCAAAAGTCCTCTGGAGGCGGCGATCTCCGGTTCCGCCCAGATCGGATTCACCATCATTTCCCTGACCATATCCCTGGTAGCGGTGCTTATCCCCCTGTTGTTCATGGGTGATGTGGTGGGTCGCCTGTTCAGGGAATTCGCCGTCACCCTGGCCGTGTCCATTCTGCTTTCGGCTGTTCTTTCCCTCAGTCTTACGCCCATGATGTGCGCCTATCTGCTGCGCCCGGCCCGCCACCGGGAGGGAAAGGGCGGGCCGGGCGTCTGGGACCGTGTTCTGCGCCTTTATGACCGGGCGCTTCTCGTTGTTCTTGATCGTCAGGCTCTGACCCTGGCCGTGGCCCTGACCACCCTGGTCCTGACCATCGGCCTTTATCTCGTAATCCCCAAGGGCTTTTTCCCCGTGCAGGACACCGGCCTGATCTCCGGAGTCACGGAAGCTCCGCAGGACATAAGTTTTTCCGAAATGGCCAGGCGGCAGCGCGCACTCGCCGCCCTGGTGCTTCAGGACCCGGATGTGGCCGACGTTTCATCTTTTATCGGCGTGGACGGCACGAATCCGACTCTGAACAGCGGGCGTATGTCCATCAATCTCAAACCTCTGCAGGAACGCGCCAGCCGCGCCCCGGATATTGTCCGGCGCATCGCGGAGCAGGTGCGCGTTTTGCCGGGGATCAGCCTCTTTATGCAGCCGACCCAGGACATCACCATCGAGGACAAGGTCTCCCGCACCCAGTACCAGTTCAACATCGAATCCCTGACCCTGGAAAACCTCAATGAATGGGTTCCGCGTCTGGTCAGCGCCTTGAACGCGATCCCAGAGACCGCGGACGTGGCCTCGGACCTCAATGCCGGCGGCCGTCAGGCCTATCTGGTCATAGACAGGGACCGGGCCGCTTTCTTCGGTGTTTCTACAGCGGCCATAGACAGCGCCCTCTACAGCGCCTTCGGGCAGCGTATCATCTCCACCATTTTTACCCAGAGCAGCCAGTACCGGGTGATCCTGGAGGCCAAACCGGAATTTCGCCGCGACGCTTCAAGTTTCGAGTACATCTATGTGAGCGGGACGGGCGGGACCATGGTCCCTTTGAGTTCCGTGACCAGGATGGAGGAACGCGAAGCGCCTCTCGTCATCAACCGCCAGGGGCAGTTTCCTTCCTCCACCATTTCCTTCAACCTCGGCAAAGGTCACAGCCTGGGCGAAGCCGTGGCCGCCATAGAAGAGACGGCGCGCGCGATTGACCTGCCGCCCTCCCTGCCCCTGACCTTTGAGGGCGCGGCCAAGGCTTTCCGCTCCTCTCTTTCCGGAACCCTCTGGCTCATCCTGGCTGCCGTGCTGACCATGTATATCGTACTCGGCGTATTGTACGAGCACTATATCCACCCCATAACCATCCTCTCCACCCTGCCTTCGGCCGGGGTAGGGGCGCTTCTGGCTTTGCTGGCCTTTGACCTGGATCTCGGCATTGTCGGCATCATCGGCATTATCCTGCTCATCGGCATCGTCAAAAAGAACGCGATCATGATGATTGACTTCGCCCTTGAGGCAGAGCGCAAGGAGGGCAAAAGCGCCCGCGAGGCCATTCATCAGGCCTGCATCCTGCGCCTGCGCCCCATCCTCATGACCACCTTCGCGGCCCTGTTCAGCGCCCTGCCCATGATGTTCGGCGACGGCATGGGTTCGGAACTGCGCCGTCCCTTGGGCGTGACTATGGTCGGTGGTCTTTTGGTCAGTCAGGCCTTGACCCTTTTCACTACCCCTGTGATTTATCTGACCTTTGATCGTTTGAGCCGCCGTTTCCGGGGCCGGAGCCGGGCATGACTTTGACCGCAGCCTGCATGTCAGGCAGCCCTTTTCGGGGCGCAGCATGAACCTGTCCGCGCCCTTCATTTCCCGTCCGGTGGGCACAACCCTGCTCACCCTGGCCGTGGCCCTGGTCGGCATCGCGGCCTATGCGCTTTTGCCGGTGTCGCCCCTGCCCCAGGTGGATTTCGCCACCATCCGGGTACGGGCCGCCATGCCCGGGGCCAGCCCGGAAACCATGGCGGCCACCGTCGCGACCCCTCTGGAGCGCGCTCTGGGCCGCATCGCCGGGGTGACCGAGATGACCTCCACCAGCACCCAGGGCAATACCGGCGTAGTCCTGCAATTTGATCTTTCCCGCGATATAGACGGGGCCGCCCGCGATGTGCAGTCCGCGATCAACGCCGCGCGGTCCACCCTGCCGGTGCTGCCGCGTAATCCGAGTTACAAGAAAAGCAATCCGGCCGATGCCCCGGTTATGGTCATCGGACTTACTTCGGACAGCATGAATCTGGGCGATCTTTACGATATAGCCTCCTCGGTGTTCGCGCAGAAACTTTCCCAGGTTTACGGCGTGGGCGAGGTGGTGGTCGGCGGGGCCTCCCTGCCCGCCGTGCGCGTGGAGATAAATCCAGGCGCCCTGCACAGCCGGGGCCTGTCCCTGGAGGAAACACGCGCCGCCATAATGCGGTCCAACGTCAACAGCCCCAAGGGGCTGCTGGAAGACGACACAACACTTCGGGCAGTGGGCGCGGCAGACCGTCTGCGCAGGGCGGCCGACTTCGCCCCCCTGATTATCCGCTGGCAGGACGGCGCGGCCCTGCGTCTCTCCGATGTGGCAGAGATCAGGGATGGAGTGGAGGACTCCCGGAATATCGGTTACGCCAACGGCAAACCCGCAATTTTGCTTATCCTCTATAAGCAGCCTGGCGCGAATATTATCGAAACGGTTCGCAATGTGCGCGAGATGCTGCCCACCTTGCGCGCCTGGATGCCGGAAAGCGTGGATTTTACCGTGACCATGGACCGCTCGCCCTCCATAGCCGCCTCGGTGCGTGAGGTGGAGCGGGGGCTCGTTATGTCCATGTGTCTGGTGATCCTGGTCGTCTTTCTCTTCTTGCGCAATGCGCGCGCCACCTTCATCCCGGCCGTGGCCGTGCCCGTGTCCCTGGCCGGGACCTTCGCGGTCATGCACCTCTGCGGCTTCAGCCTCAACCACCTCTCCCTCATGGCCCTGACCGTGGCTACCGGTTTTGTCGTGGACGACGCCATCGTGGTCACGGAAAACATAGTCCGGCATGTGGAAAACGGGGAAGACGTATCGCAGGCCGCGCGTATCGGCAGTAGAGAAGTATCTTTTACCGTCCTCTCCATAAGCCTCTCCCTGGTGGCCATTTTTATTCCCATTCTGGGCATGGGCGGACTCATGGGCAGGCTTTTCCAGGAATTCGCCGTCACCCTCTCCGCCGCCGTGCTGGTTTCCCTGCTGGTTTCTCTGGTCTCAACCCCCATGCTTTGCGCCCAGATTCTGCGGGAAGATGAACACCGGGGCAGGAATGTTCCGCCTTCGGGCCAAAGCGGGGCGCGCGCTCTTATGGCCGCCTTTTTCTCCCGCGCCATATCTGCCTGGGGCGGCTGTCTGGATCGGCTGCATGCCGGCTACGCCCGTACCCTGAGCATAGCCCTGGCCCATAAGTGGCTGACCCTGCTGGCCCTGATCCTCACCATGGTCTTCAACGTCTATCTGTATATCATCGTGCCCAAGGGCTTTTTCCCGCAACAGGATGTGGGGCAGATCTTCGGCATGATCCAGGCCGACCAGAGCATTTCCTTTCAGTCCATGAAACCCAAACTGACAGCCCTTATGGATATAGTGGACGCTCACCCGGATGTGGCCCAGGTGGGAGGATTTACCGGCGGGCAGCAGCGCAACTCCGGGATGGTCTTCGTTACCCTGAAACCCTCGTCCGAACGCAAAAAAAACGCCGCCCAGATCATAAATGAACTGCGTGAACAACTCTCCGTTGTGCCCGGCGGAGAACTTTTTCTCACTCCCATGCAGGATCTGCGTATCGGGGGTCGGCGCACCCGGGCCGAGCACCAGTTCACCCTGCAAAGCGATGATTTGCAACTTTTGCGCGTCTGGGCCCCGCTGGTGACCGAGGCTTTCCGGAAAATTCCCGGCTTGAGGGACGTAAATTCGGATCAGGAAACGCGCGGTTTACAGACCACAGTCAGCGTGGACAGGGAGGTTATGGCGCGTCTCGGCATCACCCAGAAACAGGTGGATACAGCACTGGGTCTGGCCTTCGGACAGGCCTTCGCCTCCACCATCTACACGGACATGAACCAGTACCGGGTGGTCATGGAGTTTGACGAACCCTATCTGCAAGGCCCGGACGGCCTTTTCCATCTTTATGTGCCGGCGTCCCTGAAATCCGCCTCCGCGCCCGCGCTGGCCGCCACCGGACTCTCCGGCAACGCCGGGTCCTCCCTCTTTTCCGTGGCCGCGCAGGACAGTTCCGGCAGCCGCCTGGTGCCCTTGAACGCCTTCTCCAGCTTTTCTCCGACCCTGACTTCCCTTTCCGTATCGCATCAGGCCCAGTTCACCTCGGCGACCATTTCCTTCAATCTGCTGCCCGGCGTCTCCCTCTCCCAGGTGCAGGAGCGTATTGATGAAACCCTGGCCGGACTGCGTATGCCCGAAGCCGTGCACGGCAGCTTTTCCGGCGTGGCCGGGGCCTTTGCCTCCTCCCTGCGGGATCAGCCGCTGCTGATCCTCGCCGCCCTGATCACCCTCTATGTGGTACTGGGGGTTTTGTACGAGAGTTTCATCCATCCCCTGACCATCCTCTCCACCCTGCCGTCCGCCGGAGTGGGAGCTATTCTGGGTCTGATGGCCTTCGGCGCGGAGTTCACGGTTATCGCCTTCATAGGGGTTTTGCTCCTCGCGGGAATAGTCAAGAAAAACGCCATCCTGATGATCGATTTTGCCGTGGAGGCGCGGCGGCGGGAGGGGCTTTCAGCCCAGGAGGCCATATACAAGGCCTGTCTGATGCGTTTTCGCCCGATCATGATGACGACCATGGCGGCAATAGGCGGGGCTTTGCCGTTGCTCTTCGGCCGGGGTGACGGGGCGGAGATGCGCACGCCGCTCGGCATTACCATTGTCGGCGGTCTTTTGGTCAGCCAGGTGCTTACCCTGTATACGACCCCGGTGGTGTATATTTTTCTGGACCGTTTTGCGCGGGAAAAGCAAAAGCGACAGGCGCAGACTGTTTAGAGCCTATTTCGCCGGGAGCGAAGACGGGAAAATCCTTGACCTTTGATCCCTTCCCGTGTAATGGCAAATCTCCCGTGGCGAATGTAGCTCAGTAGGTTAGAGCACCAGATTGTGGATCTGGGGGTCGAGGGTTCGAGACCCTCCATTCGCCCCAAGGAAGGATTTCATAAAGTCCCATAAGGCCTCAAAAACCTTGTGGGACTTCGCTTTTGTGGAACTTGTCAGTATCATGTAGTATCAAGGTCTTGGGGATTGAAGCTACCGGGAACATCCACAATCGCCACTGTGCGCCCGTATCGGTCCCTGTCGCGCGGCTGGACATCCACTTGTTTGAACAGGACCGAGTTGCTGACAAAACCCCGCGCAGTCTCGCCATAGGGTTGTTTGCGTTCCGGCGCGTCTATCCCATGCAGGCGGATCTTCACACGGTCGCCGCCCCGCGCAGGTTCCACCGTAATAGTGTCCCCGTCCGCAACCGCGACCATGCCCACACACGCGCCCGCGCGAGGCAGGTTTTTCCCTTCTGCCGGGCAGTTGAAAATGCCGGGGTGACGGTGTAAGAGATTGGCGGGGCAGTTCTCCGAAAGGAGGTTGTCCAAATGGAGCATATCCTACTTGACGTCCTAACGGGCGTCGCCGTGGCTCTCATTGTTTACTGGTTAACCGGTAGATAAAGAGTTGCCCCCTGTAGGAGATGCAATCCTCAGGGGGCGGCTAACTTTGTGAGAAACTAATCACGGAGGGTTGCCCCAGGGCCGGGGGTGTTAACAGCACCTTCGGCCCGTCTGTCTTCTATATAGCCATCAATGGACAGATTGCAAGTTTTTTCTCAATCCCTGCCGGGCACAAAAATGGGCGTCAAGTGGTAAAAGCCCCGTCCCAAAAAGTGGCCTTTTTTAGGGGCAAAGTGGGAAATTTTTCAGCGCAAGTCGATTTGCGGGGAGGCGAAAAATATTATGGGCAAAAGCGCTCAGGGTGGACTCAAAGACGCTCCGGGCATTGATTAAAGCCGGAGACTTCCCTGCCCGTAAAGTGGGCGTGGGCTGGCGGATTGACCCCGATGCCGTCAAGCGATGGCTGGCGGAAAGGTCAGAGCAAAGCGAAGAAGGCACAGAGGATTAACCCACAACAAAACGACCCGGCAGGGGAGTTCACCCTTTCCCGCCGGGTATATTGGGGATTGAAGCCAGCCGGCAGAGAAGAAAAATACTCTGACGGCGGTGGCCTTTTTATTTTGCTGACTGCTGCGGGCAGGCTGTTGTGGCGTATGCCGGATGCCTTTCAGCGCGGAAGATGTTATGGGTTTCCTCATGCCCTGGATGCGAAAAAAAACGGACAAAAGCGAAGCGGAGCAGGTTTTCAGCAAAGCCCTGCCTTCGTTGGTCCTGACTACTTTTGTTTTTTTCCTCACTTACCTGGCGCGGGCTATTTTTGGCCCGCTGCTGCCGGATTTGGAACGGGAATTCATCCTGTCCCATGCGGCCTCGACCCGCTTTTTATTTTATATATCCGTGGGCTATGCCCTGACCATCTTCCTGTCCTGTCTCGTGAGCGACAAGGCGCGACCGCGCAGGCTGGTGGCTTTGTCGTCCGCGGCCTGCGGACTGGTGCTGCTGGCCATAGCCGCAACCACAGACAGGGTGCTTTTGCCCTTTCTCTTTCTGGCTCTTGGCATGTCCGCCGGCGCATACTTCAACGCCGGCTTCAGTTCCATCCGTAGTCTTGCGCCGCCGTCGCAGTGGGGTAAGATAATAGCTGTCCACGAGGTTGGTCCGAATATAGGGCTGCTTCTGGCCCCGCTTCTGGCCGGACTGGCCGCCGGCTTCTGCGGCTGGCGGGTGGGTGTGGCCTGCATTGGCGCGGCGGCCCTTGGCGCGGCAGTAATTTTTCACTGTTTCGCCAAAGGGGGCGACAGTCCGGAAAAAGCGACCTCGCTCAAAGATTTCAAAGAAGCCCTGCGCTCGCCCCGGCTCTGGTTTTTTGTCTGGGGCGTCGGGATGTCCATCTCCGTGCATTTCGGAATGTACAGCGTCATGACCCTGCATATGACGGAAGAGCGGCTTTTGTCCGTGGAAAGTTCCGCCCTTCTGCTCTCGACTTCCCGCCTGGCCTCGCCTTTTGCCGCCCTGATCGGGGGGAGGCTGATCTCAAGCCTGGGGACGCGCTTTACCCTGACTCTGGCCTTTTCCGTCATGGCCCTAAGCATCGCCCTCACGGTCATGCCCTGGCTTGCGCCCTTTGTTGTCGGCCTCTATATCCAACCTGCGGCGGCGGCCATTGCCATAGCCTCCATGTTTACCTTTCTAGCCCATAGTTTTTCCGACAAGACGCCCCTACATATGTCCATAGGCATGCCTTTGGGCGGCTTTATCGGCCTCGGTCTCATGCCTATGCTTTTGGGGCTGTGGGGCGACTGCGCCGGCTTTAGCGCCGGCTTCGCCATGGTCGGCTTTTTGATTTTGCTGACCTTGCCCCTGATCCGCCGCTTGCCGCCAAGAAGGTAATTTTTGCGCGAGAGATTGTTGAAGGCGAATTCACTGCGAAGTCTCGCAACAATCTCAAGCGTAAAAGGATCTAACCGATCCAGTCCGCGAAACGGCTGACAAAAGAAGCCAGGAAATTCCGGTTCCTCGCCTCGGCAATCGCGCCGGAGGCGTCAAAATAGGCGTCGTTGCCCTGGATATAGATTTCCGGTTGTCCCATAAGACGCATCCCGAGCGTAAGCAGGATCGGCTTTAACTGGCTCTGGGCCAGCGCCGTACCGATTACACCGGGGCTGATCCCGGCTATGGCCGCCGCTTTTCCTACCAGAACACCTTTGCCTGTAGGCCTTGAGCACCAGTCCACGGTGTTCTTCAAAACCGCCGGCATCCCCCGATTGTATTCCGGGGTGACGAAAAGTACGCCGTCGACCGCATTCACCTGTTCTTTCAGGCGCAACACGGGTTCGGGCAGATTGGCCTCCAGGTCCTGATTGAACATCGGAACGGCATCCAGAGGAATGATGTCAAAGGTTAAAAGATTCGGGGCAAGGTTCGCAAGGGCTTGGGCCAGCTTGCGGTTAAGCGAATTTTTACGCAGACTTCCGATTATTATGGCTGCTTTTTTTGGCATGATTTACTCCTGTGTTTTGGAACCGGCATAATACCGGGTTCCAATATAATATGCCATTTTTTCCTATATAGGGCAAATGAAAAATGATAGGGTAAATTTCTCCATCGGGTAATGGTCTACGGGCTTTTTTACGAATCAGGACGCTTGCTATGAACTCCCTCTTTGGGAACCGCCCATACAGATCCGGCAGCGGCGCCAATATGCGGATGTCAGTTCCCTGTTTTTCGCATCGGCAGCGCCGCGTCTTTTTTCTCATCCCGCTTCTGATCTTCTGTCTTGGCGCAGCCTACTCTGCCCGTGCCGCCGACCCGGCGCCTTCGTCCGCTGCTCCTGCGTCTTCGCCAGCCGCCCAGACCGCCCCGGCAGTTGACGACGGTCTGAACAGGATCTGGAGCGCCAGGGCCGGAGATCTGGCTACTCTGACGGATGAAGCGGAAAATCTGCGTCAGAACGCCGAAAATCTTGCCAAACCCCTGACTTTGGATTTGCAGAACGCGCGTCTGCGCTTTTCCAGACTGTCCGGGCTCTTCCAGGCCTCGCGCGGGCATCCTACGGAACAGCTCACTCTGGCCCGGCAGATGCACAGCCTGCGCTCCTCCTTACAAAACACCATTGCGCCCATGGATGAGATATCCGTCACCGTCAAACATATGCTGGATGAGGCGGCGGGACTGCAAAAAGACATGGAAAGCATTGTCCGGGAAAGCGCGGCGGACGGGGTCAACCTGAACGCAGCCGCTAACCGGGAGGCCGAAGTCCTGCAAAACTACACCCGCTCTCTGGCCGCCGCCCGCAAAAAACTCGGCAGCCTGTCCACCCGCCTGGATGTCCTTCTGGCTCCGGCCAAAGGCGTCCTGGACAGGATAGACCGGACCATTGAGGACATTGAAGGCAGTCTGGTCGACATCTGGCAGGATTATTACCTGACCCCCACCGGCGCGGGACTCGGCGCGCTGGTTGCGATGCCGGTTCTGCTCACGGACTGGCTTGTGTCTCTCCCTTCGCGCCTGAGTTTCGCCTATCCGCAAAGCCCGGAAGAATGGCAGGAGTCCGGCAAGAACTTTCTTATCTATATGGTCATCATGGCCGTTCTGGGCTTTGCCTGCGTGCGCGGGACCAGGGCTTTGCCCATTCACCGCTCCAGGGTGCGGCTGCGCAAAGCGGCCCGCGCCCTGGTCAGCATGGGCCTGGGACTGGTCGTGCTGGCCGCCTCCGGTAACCAGTACGGGGGCTTTTATCTTGCCTTTTCCCTAAGTGGCGCAATTTTGCTCATCGTCGGCACCGTGTCTTTGATCTGGGGCTTGCGCACAGCCCTTGAACCGGGTCTCGCTTCCGTCTCCTCGCCCATGCTGCGTCTTCTCTGGCCCGCCTTTATCGGGGTGCTCATGCTTTTTGCCGACCTGCCGCCGCGCCTGCTCGGGATCATGTGGGGGCTGGTCACGGCGGCCTTTCTGGCCCTGGCCTTCTTTCGCCGGCACCGGAAAAAAACCCGGGTCAAACTGCCCCTGCTGGAGCGTTTTTCCAGGATCAGCTCCATCTGGTTCGGACTGGCCTCTCTGCTGGCGGCGGGACTGGGTTACGCGCGCCTGGGAGTTTTGATCTTCATTATTCTTCTCGCCCTGGTCAACAGCCTGAGCCTTGGCGATTCTCTGATGCGTATTTTTGCCAAAGCCGCGGACCGTCTGCTTAAGCCGGATGAACAGCCCTTCAGTAACGCCGTGGCCCGTTCCGTGGCCATCCCCCTGGCCTGGATTTTGTCTGTTGTCTGCGCCTTGCCCTGGATTCTGGTCGCGCCCGGAGCGCGTTATATCCTGCCCCAGATCTTTACGGCCAGCTATACAGTGGGCGAGGCCTCCTTTGACTTTTCCCGCTTGCTGCTCATAGCCGTGCTCTTTTTCCTGTTCCGCTCCTTCATCAGTTTGGGCCGCACCTCCCTGGATCATCTCCCGGACCGGCTGCCCAATATCGAGAGGGGGGTCATCCCGCCCTTGCGCACCATGCTCGGCTACGCCTTCTGGGCCTTGTTCGCCATCATCTCCCTGGGGCTTCTGGGCGTCAACTTCACCAGTCTGGCGGTCGTTGCCGGCGGTCTGAGCGTGGGCATAGGTTTCGGGCTTCAGAATATCTTCAATAATATGATCAGCGGGATCATGCTTATTTTCGGCCGTACCATTCTGGTCGGCGACTATGTGGAGGTGGCCGGTTCCGCCGGAACGGTGCGGGCCATAAATATCCGTTCCACGACCATAGAAACCGGCGAGCGGGCCATCGTCTATGTGCCGAACTCCGCGATTATGGCCGGTCAGTTCATCAACTGGACGCGCAACAGCCGTATGGTGCGGCGCAGCATCACGGTCGGCGTGGCCTATGGCTCGGACACCGCTCTGGTGAAAAAACTGCTCCTCGAAGCCGCCGGCCTCCAAAAACATGTGTTCTCTTCTCCGCGCCCAAGCGTGCTGTTCAGCGACTTCGGAGCCAATTCCCTGGATTTCACCCTAAATGTTTTTATCGACGATCTGGACAACAGCCTGACAACCCTCTCCGCCCTGCGTTTCGCCATTGAACGCCTCTTTGCGGAAAAAGGCATTGATATACCTTTCCCGCAACTGACCCTGCATATGCCGGAGGGTGAAGCGCCTGCGACCCCGCCACAGCCGCCACCCGCGCAAGAGTAAATGCTCCAGAGATTAACATTTAAAATGTACGGGCATTGATCCGAGAGCGGCAGGCGGAAGGGGTTGCAACGGAAGGTGGGCGAATAACATACGCCGGCTAACGTGACCAATACCCGGATTCCTTCTGATGGCGCACAGCCAGGATGTAAACGAGATTGTCTTCTATCCTGTGCAGCAGGACATAACCAGATGATCCACCGAACGGAATAAGTAATTCCCGGTGTTCCGGTTCCAGATCCATAGCGGGTCGCCCGGCTTCGGGAAATTTTTCGAGTAGAAGCAAGCCGTTGTCCATGGCATCAAGAGCTTTGACTGCGGAATCTTCATTTTCTTTTTCTAAGAACAGATAGGCTCGCTCAAGACCTTCTGAAGCGCCCGGTGTCCAGATCAGACGTGACATTTGGGCAGGGGCGCCTTTTTGCCCTGACGAATCTGGTCAATCCAGCCATGAACCTCATCCCCTGTCAGATGCAGTCCGGTGCGCTGAAATTTTTCCCAGGCGGCGATACCTTCTTGCCGTAATGATTCGCGTTGTTCTTCGCGGGATACGAAAGTTTCCAGGGCTAACAGCATGAGCGCGTGGGGGGTGCGCTGCCTCACCTCCGCAAGGCGTTGTATTCGCCCTTTCAGATCACCGGGTATTTTGATGCTGGTCGATAGCGCAGTTGAAGATGTCTGTGTTTGCATGGCCGCCTCTCCTATTTAAACAATACTAACTACCTTTTGGTTTTTGATCAACAATCTTCCCTCTATTGAAGACACTATCTAATGTCTGGCGGCAGGGCCGGAAAGCCGGAACTCAATCGGGACCAGCACTGTTCCGCTGACCGCTTGGCCAAGATATTGCCCCGGCAGGAAACTCCATTTACCGACAGCGTCGAGTGCAGCCTGGTCCAGCAGGGGAAAACCGCTGCTTTTTTGCACCACCAGATCTTGCAGTTGCCCTTGTTCATCGACGTTGGCCCGCAGTTGCACCAGCCCTTCCTGTCCGCGTCTGCGGGCCAGCTCGGGATACAGGGGTTTGGGGTTGAAGCCGCTGCCCATGGGTGCGGGACTTGTCGCCCTTGCCGGGGCGTCTTTACCATCCCCGCCGGAACGCGCCTGCGCGTTTGCCCTGTGTGAGCTGGCAGTTGAAGGTCGTTTGGATTTTGCGGCCAAAGCGTTTTGCTTTTGCGATATTCCGTCAGGGTTTTCAGGGCGAAGCGCGGTTTCGTCCGCGTCCTGGGGGCGGGCGGATTCTTCCACATTCTCCGGAGCATTTTCCCGGCTTGTATCTTCAAGAGAAAATTGATCCGGGGCGGCTTGCGCTTCCGCGCTTGTGCCTGAAGGATTTGCCGCGGTTTGCGCTGCCCCGGCCGAGGCCAGCACGATGCTTATTTCCCTTGCAGCGGAAGCCCCCGGCATGGCGTCCGGGGAAGCAAATCCCGCCATTCCGAATATAAGACCGCCATGCAGAGCGATACTGGCGAATGCGGCCAGTACCGAGATTGGATCAGACAGGCTTTTGCCTGCCGTAAGGGACAAGCTTAAGCTCAAGCCTGACATATCCTAATAATCATAGCGCAAGCCTATGTAAAAAGATCGTCCCGGCATGGGGTAATAGTCGATAGCCGCATAATCATGGTCGAAAATATTGCGGATTTCCCCTTTGACGCTCAGTGTGCCATAGTCGTCCCATTTGTGAATGACCTTGCTGACATACAAATCCGCCGTGGTGTCTCCGCCGAAGTATTTGGGTTGACCATTAGTCGGTGAGGGCCACTTGGTTTCCGTAATCTTCTGCCGTCCCATGTAATTAAAGCGCAAATCCACGTCCAGGCCCCAGTCCGGATGATTGAAATTGATCCCATAAGTCATGTTCGTCGCGGAAACGAACATGACTTTCTCTCCGTCCGGGTCGTCATACTTGAAGAGATGGGTCAGATTCACATAGGGCTTGACGGCAAAAGGCAAGTCAAAGAGTTCACCTACATCGTAGCTGGCATCCAGCTCAATCCCGCGGAATTTGCTGATGCCGGGCAAATTGACGTATTGGCTTACAACAGATGGCCAGGATGATATTGTTTCCGAAATAATTTTGTCTTTATAGTTTGTCATAAAATAGGACAAGCCCAGATGCAGGGACTGATGGTGGATTTCCGCTCCGATGTCCCAGCTTTTGGCCTTTTCCGGCTTCAGATTTTTATTGCCCAGATAGGTGGAGTAGGCGTCTGAATAGCCCGTGACCGCCAAGGTATGGGGCACGCTGAAGGATTCCGCGTAATTGCTGCGCAAGGTCAGCCAGTCAAGCGGGTTTACGGCAAGACCCACGGAGGGAGTGGTGCGGTAATAGTGTTTGCTGGATCCCTCATATTCCGACTCATAGACATCATGACGTAAGCCGCCGCTTATGATGAGCAGATTATCAAAGAGGGTAAGTTTTGCCAGCGCGAACAGGCCGAGGTCGGTCTGGATAATGTTGTCGTTGTGCAGTGAAGTGCTGGTGAAGGGACCGACAGTCCTGTTGAACTGCGACCTGTCGCTTTTAAGCCAGTCCACTCCGCCCGTCAGACTGAGGAATTTATTGGAAAAAGTTAACTGTCCCTGGGCGCCCCGGTATTCATTTTTGTCTTTAGCTCTTGCGGAAACTGGATAACCTCCAAAGTAATCAAGATAACTTTGTCTGATGTCATATTTGTATTCGCCGGTAAAATAGCGTCCCATCCAGGTAAGGCCCGCATCCTTGTAACCGCCTTCATAAGTGAAATCCACGGAGTAGTTTTGGCGGTCCATGCGGTCATCGGGGGTCAAACCGTTGATATCGCCCGGACTGCCGACATTATCCTGCTTCACGCTCTGGTAATTGACGCCGATACGGTGTTCCTCCAGGAAGGTATAGCCCAGATTGAGGTTTTGGGCCAAATTATAATTCATGTCCGTATTATGATAGGTATGAAGGTCATTGCCCCTGCCCGTTCTGTAGCTGTCGTTCTGGGTCACCCAGCTTATGCCGCCGGAAGCGTCAAAGCCGTAGCCGGATCCGGACAGTTCACCCAGAGTTCTGACCCCGCCCCAACTGGACAGGCCCGCTTCCGCCGCCGCATGCAGCTTGTCTCCCCGTCTGGTGATGATATTGACGACCCCGCCTATGGCCGAGGAACCATACTGCACGGCGGCGGGGCCGCGCAGGACTTCAACGCGATCCACGTTGACCAGGGGAATCATAGACACGTTGTCTGTGCCGGCTCTGCGACCGTTAACCAGAATCAGAATGGTGCCTTGAGAATCATCACCCATGAGCGAGGTGCGCATACCGCGAATGAGCAGTTGGGACGAGCTCCCCCCCGGAGCATAGGCGCGCACCTGCATACCCTGGTTGCGGAGCAGTGTCCCCAGGTCGGATTGCTGGTTCTTTTCGATTTCCGCACGGGAAATGACCGTTACGGACTGGGTGACGTTTTTCGCCTTTTCCTCGACCCGTCCGGCGGTCACTACTATTGTTTCCAGGGTTCTGGTCTTTGCCTGCGCTTTTTCTGCTTGCGCTCCTTCAGATTCCTGCGCGAAGGCGGGGGAGGCGTTTCCCGCGAAAAGGGCGAAGATCGCAATAACCGCAAGAGTTTTAGTCATTTTTTTTCATCCTTGGGTAAGACGGTTGGGAAATTCTTTGCCTTTTCGCACAATTCAGACCATTTCACCCTGTCTGTTGGCCCGAAAGAGCGTCCATAAAAAGAATGGTCCGCCGATCAGGGCGGTGATGATGCCGACAGGAAGTTCCGCAGGCGCGAGAACAAGCCGCGCGGCGAGGTCACAGAGGATCAGAAAGACGCCTCCGAGCAGCGCGGATGCCGGCAGAAGCAGCCGGTGGCTCTGTCCAAGGGAGAGACGGGCAATGTGCGGGATCATCATGCCCACAAAACCGATTGGACCGGCCAGGGACACAACCGCTCCGACAATCATGGAGGCAATGACAAAGACCAGCAGCTTGGTGCGTCTGATGGCCACCCCCCGGCTCGCGGCCAGTTCCTCGCCGGCGCTCAGGAGATCCAGCTCCGGGGACAGACGCCAAAGGATGCAGGCCCCGGCCAAGACGATGAAAAAGAGATCCGCGAGGCGCGCAATTTGCAAATCGGTCAGCGAACCCATCAGCCAGTGCATGATGCGCAAGGTATCGTAAGCGCTGCTCAAGTATTGGATGAACATTACCAGACTGGCGAAGAAAAAGTTGATGATCACCCCGGCAAGCAGCATGACGGGAGTGGAAAAACCGCCTCTGGCCCGGGTTAAAAGATAGACCAGGAGCATGGACCCAAGCCCGCCGCCAAGGGCAAAACCCAGGCTGCCCAAACTGCCGAGGAAGCCGATGGCGGCCCCGACATGGAAGTAGGCGAAATAAACCGACGCTCCAAAGGCCGCGCCGCTGGAAACGCCGAGCGTGAACGGGGTTGCCAGGGGATTGCGGAACATGGTCTGAAAAACCAGTCCGCTCACGGAAAGCCCCGCGCCCGCCAGAAAGGCGGCGATTGTCCGGGGCAGACGCAGACGCCAGAACACTTCCGCATCCGGGCTGCCCGTTTGCAGAATATTGAAGGGAGAGATAAGCTGTATCCCCCAGAAAGGACTGCAAAAGGCCAGAGCAACGCAAACGGCGATGAGCAGAAAAAGCGGGGTGTAGCCTTGACGCATCATGTCTCCTTACCTTGCGGCTAATCGGGAAGCACCACGGTTTTGCCGGAACGCGGATGCGGCAGATAGGTAAAACTGTGCCCGAAAGCGGCTTCCAAAATGCCCTGTCCCACAATATCCGCAGCCGGTCCAAAGTATAATTGCCGCCCATTGCGCAAGGCCAGAACCATCCCCCCGGCATCCAGGGGGTGATTGAGATCATGTGTGACCGTAAGCATGGTCAAATGCTGCTCGCGATTCAGGGTTTTCAGGAGCTGGTTCACCTCGGAGGCGTGTTTGGGGTCAAGAAAGGAAGTCGGTTCATCCAGAAGCAGTACGGGCGCGTCCTGCGCCAAAGCCGCCGCCAGATAGGCCTTCTGCCGCTCGCCCCCGGAGAGGGTGTTCAGAGGACGGGAGGCCAGATTCGTAAGCCCGGTCAGGTGCAGGGCTTTTTCCACCTTTTCCCGGTCATTTGCCCCGAATGCGCCGGGGCGTGAGACATGGGGGTAGCGGCTGAGCCGCAAAAATTCCTCCACGTTAAAGGGCGGTGTGAGCGCCCCTGTTCCGCCGCCCTGGGGCACATAGGCGATATTTTTGGCAAGCTCCCGTTGGGAGTAAGCGTGCAAAGGACGCCCCCCGACAAAAATTGCCCCGCTGCTTTGCCCGTATTCATGCAGGCGCAGCAGGCTTTTGAGCAGGGTGGATTTGCCGGCTCCGTTAGGTCCTATTATGGAAAGGCAGGCGCCTTTCTCCAGCCGGAAGCTGATGTCTTGCAGGATAAGCGCCGTTTTGAAGGCGAAAGAAAATTGCGCGCAGCGGATCATGGTCTTCACCTTCCCGCCCTGTCCATACCGGCAGGGTGGAACGCAAGGGAAAGTTTTCTTAAAGTCTGGTAAAAGCGCGGTCCGGGTACTGTGTCTGCCGCATCCATAAAAAGATGCAGCCGCCCATTCCGGATCGCGCTGACGGAACTCAGGCTTTCCCAGTCGCGTCGAATCGCATCCTCATCCTCGGCGGTGGGGATAACGTCAATGATGACTTCGGGATTAAGAAAAATCAGGGCTTCACGCGAGAGACGGGGAAAGTCGAGGCTGCCCTGATAAACGTTGACGCCGCCGGCAAGTTCGATCATTTCGTTGTAAAAGCTGTCCCGACCTACAGCGTTAATTTCCGTAATATAGCCCAATCCCTGATAGGAATGCATAATGGAAAACAGAACCCGTGGCCGGGGTCTGTCTTTGCCCCGTTCCCTGATGGAATCCAGACTGTCCCGGATACGCTCAAGCAGGACACGCGCTTCCCTCTGGCGCTTCGTTACCTGACCAAGAGTTTCAATGCTGGTCATGAGGCCGGAAATAGAGAGGATGTCCAGGGCAAGAACGGGAAGTCCCAGGCGTTCCAGTTGCAGGCGGTTGCCGGTCTTGTCCAGGGGCAGGACCACCATGTCCGGGGTCAGTCCGAGTACGGCTTCATAATTGACATCGCTGAAACCGGCAACGCGGGCCTTGCTTTTTACATCCGCCGGATAGGCGCAGAACCGGGTAACTCCGACTATGCCGGGTCCCATGCCGAGCGCGTAAAGGGTTTCGGTGATGCTGGGCGCCAGAGAGACGATCCGTTGCGGTACATCGGGCAGGGGAGGAGCAGCGCTCAGATGATCCAGAGCGCGGTGCGCCAGGAGGGTAAATATAAAGAAAGCGCAGAGCGCGAAGATGAAAAGAGCTTTGTACATACCGGACATGACAGCCGGCCCGGCAACAGCCGGGGGCAGTTTGCATGACGCCCAAGCGCAACCCGGCATAAAAAAAAGGGACTATCCAAAAGAATAGTCCGCAATTCCCGTATTTATTGCAGCCGGATTTCCCGGCCTTACCACGAGCCGGAAATCATGATGGCAAAGGCAGGTCTTCTGGCTTCCGGTTCAGGCAACCTTTCCCGCGCCTTCCCGTTACATAATATGGAACAGTGGCTGGCCTTATGGCCGTGCGGGCGGTCTAACCGGCTACAGCGGCGGGTCCGCAACGGATTTTCACCGTTTTCCCTTTTGGTCTTTCCGGGGAAAGACGCCTTTGACGGCTTTTTGATACAGGAAAAGGGAGGGGGCGTCAAGTTCCTGTTTACCCGGCGTTCCCCGGCGTGAATACCCCCGGGCAGATCAATGTCCGGTGATGCTGTATTTGCGCAATTTATACTGCAGCAAGCTTTTGGAAATACCCAAATAATCGGCGGCCTTGACCTGGACGAAGTCGGCGCGGGCCAGGGCGCGGCGGATGATGGCCGCTTCCAGCCTGTCCAGGGTGTCGGCGAGGTTCATTTCGACGGGCAACATATCGAGGGCGTTTTTGAGCTGGGCGTCTTCATCTTTGACTTCCGGGGGCAGATCCGCAGCGCTTATGTTTTCGCCGTTCACCATAACCATGCAGCGCTCCAGCACGTTTTCGAGCTGTCGGATATTGCCCGGCCATTCATAGCCGGAGAGGTATTCCAGGGCTTCGGGGCTGATGCTTTTGGGAGTGATATTATTTTCCTGGGCGATTTTCCCCATGAAATGGGCCAGGAGGGGGGGGATATCCTCCCGCCTTTCGCGCAGGGGGGGGAGATGGATGGAAACGACGTTGAGCCGGTAGTACAAATCTTCCCGGAAATTGCCTTTTTCCACTTCCTGCGGCAGGTCCTTGTTGGTGGCCGTCACTACCCGGATATCCACCTCTATTTCCCCACTGCCGCCGACGCGCTCGAATTTGCGTTCCTGGAGCACGCGCAGGAGTTTGACCTGCAAGTCGGGGGAGAGTTCGCCTATTTCGTCCAGAAAGAGCGTCCCTCCGTTGGCCAGTTCAAAACGTCCCCGGCGCAGGGCGACGGCCCCGGTAAAGGACCCTTTTTCGTGCCCGAAAAGTTCGCTTTCCAGTACACCGGGGTTTAAGGCCATGCAGTTGACGCTGATAAAGGGTCCGTCCTTGCGCGGGGAGGCGAAATGCAGGGCCCTGGCCACGAGTTCCTTGCCCGTGCCGGATTCACCGCTGATCAGGACGTTGCTTTTGCTGGGCGCGGCCTTGTCCACTAGGGACAGAACAGCGCGGATGCCCTTGCCGATGCCGATGATACGGTGCAGTCCGTAGCGTTCTTCCAGGTTCTCGTGCAGCAGGCGGTATTGGCGGTGCGCCTTGGCCAGTTCCGAAGCCTTGCGGATGGAGAGGAGGAGATCGTCGTTGGAAAAGGGTTTGGTGATGTAATCAAAGGCCCCCATTTTCATGAGGTCCACGGCGCTGTCTATGGAGCCGAAGGCGGTCATGACCAGAACCGGGATATGCGGATAATCGCGTTTAACGCTGGTCAGGACATCTTTGCCGGATAATTTGGGCATTTTCATGTCCGTGATAATCACGTCCACCTCGGATTCGTCCAGAAAGGCCAGGGCGCTTTCCGGATCGTTGATGGCGGTGACCGGATAACCGGCGTCCTGGAGCAGGGTTTCCAGAATAAGCAGATAGTTTTTTTCGTCGTCAATGAGCAGGAGTCGGCATTGGTCGTCGGTCATATTGTCACCCGTGCGCGGATTGAGTTTTAGTCCTGTCTTTTGACGCCGGGCAGGGTGACGTGCGCGACCGCGCCGCCCTCCGGGGCGTTGAAGAGTTCCAGGCTGCCGCCGTGGCCGGAGATGATGTTGTTTACAATGGGCAGGCCGAGACCTGTCCCGTCATCTTTGGTGGTGAAGAAGGGGTCCAGGAGTTTGCCCATGTTTTCCTTGGGGAAACCGGGGCCGGAGTCCTGGAAGGAGATGGAGATTTTCCCGCTGTCTTTTTTGTCGGCGGGCAGACGTTTAAGGGAGATGCTCAGGACGCCGCCCCGCTCCATGGCCTGCATGGCGTTGCTGATGATGTTGTAGACGGCGCGGTAGAGGAGGTCTTTGTCCCCGATCGCTAAAAATTCGCCGTCGTCTTCGTCGACGCGCAGCACTTCCACCTTGCGGGCTTCCAGCTCCGGCATAAGAAAGGAGAGGGCCTGATTGAGGAGCATTTCCACCCGCACACTGTCCTGTTTGGGTTGTTTGGGGCGGGCGTAATCAAGAAAATCGCCGACGGTGCGCGTCAGCCGTTTGGCCTCGTCGTAAATGGCCTGGAGGATTTTGTTCGTACCGGCCTTTTCGTCTTTGGAGCGGTCCAGGAGGAACTGGGCGCTGGAGGAGATGATCCCAAGGGGATTGCGGATTTCGTGGGCGATGCTGGCCACGACCCGGCCCATGCCG
>JAISKK010000069.1 GCA_031260965.1 Desulfovibrio sp. | reverse complement strand
CTTTTTCCGGATTCTTCCAGTTCCTTGGCGAATTCCACTATGAGGATGGCGTTTTTGGCTGAAAGTCCCACTGTGGTCAGCAGTCCGACCTGGAAAAACACGTCATTCTCAAGACCGCGCAAAAAAGCTCCTCCAAGAGCGCCAATGACGCCGAAGGGCACGATGAGCATTACGGACAAGGGTATGGACCAGCTTTCATAAAGGGCAGCCAGACAGAGAAAAACCACCAGCAGGGAGATACCGTAAAGGGCGGGGGCCTGGGACCCGGACATGCGTTCCTGATAGGAAAGTCCGGTCCAGGAGAAGTCAAAGCTGCCGGGCAAATCCTTTACCAATTCTTCCATTACCTGCATGGCTTGTCCAGAACTTGTTCCGGCTGTCGGTTCACCGAGAATTTCCAGGGATGACAGTCCGTTATAGCGTTCAAGACGCGGTGATCCATAGCTGGAATGTCCATTGAGCAGGGAAGAGAAGGGCACCATTTCCCCCTGCTTATTGCGGATATGATAGCGTTTGAAGTCATCGGCCTGCATCCGGAAGGGGGCGTCGGCCTGAAAATAGACCTTCTTCGAGCGACCCTGGTTCATGAAGTCATTGATGTAGGTGCTGCCCCAATAGGAGGCGATGGTCTTGTAAAGCTCGCTTATGTCAACACTAAAAGCTCCGGATCGTTCAGTGTCTATGTCCAGAGTGTATTGTTCCATGTCGCTTAAGCCGTTGAAACGCACGTTTTGCAGTTCCGCCCGGCCCCTGCTCCGCAACAGAAGCTGATCGCCCGCATCCTTGAGGGCCTCGTGGCCGGCTGCGGTACGGTCGACAAGCTCGAAATCGAAGCCGGAGGCATTGCCGAGTTCCATGACCGCCGGCGGGGCGAAGGCATAGACCATGGCCTCTTTGATTTTTGCAAAATGGCGCATGGCCCGCTCCTGAATTGCCGGGACGCGATTCTCCCTGCCCTTGCGCTCAGACCAGTCCTTAAGACGCACAAAAGCCATGCCGGTATTTTGTCCGCTGCCGCTGAAGCTATACCCGGCAACGGTCATCAGACCTTCGACATTGTGCTTTTCGTTTTCCAGAAAAAATTTGTCCACTTCCCGTAAAATCTGTGTGGTGCGTTCCTGTGAAGCCGCCGGCGGCAGATTGACCGCGCTGAAAAGTATTCCCTGATCCTCATCGGGCAGAAAGGAGGCGGGCAGAGTTAGGAAAAGGAAAAACATGAGTCCGACCATGGCCGCATAAGGCGCAAGCCAGAGCAGGGGGCGGCCGACCATGGCGTGTACCCTGTTCTGGTATTTGTTGGTCAGGGCTTCGAAGGCGCGGTTGAAGGCGGTGAAAAAACCGCTTTTTTTGTCCTCATGTTCAGGGGCGGAGTGGGTGGCATGGCTTTTGAGCAGAGAGGCGCAGAGGGTAGGCGTAAGCACAAGGGCGACAATGACGGAAAGAGTCATGGCCGAGACGATGGTTATGGAAAACTGCCGGTAAATCACGCCTGTTGAGCCGCCGAAAAAGGCCATGGGCACGAAAACAGCGCATAACACCAGAGCTATGCCTACCAGGGCGCTGCTGATCTGGCGCATGGATTTTTTCGCCGCCTCGCGCGGGGGAAGCCCCTCCTCCGCCATGAGCCGCTCCACGTTTTCTACCACGACAATGGCGTCGTCCACCAGCAGCCCGATGGCCAGGACCATGCCGAACATGGTCAGGGTGTTGATGGAAAATCCGAAGGCCGCGAGGGCTCCGAAGGTACCCAGCAGCACTATGGGCACGGCGATGGTGGGGATGAATGTGGCCCGAAGGTTCTGCAGGAAGACATACATGACCAGGAAAACAAGGGCTATGGCCTCGCCCAGTGTTTTGTAGACCTCATGGATGGAGATGCGTACAAAGGGCGAGGTGTCGTAGGGATAGACAATCTTCATGCCCACCGGGAAAAAACTGGACAGGTTTTCGACCTCCCGCTTTACCAGGTCGGTAGTCTCCAGGGCGTTGGCCCCGGAGGCCAATTTTACGGCCAGACCTGTGCAGTCCTTGCCGTTATAGCGGGAGACTATGTCCATGTTTTCCCCGTTCATCTCGATGCGCGCCACGTCCTTGAGACGGACCATGGAACCGTCCGGGTTGGTGCGTACGATGATGTTCCGGAACTGTTCTATGCTTTCCAGACGCTGGGCGGCATTGACGGTAACCGCTATCTGCTGCCCGATCACAGCTGGTGTTCCGCCCAGTTTACCGCCGGCCACCTGCTGGTTTTGGGATTGAATCACCGCGACGATGTCCGAGGGATTTAAGCCGTACTGTTCAAATTTGCCCGGGTCGGCCCAGATACGCATGGCGTATTGCGAACCGAACACCGTGACATCGCCCACCCCGGCCAGACGGCTGACCGTGTCCTGGATATTGCTGATCACATAGTCGCTGAGATCGTTGGAGTTCATGCTCCCGTCCTCGGAGATGAAACCCACGATGATCAGATAGTTTTTGGCAGATTTTTTCACTCCCAGACCCTGACGCTGCACTTCCTGCGGCAGCATGGGAGTGGCCATGGAGAGCTTGTTCTGTACCTGCACCTGGGCGATGTCCACGTTCGTGCCGGCTTCAAAGGCCACGTTAATCGTTCCGTTGCCGTTGGAGTCGCTGGTGGAGTACATGTAAGTCAGATGATCGATGCCCTTGAGCTGCTGCTCGATGACCGAGGTTACCGTGTCTTCCACTGTTTTGGCGGATGCGCCGGGGTATATGGCGGAGATGGATATCTCCGGCGAGGCGATCTCCGGATACTGGGCTACAGGAAGATTTTGCAGGGAGAGAGCCCCGGCCAGCATAATAATGATGGCTATGACCCAGGCGAATACGGGTCTGTCAATGAAAAAATTGGCCATGGGTAAACCTCAGCGTGATTTTTCCGGAGAATTTCCCGTGCCGCTCACGTTGGGCACTCCTTTCACCGGTTTTCCGGCCTGCACCTTCTGGATGCCTTCAAAAAGGACCAAATCCCCTTCCTTGACGCCGTTCGAGATCAGCCATTGACCATCAATGACCCGGCTTGTGTTCAGGATGACTGTTGAAACATTGTAGATATCCGGCGCCTTTTCCAGGGTCGCGTTTTTGGTAAGCAGTCGGATCGTAGGCAATCCCCTGTTGTTGCGGATGATCGTCTTTTGCGGCAGAAGTATGGCCTTTTCCTTGACTCCTTCTTCGAAAACAGCGCGAACATACATGCCAGGCAGGAGCATCCCGTCCGGATTCGGAAAGACAGCCCGGATGGTGACGGCCCCGGTGCTCTGCTCAACATTCACTTCGGAGAATTTGAGGATACCGTAAAGCGGCGTTTCCGTCTGCCTGGCGCTCGCGTCCCCTTTCTGTTCTTCAGCTTTGGCGTTTTCTTGCGGCGCGGCGTTTTTTTGGGCTGTCCCGGCTCCATTTTTCTCTGGGTTGCGTTGATAGAGACTGCCGTCCTCAAGCAGCAGGGACACATGCATGCCTCCCTCACCGCTGGATTTCAGGCTGCCGCTTTCATAATCTTTTTTCAGGCGGAGAATTTCCGTGCTGGACTGGGTGACGTCAACATACATGGGGTCAAGCTGCTGGATTGTGGACAGGGCGCTGGGTTGATTTTGCGTCACCAGCGCGCCTGGAGTGACCGAGGAACGACCGATCCTGCCGGAGATGGGCGCTGTAACCCTGGTATACTGTAAATTGATGGAGGCCGTGTCCAGGGCGGCCTGGGCGGCCAGCACCTCGGCCTTGGCCTGTCCTTGGGCGGCAAGAGCATTATCATAGTCCTGCTTGCTTACGGCGTTTACTTTGACCACTTCACTGTAGCGCTGGGCCAGGAGATCCGCAGCCGCCTGGTTGGCCCTGGCCTTTTCCAGAGTGGCTTTGGCATTGTCGTGGGCCGCCTGGTAGAGAGCTGGATCAATCTGGTAGAGGACATCTCCCTGTTTTACGTCCGAGCCTTCCACAAAAAGCCTCTGCATGATGATCCCGCTTACCTGGGGTCTGACTTCGGCGACCATGAAAGCTGAGGTGCGTCCGGACAACTCGGTGGTCAGGGTTATGTCTTTGACGCCGGCAACGATGTAGGAAACCTCAGGCGGAGCTTGTTCGGTCTTTGTCGTTTTGTCGCAGGCCGTGGAAAAAAGCGCGGCTGCCATAGCGAGCGTCGACAAAACCCCGGCGCGTCTGATGCGTCTGGAGAAATAAAACATATTTTTTCCTCTTTAACATGCTGTTGAGGTGGAATTTTTATTCAGAGTTCATCCGCCGCTGAACATTGACATCAGGCTGAGCACATGGGTATCCAAGTCATTGCAGAAGGAAAGGATGTTGCTGGAGTATAGGCCGGCTTTATCCAGGGCGAAGCCTGGAAGCGGAGGGAGGAGGATCTCGCCGCTGCTTCCATAGCCGAGGGCCTGGGAGATCATGTTTGCGGCGGGGAGTATCACATCTTCAACACTGCAATTCTCGGGCAGGACTTGGTGATGCTTGAAAACCCTTTGCACGAGGTCGGCGGAGCAGTTCCAGACGCTCAGCAGTTCCGCGCCGAGTTCCTCGTGGGTATAGCCGAGGGCCTCGCGCTCGATCGCGTGCATGGGAACACCTCTGGAGCTGGATTCACTCAAAATATATTGGGCATGGCTGGGAAGTTGGGTATAAATCAGGAGCCGGGCGATGTCGTGCAAAAGACCGGCCACAAAGAAGCCTTCGGGGCTTTTTACGTTGTTGACGCCGCAGAGGAGGCGACAGGCCGCCGCGCAACTTATGGAATGCAGCCAGTAAGCCTGCACATTGACGTGGGATGCAGACAGACCCTTGAAAGCGGAGACCACTGTCGCGCCCAGGGAAAGCATGACGAGCTGTTTGGTTCCGACTATGATTACGGCGCGCGAGATGGTGTCAATTTTATAGGCCAGTCCGAAGAAGGGACTGTTCACCAGTTTGAGCAGTTTGGCCGTCATGGCCGGATCCGTGGAGATGATCTTGGCCAGTTCTTCGGAATTGACCACCGGCTTGTTGATCATTTCGATGAGCCGATGGAAAATAAGGGGCAGAGTTCCCATGCGGTGGCTGGTTTCCAGGAGTCGGCCCATGGAGACGCGGGGCGGGCAGACACACTTGGGCGGATCGATAAGGCCTGTAAGACTGGTGGGCAGCCTGCCCTGCTTGTCTCTGACTATTTTTAACTGCCGCTCCACAGCCAGATTAAAAAGAATTTTGATTGATTCTTCACTTGTGCCCAGCAGACTGAAGCGTTTTGCAACAGCATTGCGGACCTTCTCCTCAAGGCTTTCCCCGTTGTCCGGCAATGCTTGTGTCGTCTTGTCGCCAAAATGACCGGGAGCGGGATAGGCGCTTTGCCGCGCCGGGGCACGGGTTCTGCCCACAGCGGGAGTTCCTCCGGCCTGGCCTTCCGGCAACAGCACCAGAGCGTTCACGCCGCGCTGCAACAAAAGCTCTAAGTGTTCCGGCGTCAGGACCAAGCCGGGAGGAAAAATTAAAACGCCATCCTGTCCGAAGACCGGGCGGGCCAGTCTCCGGCCTGGGGTGACGGATCTGATGTCGACAGTTTCCATATAGTGCTTTGGACGGGCGTTTTTGCCGGAGAGTCAGCGCAGGGATGGACTTGACCGGCGTACGTGCGTCCGACTGCTTTGCGGCCGCGTGGGTACCAGGTGCCGTATTTCCACACGCGGTCTATTTGGCAGGATTTTTACCATGCCGCGCGCGGCTTGGCAACTTAAATCAGCACATGAATTCAGCGGCATAATATATCAGCAAGATGCGGAAAATAGTTTGCTGTTTATACAAGGAAAAGGTGAAGCGCGGAAAAATTTTCCAAAAAAATTTATGGAATAATACTTGCAGACTATGTTGTGAGGAAATTTTATCCCCTTAGAGCATGAAGATGTGTTGCGCGGCGTCTGACAGGACAGAATTCGCAGACGCTGCAAAGCATTATAACCAGAACGCAGTGAGGACAGTATGAGTATCAGTCAGATATCCGCATCGAATTCAACGTCATATTGGGATGAATTGCTGAAAACGTCCAGTTCCAAAAAGTCGCAGCAAAGCGGAGACCTTGCGGCAGCGCTGCTCGGCGATGTGGATGTTGACGGCAACGCAGCGATCAGTCTGGCTGAATCCGGACTGGATCAGCAAACATACGACTTCATGGACACAGACCAGGATGGTTCACTGTCCCTGGAAGAGCTTGAACAGGCTTTTGAATTGCAGCGCCAGGCCATGCTGACGCGCGTAAAGTTGCCTGAACCCTCCGCACAAGGCGCAAGTTCGGCATCCCCGGAATCTTCCGCGCAGGATTTTGGCGCGGGTGTTTCTGAAGCCGGAGGTGGTCAGACCGTCTTCGATCCTCTGGACATCAACCAGGACGGCTTTGTTTCCCCACAGGAACAAGCCGTGGCTACGGAGAGGCAGCAGGAAGCCCTGAATGGCGGCGCGGACCCGGCGCGTTCCGGGCTTGCCAGGAAAACCAGGGACTTTTTAGCCGCGATGGTCAGCCGCGCCTACAGCGCCATAAATGGAACCGGAGCGAGTGAAGGGAGTATTGATCTAAACGCTTAACAGTCCGAAGCAGGCTTCTATCCTCTGGTTGGAAAGTTTGGGCGGATGGATTATAAAAAGTCCGCGCCGCCAAACGCGGCCGGGAGATGAAGCTATGAACCCGACGCCTCGGGATTTGCCTTGTGATTTGTTGATCAGCGCGGATCTCATCCTGACCCAGGATGAGGAGCGCCGCGTCCTGGAAAATGCGACAGTGGCCGTGCGCGGCGGCCAGATTGCCGCCTTGGGTCCCAAAGACAGCTTCGCGGATCTGCAAACAGCCGAACGTCTTGACCTGGGACGGGCTTTGCTCATGCCCGGTCTGATCAATGCCCATACCCATGTGCCCATGACTTTTTTCCGGGGGCTGGCGGACGATCTGCCCCTGGAAGAATGGCTCAAGGGTTATATTTTTCCCAGGGAACAGGGGCTGACAGCGGAAATAACCGAACTCGGCGCTTTGCTCGCCTGCGCAGAGATGACCCGTTTCGGCTGTACGGCTTTTGCGGATATGTATCTTTTTGAAGACAGTGTAGCTGCGGCAGTGGACAGGGCCGGGCTGCGCGCCCTGCTCGGCGAGGCTGTTTTCGCCTTCCCCACCCCGGCTTCCGCGAGTTTCGCGGCAGTATGCGACAAGGTACGCGAGCAGGCAATACGCTTTAAAAACCACAGCCGCCTGCGCGTGGCCGTCATGCCGCACACTGTTTACACGACCACACGGGAAATTTTGCGCGCCTCGGCGGATCTGGCTGCCGAGCTTGATTTGCCCCTGCATATCCATCTGGCTGAAACCGCTTATGAGGTTGAAAGCTGTGTGCGGGAAAAAGGCCTGCGCCCTCTGGCCTACTGCCGGGAACTCGGTCTGCTTGGCCCATCCACAACTTTGGCTCACTGCGTTATGCTGAACGAGGACGAACTGGATGAGCTTGAAGTTTCAAGGGCGAAGGTGGCCCATAATCCCAAGAGCAACATGAAATTGGCTTCGGGTGTGGCGCCGGTCCCGGCCATGTTGCGGCGCGGCATTTTGCCCGGTCTGGGCACGGATGGAGCGGCCAGCAACAACAGTCTCAACCTGTTTGCGGAAATGAGCGCCTGCGCCTTGCTGCACAAGGTCTTTGCCGCCGACCCTACGGTTTGCACAGCTAAGGACGTGCTGGATATGGCGACCATAGGCAGCGCCGCCGCCTTGTCCTGGCCCGAACTCGGACGCCTTGTGCCCGGAGGCCCGGCGGATATGATCGCCCTGGATCTTAAGTCGCCAAACTTGCAGCCCCTGTTCAACCCTGCTTCCCAGGTGGTTTACGCCACATGCGGGCAGGAGGTGTGCTTCAGTATGGTTGAAGGCCGTATCCTCTACCAGGACGGGGCCTATCTCGCCCTTGACCATGAAGAAGTCCTGCGGGAAGCGGATAAACTTTTTGCCTGGGCGCGGAAAAAACTCTGAGGCGAGATCCGGCCCTTTAGCACCGGGCTTGCGTTTTATGTCATTTTTTAAGCGGTGGAGGAAAATATAATGCCGAAAATTTATCCCCTCATCCTTTCCGGCGGCAGCGGAACGCGCCTCTGGCCCCTGTCGCGCGGCGCCCATCCCAAGCAGTTCATGAATATCGGCGGAGAGACGCTTTTCTCACGCACCCTGGCCCGGGTTCTTGCCTTGCCCGATTGCGCACCGCCCATTGTCATCTGCAATGACGGACATCGTTTCCTGGCGGCAGTTGCCCTGCAGGAACAGGGATTGCTTGCGGACGGCGCCGCAGGCGGCAAGGCGACAATAATTCTTGAGCCGATGGGGCGCAACACCGCTCCGGCCATTGCCCTGGGAACCCTGTGCGCGAGTGAAGAGGACGAAGACCCCTTGATTCTGGTTTTAAGTTCCGACCACGTTATTGAGCCTACGGACGCTTTTGCCGAGGCCGTGGCCCTGGCAAGAAAAGGGGCCGAGGCCGGGGGGATTGCGATTTTTGGGGTTGAGCCTTCCCGACCGGAAACAGGTTTCGGCTATATTCGGGCCGGGCGGGAAATTTTTCCCGGTGTCCGGGAGGTGGAGAGCTTCGTGGAAAAACCGGATGCCGAAGGGGCCAGGGCCATGCTCAAGGCAGGGTCATATTTCTGGAACAGTGGCAT
>JAISKK010000106.1 GCA_031260965.1 Desulfovibrio sp. | reverse complement strand
GTCGAGGCGGGCAAACGCGGGGTCACTGTCCGGGTAGTGGCGGACAAAAAAAGCAACGGCGGCAAATACACCGCCGTCACTTTCCTGGCCAACAACCATATCCCCACGCGCCTGAACGGAAAATATGCCATTCATCACCACAAGTTCATGGTTATAGACGAGCGGCATGTGCAAACGGGCAGTTTCAACTATTCGGAAGCGGCGGTCAGCAAAAACGCGGAAAATATACTGCTGCTGCGGGATATGCCGCTGCTTGCCAAACGCTATGCTCTTGAATGGCAACGCCTTTGGGATGAAGGGGAAGATTTGCAAGCGCGGTATTGAGCTTAATACCGTAAACTACAGGGCGCGCATCCACTCCGGACGCAAGTCGATTTCTCCTTCCAGAGCCGCGTTTATGCGCCGCATGGTTTTGTCCCTGTCTTCCGGCAGATGGGCTTTTATGGTCAGATAATTGCTGGCGTGATTGGCCATAAACCAGCCATTGCTGAGTTTGGTGTTTTCAAACATCAGACCAAGCTCGCGCACAAAATCCAATCCTTCCGGCAGGACCAGTTCCCCGCTGCGCACCCGTTCATAAATCGGGGCGTCCTCGGAAAGCATCAGAGAAAGGGCGCCTACGTACTCGGGATCGACGGCGCTCAACACCCGCCCGGTCTCAATGGCGTGCTCCCGGCTTTTTTCCAGCCCGCCAATGCCGAGAATCACCGTCACAGACAGTTCAAAACCGGCTTTTTTAAGCCGTTGGGCCTGTTCGATAAGCTTTTCCGGGTCAGATCCCTTTTTTATGTCTTTAAGCACCTCGGGGTGCCCGCTCTCAATTCCGTAATAGATCAGCGACAAGCCAAGCTCGCGCAAACGCAGCAAATCCTCGTCACTTTTCATGGCTACGCCCTTGGCGTTGCCGTAAGTGGCGACGCGCTCCACCCAGGGCAGCCGTTCGGATATATTGGCGAGCAGCCACTCCCAGTGGCGCATCGGCATAATCAGCGCATCGCCGTCCATGACGAAGAGGCGATTTTGTCTGCGGCAGTATTTTTCCGCAAAACTTATGTCCTTTTCCCAGATGGCGCGGTCCTTGATGGCAAAGCGCTTTTCTTTAAATGCGCTGCAAAAGGTGCATTTATTATACGAACATCCGAGAGTAGCCTGAAATAGTATGCTGTAAGCTTCGCTTGGAGGTCTGAAACAAAATCCCTGATGATCCAGACCTTCATTTTCAAAAAACATATGTTACTCCTTGCTCTTGAGGCGTGTCGCCTTAAAATTAAAACAAGTTTATACTCCGGGACATGTTAAAATGCAATGTGGCGGACTTAGGTCCGGATTGCTCCATGCTTGCCAAAAGATCGGCTTCATGCCAAAGAACCAGCATGAAATTTTTGTGGAGACTAAATGCCCATTAACGCCATTCTCCTGGACCGCGACGGCACTGTTATAAAAGATAAACATTATTTGTCCGATCCGCGCGGGGTGAGCCTGTTGCCTGGAGTGGGTGAAACTTTGTCCTGCCTGACCGGGGAGGGTATGCGTTTTTTTCTGGTCAGCAACCAGTCCGGGGTCGGCAGGGGCCTTTTCAGCGCGGAAACTGTTGATGCAGTTAACGCCAGACTGGCCGAAACGCTGCTGGAATACGGGGTGCGTTTTACGGATATGCTTTTTTGCCCCCATAAGCCGGATGACGCTTGCCGGTGCAGAAAGCCGGCCATAGGGATGTGGAACACCCTTAAAGAACGTTATAAGCTGTCCCCGAAAGAATGCCTTATGGTTGGAGACAAGGAAGAAGACATGCTCTTCGCCGGGACGGCCGGGCTTGCCCTGCGGGTGCTGATTTTAACGGGCAAAGGAAGCAATACGGCCAGAAAGCTCGGTCTGAGACTGCCGGCTGAAAACTGTTTTGAATTCCGGCCTGATCCGGTAAGCCCGGCGCATCCGCATCTTCTTATTCCGTCATTGCGCTTTTTGCGCAAAGGTTTGGATATGGCCCGTATGGCCGGATACGCCTGATGCGTATAGGAGTATGGAATACAGCCTTTCTTGGCGACGCCGCGCTCACTTTGCCTTTGCTGCAAAGCCTGCGTATGCGTTTTCCGGACGCCATCCTTGATTACTATGTGCGCTCCGGCCTGGAAGATTTGTTCATTTCCCACCCGGCCATAAATTCTGTGTACGGCTATGCCAAAAACTCTGGCGGCATAGCCTCCATACTTAAAACAGGCAAAGAAATTCGGAACCGGGGCTATGATTTATGGATTTGCGCGCACAGAAGCATACGCAGCGCGCTGATCGCCAGACTTGGCGCGGGCAGGGAAAGGATCGGCTATGACCGCCCCTTTGTGAACAAATTCTTTTACACCAACGTGGTTAAACGCCGCTTCAACGAACTGGAAGAGATCGACCGTCTGCTTGCTTTGCTGCATCCTTTAGGAGAAAGACCTGTTTCAATCTGGCCGGAGATTTGGCTGAATGCAAAAGCCAGGGAAAAAGCTGATAAATATTTCGCGGATATCAAAGGTCCGGTTCTGGGCCTGCATCCCGGAGCGGTATGGGCCAGTAAACGCTGGCCGGCGGAATTTTATGCGGAAATAGGGAAGAGGGCGCTTGCGCACGGAGCGTATGTCCTGCTTTTTGCAGGCAAAGGCGAAGAAGAACTGACCGAGCGTGTCCTAAAAACCATTTTAAACGATTCAAACCACCCGGATTATGAAGAAGAGAAACGACTGCGGAATCTGGCCGGGACTCTTTCCCTTCCCGAACTTGCTGCCTTTCTTGCCAGACTCGCCTGTTATGTGACAAATGATTCCGGACCCATGCATCTGGCCTGGGCGCAAAAAGTGCCGCTTACCGCCATATTCGGCCCGACGGCGCGCTCTTTGGGCTTTTACCCGCGCGGCAAGGATTCCAAAGTTATTGAAACTCGACTTGCCTGTCGTCCCTGCGGATTGCATGGACACAGAATTTGCCCCTTGGGTCATCACCACTGTATGATGCTGATACACCCGGATATGGTGTGGGATGACGTTAAAGTTAAACTTTTACATTAAAAAATGCAAAGCAATTACGATCAGACCAGGATGG
>JAISKK010000144.1 GCA_031260965.1 Desulfovibrio sp. | reverse complement strand
ATTTTCTGCTGCCCAATGATTCATATGGACACAAAAGACAATCGCTGCCCCGCTTTCGCTCATCTTTTTCTTGAACAGGCCGAACATTTCGCAACCTCTTTTTAATGTTTGACGGGTGTTAAAATTCTGAAACAGTATGACAAAGCCAGCGCCGAATTGAAAGCCTATCGAGACTTTGCGAATCAGCCGGAAATTCACCAGCTTCATATCGATTATCTTCAGGAACGCTGGGAGTTCGCCCGCAAGAAAGAAGCAGAGCAAAAAGCCCTGGAATGTGAGCGGCAGGAACAGCTTCAGCGGAAGGAAGAACAGGAGCGCCAGCAAGCCATATTGGCGCAGGAGAAGGAGCGCCAGAGAGAGCAGGAAAACCAGAAGGCGCGGGAAATGGCATGGGGTCGGCGCGGTATGGGCATGGGCCGTTGAGTCCGCGCCGCATCTTTGGAAAAGCCAAAAACCTAGCACTATACTTCACTTCGTGAAGACTGTGCGACCGTGAAAGATAGAAAGAAAAGCTCGTGACAGGGTCTAGCCACAGGCACAGGAGAACAGCGGCATAGATATAACGACATGGGCTGGAATTGTATATGTATGCCCCATCACAGGAGAATATGATCCCACGCGGAGGCGGTTCGTCGAAACAGTATTCTTCAATATAGCAGCGATCAAGGCACTCAGCCAGAGTGTAGCTTTCAACTCCCTTGGCAGACACAAAGATGCTTTTGCTCATGTTGGTTTCAATATCTTTGGCCCAAGCTTCTGCATCTGCTTTTGTTTCAAAGGTCTTGCAGGTGGTCGGATAATCACGTTTGCGGATTCGGGCTTCCCATTGGTAATCGCCACGTTTGCGGAATGCTGCCAAATTTCCCCCTACAACGAATCAATGGTTGCAGATCTAAACTGAAAAAAGCCATCAAGCGCAGCATTTGCACCCACGGGTTCGCACCAATCAAAATTGTCCACATGCCAATCATGCAAGCTTTGTGGTTTAAGCTGGAAGGCAGGGGGAAGGAGATTACAAAATTTTCCGTAAAGGCTTTGAGCTTTATGCAGCAATAAAAGCCTTGCCTGCTTATTAAAGTCTGTCAATTTTAACAGGGTGGTAGGCATATATATGGTGTTGGAGGTGCAACTATACAATCCGTATAGTTTTCCCGGCGTCACGCCAGCAGCATCAAACTCATCATCCCTCCTGTTTTTATAGTCTTTATGATCTGCCAAATGAGCAAGTGAATAGCCTTCCGGTCCGAAATTTTGAAAAACTTTCCCCCGGAAAATGAATGACCATATATGCTTGGGAAAAGAGTTGTCATCAAGCCTGAAAGCGTCAGGAATTTCCAGTTCTGGTTGCCCCAACTGATTGCGGTAGTGAGCAATTTCTTTGCTACCTGTATAGCGGCGAATACCAGGGAAAGCACAACTGGACTTGTCCCAAAGGTAATAATCAGGGTCTATGCTTTTGCTAATCAGCTTTTCCCGCCATTGCTGCCGGTTTCGCTCATTATCCTCCACCACCTGTTCCACTACACTTGGATGAAGGAAGCGAACGTATGGGGTGACCATCTTTGTCAGAGCCAAAACAGTATCTGATGAAGGAGTATCCCATGTAGGCCAATCCCCAGTGGTTTTCACTCGTTTTTTTAAAGAGCTTTCGACAGATGGTGTGCCCGTGGCAATAGTCCAAGAACCAGCAAACTCTTGATATAGCCTTGCTGCAGAGCGGAGTGTTGCCGTTCCGTTGTAGACATCACCATCTATCGGAATTGCATGACGGGACAGAGTATATTGACGCTGGTCTTGCTTGGAATACGAGAGTTTTTTAAGAAGTCCGTCAAGCCTGTCTTGTTCGAAAAGCTCATCCAGGTTGCCCTCAAAGCTTTCTATGCGTTCACAATTGCTTATCCGGCTACCGGCAGTCGAGGCCTGCAAGCCTTTTACCCTACATAGCCAAGCTCGGAATTTTTCTTTTCTCATTTTCTGATCCTTGCTTCAGGGCTAGTAGAGCAAATTTGGAGCAAAAAGGCAAATTCCCCGATTCATCAAAATGATTAATCAGGGAATTTCGTTGCTATTATTGGTGCCAGGGTAATCCCCCCCAAAAAAAGGAACATTCAAAAGTAGAATTTCTCATAATGAACAAGCGGGAGGTTTTATATGAAAAATCAAAGGAAGGCGGTGTATGCCCCTCGCCCCTCCCTTCCAATTTACCCTACGCCGTTTTTCGTCCCAAGGCGTATAAAGCCACCTGATGCATCCCGAATAACTAGGGGTATCTATTGGGGTATACCTAATTTTATATTATATATTTCAATATGATATTGTCTAAAGTATAGGTTGAATTTACAGATAATGCCGAATGGTTCCTTGACATTTATGACCAAATGGATATAAAAGTCTAATGAAGCTGCTTATCTGGGTCGGTTCCTCAAAAAAAGACCTCCGGGCAATGCCGGAAGATGTGCAGGATACCTTCGGCTATGCCTTGTACCGTGCGCAACTAGGCTCGAAGCATCCGCAAGCCAAACCGCTGAAAGGTTTCGGCTCCGCAGAAATCTTGGAGGTAGTGGAAAACGACCAGAGCGGCACATATCGCGCGATATATACCGTTCGTTTTACCAAGGCCGTGTATGTGCTGCATTGCTTTCAGAAAAAATCTGCGTCCGGCATAGCCACGCCGCAACAGGATATGGAATTGACTAAACAGCGGCTCAAGCAGGCGCAAGCCGATGCCAAGGAGAACAGTCATGAATGATAACGAAATAGAAGTAAGCACCGGTAATGTTTACGAAGACCTAGGCATGGGAAATGCCGCTGAAATGCTTGTTAAAGCCCAGTTTGCCTCGACTATACAAGATATTATGGATTCTAGGGGGTTGACGCAAATTCAGGCGGCGGAAATGATGGGTTTGCCGCAATCCAAGCTTTCCCGGCTACTGAACGGACAATTCCGGGGCATCAGCGAATTTAAGATGCTGGACTGCATAGCTCGTCTCGGCAGGGACATTCATATCACCATAGGCCCGGAATCTTCCATGCCTTGTGGTCGCATTGAAGTCTTGCACGCCGTATAAACCATCGTCCGACACAGGCCCAAGAAAATTTATTGCATCTTTTATTTTTGTAGGTATTTCAGTAGGTATTAGTAAAGTCGATATATAAAAAATATATTTATACCAATATATTATACCATAAATACAAATCCCCAAGGGGATGGACAGGTACGTCCCAAATATCGAAGATATCATACTATTTGCCGATTCCGTTTTTGTCAATATCCGGAAAAATATCTGTAAAGACGGTATGTTGTAAAAAATGTTGTTGGACGGTATTGTACCGTACCGTGGACAACGTTCTTCAGCCTCGCCCAATTTTGCAGCAAGCTGTTGCAAAATTTGCCAGCGAGTGAAGCGAAATCGTTGTCCTCTCTTCCGGGGATAGCCCATTCATGGACGCTAAGTTTGGAAGCAATTTGATTTTTCATTGATTACAGACAATATATTAGCTATATTTGCAAAAACACTTTACAAAGGGATAGCATGTTGTCTTTTAATCTGAAAACACCTACGGAAGTCCGCCAGGAAATCGCGGCCAAGGCCAAAGAGCGCCGCCTTGCTCTCAATATATCGCAAATGGAACTGGCAGAACGCAGCGGCGTAAGCCTTGGTTCCATCAAGCGCTTTGAGAGCAGTGGTCTTGTTTCTTTTCCGTCTCTGCTGGAAATCGCTCTGGTGCTGGGGTCTCTCGGCGATTTCGACAACGTGTTCTCCGGACAAACTGTTTCAGCCAGCCTGCTCGCCCCTGAACCCAAAAAGCGTAAACGCAGCAGCAGGAAAAAGAATGAGCCAGTCAAGAGTTGATACTTTGGATGTTTTCTGCAACCTGCGCGGAACACGGCGCTATGTCGGCAGATTGGCCGAACGGAACCGAGCCATTCTCTTTGAATATGATCCGGATTTTCTCGGTTCAGGTATCGAGCTTTCCCCGTTCAAGCTGCCACTACAGTCAGGTGTTTTTGAAGACAAAGAGCGGGTTTTCGACGGTCTGCCCGGTGTGTTCAACGACAGTCTGCCTGACGGCTGGGGGTTGCTCCTGTTGGATAGAGCATTACGCGCTCAGGGGGAAAGTCTGCATGAAATTTCGCCTTTGCAGCGGCTCTCCATGGTCGGGGCCGGAGGCATGGGTGCCATGGAATACATACCCGGTCAGGAAATGCAAACCGCGCTTGATGCTTCCTCCCTGCAATTGGACGGCCTGGCGGAAGAAGCCCGGAATATTTTGGCCGAGGGAGACGCTTCACTGGAAGTGGTGTTCGACCTGCTCAAACTGGGCGGTTCTTCCGGCGGTGCACGGCCAAAGATCCTGGCCGACGTTTCGGATGGCGGCTCAAAAGTCGTGCCGGACGGTACTGGCGGTAAAGGCTTCTCCCCGTGGCTCATCAAGTTCCACGCTCGTGAGGAGGGCCAGGATCAGGGACTTATCGAGTACATATATTCCCTTATGGCGCGTGAGGCCGGGGTGGAGATGCCCGAGACGAGGCTTTTTCGCTCGAAAACAACGGCAGGTTTTTTCGGCGTCCGCCGCTTTGACCGCGAGAACAGCCAGAAAGTGCATGTTCACACCGCAGCCGGTCTGCTGCACGCCTCGCACAGACAGCCGACACTGGATTATGAAAACCTGCTTCGCCTGACCAAGGCCTTGACGCGCGATGTGCGGGAAGTGGAAAAGATGGTTCGGCTGATGGTGTTCAACGTCAAGTCCGGCAACCGGGATGACCACTCCAAGAACTTTTCATTCCTTTTGGATGCTGCCGGGCGGTGGAAGTTTGCGCCTGCTTACGACCTTACGCCATCTGTGGGCTTTAATGGCGAACATTCAGCCATGGTCAACGGCAAAGGGAAAGATATTTCGGATTCCGACCTGATTCAGGCCGCTTCGGTAGTGGATATACCACAAAAAATAACGACCGAAGCTATTCAGCAAACAGCGAACGCCCTCTCCAGGTTTGATGCGTTGAAAGCGGCGCTTATATGAATTGGCCG
>JAISKK010000124.1 GCA_031260965.1 Desulfovibrio sp. | reverse complement strand
TGCCGTGGTCGGTAATCGCCGCAGCCGGCATCCCGAAGGATTTGGTCCTGGCGCACAGGTCATTGATGCGTAAGGTGCTGTCCCGGAGGCTGTATTCTGTGTGACAGTGCAGATGGACGAAATCTGACATGGGCTTTTTCCTAATTCCATAATTGATTCTGTTTAAGTGACATTTTGTAACCTATTATCTTGGACGCATCGGATCATTTATCGGGAATGAGTGGATCTTCCAGTGCCTTGCCCGCGCCCAAGATGATGGTCGAAAGCGGATCATCCACCAATGTGACCGGCAGGGAAGTTGCTTCCTTCAACAATTGTGCAAGCCCGTTAAGCAACGCGCCACCACCTGTCAGCATAATACCATTGTCAACAATATCCGCCGCCAGTTCCGGTGGGGTCTGTTCCAGAACAGTACGAATGGACTGCACGATGCTGTCCACCAGATATGAAATAGCTTTACAGGCTTCACCCGAGGTAATGATGATATTCTGCAGGTTGCCTGTAACCATGTCGCGCCCGTTGACCTCAATCTGCTGCTTCGGATCCTGTGGACAGGCCGAAGCAATTTGAATTTTAATCCGCTCGGCCAGGGATTCGCCAATCAGCATATTATACTGACGCTTGATATAGCTCCTGAGGGCTTCTGTCATATTGTCCCCGCCAACACGCAGCAAACGCGAACAGACGATACCAGAGGAGGCTATAACCGCTACTTCCGTGGCAGCACTACCTATGTCCACCACCACTTTGGGTGATACTGGCAAATCAGCGCCGATAGCGGCAGCCAAGGCATTTTCAATAAAATGGACATTACACGCACCAGCCGATCTGGCTGATTCTTCGATGGCGCGCTTTTCCACAAGAGTAATTCCTGTCGGAACGCAAATCATGATGTCTGGACGAGCAAGATGTCGAGAATTGTGTACCTTGCCAATACAGTGTCGAATTATGGCTTCGATGACTTCATAATCTGCAACAACGCCATCTTTCATAGGGCGAGCCGCCCGGATGTCGTCGGGAGCATTGTCAATCATGTGTTCAGCTTCATGACCGACAGCCAGTATAACATTGTTACCGTGCATGTCCTTTTTTACAGCTACGACTGAAGGTTCACAAACCTCAAAGCCTTGCCTCTTAACGTATACACGAGTATTCGTAGCCCCGAGATCAATGGCTATCTTTTTTTCTTTGCGATATTTTTCTTTTATTGATGCCCTCCATCTGCTTGTCAACTTATTCATATTAAGGCCTTCATAAATTCCTTGTATTTATCCAGATCAGCCATACAATCACTGTGCATGGCATATCCAGCAGAACTGGCAATAAAAAAACGAATATCACAAAGGCTACGCAGGGTGGAGAATGAATCGGACGCCTCTAGTGATTTCAGTTCATTGCGCAGTGCTTCTGAACGCGGGTTGTGGTTTGCAAAAAGAAATATCACCTGGGGTTTTTCTTTATTCACGGTGAAATTGCGTTCGTCACCCTTTGTATGCCGAAGCAAGCCAAGCCTGTTGAGCTGATTGATTTGTCCTTCAGCCATATCGCAAAGTTTTTTCCATTTATCACTATCCGATAAGAGTTGGCGGAACTGTTCCAGATGCTCAACAATTCCAGCATCTCCCTTTAATGCCTTATCGCCATATTTCATTTCGATGAGTGCCAAGCGAACATCACCGGATTTGCGGTTACTTGCTGGCCAATCAAAAGCCAACAGATCAAATCTTGCGCCAAGCTCTGGCTCTGCAAATTCGATATCCCAGATGAAATATTCGGTTTCATTGGAAATAGACGAATAGTTATTTTCGCGAACGACAAGCTGTTGGAATTCCCGCTCCATTTTTGGGTTTTCAGTAAACCAACAATCCATAATCTGCTTGCGTATGGGAAAACTATCGATCCATTTTTGGATATCATCCTGGGTAAGAATCGGTTTTGGTGAATCCGGCACGTTAAATATTGAACCTTTTGCATATTTCGCATCAAACGATGCTTCATATTTATGTTCTGATTTTTCCGACAGATTTAAAAGGCTTCCCCCACGATAGTATATGTTGATATATTTTTTACGAATCGCCAACATCAGCGTATTGTCATTTTTTACTCTGGCAAGTAAGGCGGCAAGTTTACCGCTTAAAAGATCATTTTCAAACTCTTCAGAAAGTATGCGTTCCATGGTTAACCTCCTATAGTTCTAACCAGTCTCCATTTTGGAGAATTTGAATATTGGAAAATAGAGCCTTATGCTCCCTCCACGCCTCTCCATGCACCGGAATGAGTATTTTCGGCCTCATGGACTCGGCGAACAGCTGCAACACATCCGGCGAAGCATGCCCGCTGCTGTGAATATACTCCATTGGGCAGTGGACAAAAAAATCTTTCATTTTTTGTGATGATTCTTGCTCCAGGTATCCCTTCCATTGTGACCAGACCCAAACGTCATTTTTATTTGGCATCACCCCCTTGCGGATAAAGTCGTCCACCAGGCTGTTGCGGGTCATGATAACCCATTTTTCCGGAGTCTTGTCAAGTCTGGCCGCGCTCATGGCGGCATTATACTTTTTCAGGTTATCAACGATATCCGGTTCTCCCAGGGGTTCTGCCAGATACTTCATGCGGCTGGTGACCACTGCCCGCATATGACCGCCTTCCCAGTCCGGCTGTGGAATCTTGGCGAATTTGCCAAGGCGCATCAGCACCATCACGCAAAACAGGTCGGGAACGAGGACACGCCCGCTTCTTATACAGGCCCGATACAGCGTAACTGTCCTGTCAATATTTGTGGAAGACCAGCTTACAAAAATTCGACCCTTACTTTCTTTGAACAGACGGACAAAATCTTCTTCAAGCTCCGCTTCCGTTGCTGTTCCTTTTGCCGTTGTTCCAGAAGCGGGCAGGTTAGTCCCCTCCATAATAAGGACATCCAGATTTTTGGGCGGATTTTTTATCAGTTCTTTCGTGAGCGTTGCTTTCCGGCCATGGGCGCGGAAATCTCCGGAATAAAGAATCCTTTTGCCTCCCACATCAATTTGCAGGGCATAGGCATCAAATGCGGAGTGGTCAATGAGATATGGCGTAATGGTGAAAGGGCCAATGGAAAGAGCTTTGCCGCTTCGCCAATGAGTGCATTGCTGGCGAATACTTTCTTTGCGCAAGACGGCGGACAGGTTCAATAAAACTTCCGTGGCCTCTCCGCAAAAGACGGGCCAGCTTGCAGGGAGAACGCCAAGCAAGCCGCAATGATCGGTATGGGCATGCGAGAGAAGCACCCCCAAAACTTGGCCGCCAATATCAAGGCTTGCCGGTATGGGCGTTGGGGCATCATCGGGCGTGTCCAAAGGTCGCCCGGCATCCAGCAAAATACGCTCGCCGGATGGAACCGCAATTTCAATGCAGTTCCCGCCTATGGTGTCCGCCGCCCGATGGATGCACAATTTTACATCGCTCATTGCTTCCCCTTTTGTTCATATCTGGTTGCAAGCGTTGCGGCGTGTTTCGCCAGTTCTCTCCTGAGCCACTTGGGGGAAAGCAGTTCCGCCGCATCGGCAAAACTCAGCACCCAGGCAATCACTTCGACCGAACTGCGGGCGGTCATGGTCAGCGTAACGGAACCGTCTTTATGCATGGCCGCTTTCTGATCTTCACTCCATTCCCTCTCGGCGACATAGGTGGCTGCCGCAGGAGAAAACTTTACCCGCACGGAGAAAGGCTTATTTTCTATCAGACCGAAAGTTCCCTTGTATTCCTCTTCCACGTCTGGAATGTGCGCGGCGCCTCGTCG
This sequence comes from Desulfovibrio sp., assembly GCA_031260965.1. Lineage (GTDB taxonomy): Bacteria > Desulfobacterota > Desulfovibrionia > Desulfovibrionales > Desulfovibrionaceae > Frigididesulfovibrio. The sequence continues at coordinate 1,724 of JAISKK010000124.1, read as the reverse complement.
AGTAACAAGAACCTTTTGCAACCTGTGCAGCGCAAGATTCGTGGGCTTCTCAAATAAAGGAGATGCAGCGCCTTTTTCGGAAATGATCCAGCCGTGAATGTGAATGGCTTCCCGGTAGGCCACAAGCCGCTTAGGAACGAATTCAAACGATTTTGTCTCGCCGTGTATGGATGATTTATACTGCACTGCGCAGACCTTGTGCAGGCGAATGGCTTTGATAATGGATTGCAGCATTTCCTGAAACGGCGAATAGTCTATACGGCCCTTGGCAAAAGATTCTCCGATGGAAGCCATATTGGCGGAAGCTTCATCCTCCGGAAGATACGCCGAGGCTTGTTGTAAAGTCGTGTCTACGACCTTGCGCATGGACTCCGGCAGAAGGTGCAACATAAAATCTCTGCAAAGGGCCAGTTGGCGCAGTCCTTCGGCATTGAGGCTGAGTTTGGGCAGATTCCTGGGTCTGTCAAGACGATAGACGGACTCCCGCCCTCGCTTGTCATGGAGAAGCTTGCCGAAGCGCGAGGCTTCCAACTGGTTTATAAGACGCAAGACAGCTTGTTTGGAGCAGTCAAGCTCTGCGGAAAGTTCGCTGAGACTCGCTTCCCTGCCGCTGAACAGCAGCATGCTATACATGGAAAGCAATTTCTCAGACGGCTTGGCGTCAGGATTCCATTTTTTCCCCACAGAATAACTCCTTAATGTCAATAAAATTATGGAACAATTTAATAATTATCACAACCTTACAGGGTAAAGTCAGCCGCCAAAGCCGATACGCCGCGTCTTTTGCTCAACTTTCAAGGATTGTTCTTTGGCGAGTGCATCAATAAGGAGCTTGTGGTTTACTTCCGAAGCATCCACAAACAGCGGGTCATATTGTGAACGTACCGCGTGGAAATCTCCCGGAGTGAGCCTGTCGAGAGCGAGCAACTCATTTTCCAATCGCTGTGGTAACGGATCAGCGCAGCTGGGGGCCAGCAACCCGGCATACAATGCCTGAACTTGCTCCCGCCCGGCATAGGCAAAAGCGACTTTGTGGGAAAAGCGCCGCATGGCGGCGGCATCAAGGTTGTCCCGCCTGTTGGTAGTGCAGACGCAAAAGCAGCGACATTCTTCCAATGCGGTAAGGAATTCGTTGACCAGGCTGCTTTCCCAGGAGTGTTGGGCCATGTCGCGGGTATAGAGGAAGGTGTCCGCTTCGTCTATGACCAGCACCGCCCCCTCGTTTTCGGCTTTTCTGAACGCCTCGGCCACCTGTTGTTCCGCCACGCCCACATAGGGGCTGAGCAGATCGCTGGCCCGCTCGACAACGCATTCTCGATCCAGTTCTTTCGCGAGATAGCGGGCCAAGGCTGTTTTGCCGGTCCCAGGGGGGCCGTAGAAAAGCATGGTGCCGCAACCAGGGCGGATGGAATCGCTTGCCCGCATGGCGGCATCTACCCGGCGGAATTTTGCCAACAGATTTACGGCTGAACCTTCTTCCAGGCACACCCCGTCAAGGGTAAAATCAGGAGCCGCCTGAGGGTTGATACGTTGTTTCCTCCCGTTGTGCTGTAATATTGTCTGAGAGCGCAAAACCCGTTCCAAAGCCGCAAAGAATTCCGTTTTGCCTTTATAAAGGCTTTTGCTTTGTGAAACGGCGCTATGGATGATAGCTACCTCCACAGGATAGTTTTTGGCCAGGGCATTAACCTGATCGTTGTCGATCCGTTTGGAAAGGCGGTGTT
>JAISKK010000032.1 GCA_031260965.1 Desulfovibrio sp. | reverse complement strand
CAAGGCGTGTCCCATTACCGCCGTCAATTACCCAAGTATTACTTTTGCCCCCGCGTCCGGTAGTGACAGGGGCATAACCTTCCAAAATTTGGGAGAGGCTCAGAACATCCTCTTTTGTGACCCTAAATATTGACGCGTCCGGGCGTGTGTCCCCGTTCTTTTCCCCGTGTCTCCAGATAATTTTCACAAGCCCAAAGCCAGCCCTGTCAAAGCCCATGTCTTTAATAAGGCTGCCCCGGATAACAATATTGCCGTCTTTGTCAAAAGCGGCTGCCCCCCGTTCCAGAACTATCCTTTCAAATTCCGGGGAACTCAGCACGGCCATTACCTCATCCGCCGGGCCGCCCGTCGGGTTGTCCCGCACGGAGTCATAAGCCCTGGCTATGGCCTCCGGCGCGCCCCTGATCTCCAGAACATTCACCGGATCGCCGTTAATCGCGTCCGTCTTCACCACCTCAAAGGTATCCAGCAAAACCCGCCTGTCCTGCTGCGGGATATTCATGCGGGCAACTTCCGTTGCGCTTAAGCCCGTTTCCTTGTGGACCCGTGAGCCGAGCCAGCCGCCCGCTCCGCCCAGCAGTCCGCCCAGGGCCGCGCCGAAAACCATATCCAGGGCATAGTCCGCAAACTTGATGTCGTCCCCGCGCTTCTCAAGGTCCGGCAAAACGATCAGATCCACGGCCGCGTTGGAGACCGCGCCTTCAAGCGCCCCGAAAGCCGCGCCCCGCGCCACCTTCCCCGCCCTGGTCGCCGCCTTGACCGAAGCCGCCAGCCCGCCCGTGAAACCCACAAGGTTTACCGGGTCCGGCAGATTGCCCAGCATCCCGGCGAAAAAGCCGGCAACCGTTCCGGGGAGTCCGTATAGCGCCCCGCCCCGCTCCATAAGCGAACGCCGGTATTGCCGCTCGTCATAATCCGCCGCGTAAATTTTCGCCCGCTCTTCCGTCATCCCCTTGGACCACTTGATCCCCGGACGATACCAGAGCATTGAAGAGAATTGAAACAAGGTGTGCGTGTGTGTCCCACACCCGCACACCTTGCCGGGGTTGCACCCCTGGCCCCTGCTCATGAAAAAAATACAATATAAGGATGTGCACAGGTGCACCCGGAGGGAAGATCCTCACTCCGCCGGCGCTTCGTTTTATTGGGTTCCGGCCAGTCCCGCTTTTTCGAAAGGCAAGACCTTGGCCTCAGTATTTCCCCCGGTCACGTTTTGGAAAATATCCCCGGCGAGCAGCTTTGAACTTGGCAGACCTGCTTGAATTTGAGGCTAAAAAAAAGGATGGAGAAAAGTCAAGACTGAACGAGCAAACCTGAAAGCGTGGCAACGATGCTTATCGCGCCGCCGCTGTCTTTCTCCAGTTTCTTTTTCAACAGCGAGATTTGCGTCCACAGCGCGAGCACACTCCCTTGTGTTGCGGCATCCACAATTCACAAGATCAACCTAAACCGACCCTTTGTTCCATCAGTTTGCTATTGATAAGCCGGTTCAGGCTAACTCCCGCTTCCATAGCTTGCATGGCAAGCCGGCGGTGTGTTTCTGGCGTTGTACGCACCATAAACTTGCCGGAATATTTCTGCAGGGCCAAAGGGTCGGGTACGGGTTCTCCATTCGTCCGCATGTCCGCAACGATATCGTTGACTAGCGTAACAATTCCCCGCAGGGCTGTTTCCTGTTCCTCCTCTAACCATGACAGGCTGGGGAACTCGGCGCAAAGGCCCACAAATGACTGATCTTCTTCCGACCAGATTACCCGATAGGCATATTGTTTGACGTTCATTGTATTTCTCCTTCCAGACGGTCTATGGCCGCCAGCACTTGCTTGACCTGATAGGGTTTTGCCTTGCCGTCCCCACCGCACTGGATATTGACGCGGGGATCGCCCTGCCATGATGTTTTATAAACAGCATGACTTGTGCCTTGCTGACGTGGTTGGCCGAAATAATGCCCACACACTTTTGCAAGATCGGCATAGCGCACATTTTGTGGCGCATCGCGCATTTGCTCCAGGGTCTTGTCAATAATGCTCATGCCCTATCCTTTTTAGTATCACTAACGATACTATATATTTTGTCAAGCTGCAATTCATTTCAGGCACCGGGATGGGTAGTTTTTACCCAATTTTCAGGCTGTATCCCTCCTCCCGTGTGGAAATGATTCTGGTTCATCCGGCGCAAGCGTACTTTTGACAAAAAGGGTGGACATGGGTTCCAATAGTTGGTCACGCCAAATGACTAACCTTGCGCTTTTTTGAAAGGCAGCACCTTGACGGCTTCCGGTCCTGTCCCGCTCACCCCCTGAAAAATATCCCCGGCCACCGCCGCCGCCCGCTGCAGAGCTTCATCCGCCAAGTGGGCATAGCGTTGCGTCATTTGTGGACTGGAATGGGTCAAGAGCTTTTGCAGCGTGTATAGGTCCACCGCGCCACTGGACGCCAGCCAGCTTGCGAAGGTATGCCGCAATCCATGCAGTGGACGGAAGTCTTTTGGAAGTCCGGCCCGGTCGCGCACCCTTCGAGGCATAAGCACAAATGATTTGCGCTCCTCGCCACCCGGTCCTGGAAAAACGAATGGACTGTCAGTGCGTTCAACGCTTTCCAAAACCGCGCGTGTAGCACTGGACAACGGTATGCGCTCGGTTTTTTTGTTCTTGGCCGATCTTCCCTGCAGGGTTATAAATCCGCGCTCAAAGTCCACGTCATCCCAGCGCAAGGCCAAAATTGCGCCTTTCCGCATTCCGGTTGTCAGTGCAAGCCGTATAATCCCGGCAGCATTTTGGTCGGGTTCGGCATCAAGAGCCTGGATAAAGCGCGTCATTTCATCATGGCTTAAATTTTCCGTCTTGATGTTATGAACATTTGGGTACTCAAAATGCAGACGGGACGGGTTAGGTTGTGGGCAATAACCTTTTTTCACCCCATAATTGATAGCCCGGCTCAGCATACCGATAATCTGCCTTACGGTTTGCGGCCGCAGAGTTTTCAGCTTTGACAGCCTGAGCCGATCAATATCAAGGGTCACAAGTTCATCCGGTATTTTGTCGGCAAATATAGGAGCAATGTGTTTTAGGTAAACCAGACGCTCTTTGTGCAAACTTTTCCGGCTCACTGCCGCGTCATAAAGATCAAATAGGCGGGCAATGGTAGGCCGTTCTTCCTCAGCCTTCTTGACGGCTTCAAAGGCTTCGCGCTTTCCTTTGTTGGTTTGCTCCTTGCCACGCGCCCGGTCTGAGCGGACAGCGTTTGCCCTGGCAGCGGTCATGCCTGTGCTTTCTCTGCCCACAGGCTCCTCAACTTGTTTTGAATCCCTGCCGCCTTGCCGGTATCGGATATAATAAACTTTCTCAGTTTTTACCTCTGAGCCAATCCGCAATTCTTCGCGGTAAAAAACGCCTTTATATGGAGTCTTGATTCTTTCTGCCATCCCGTTCTCCTTTTCCCCACACCATTGCTCTTCCCCACACCAAAACTTAAAATAGACGAAAAAATATGAAAATGCAAGAAAGACTATTGCAGATAATTAGCTAATTTTATAAGCAAAATAATATAAGACGAAAACCAACGAAAATATATTCCAGGCGAATGCCTATCGCCTGCTGCCAGGTTTACGCGCTGTAATTTATCATATTCCGGATCAATACAGGCTTTTTAACTGTCTTTTATTCCGCTGAAATTCAGGCAGAAATTTGCGGCGCTGTCGCCAAAACCCAGACCCAGGGCCGGGACGAGTCCGCGGCGCAGTAAGTCCTCAAGTAAGGTCAGTCCTTCTTTTTCCCACTGTTTCCGGGCATAAAGATACAGATAAAGCCCGCCCTGGGGGGGAAAACAGGAAAAACGCCCCGACAGTTCAGCGGCAATCCTGTCCCGCAGGGCGGCGGCGCGCCGGGCCAGACGGGGGCGTAAAAAAAGCGAGTGGTCCGGGCAAGTCCGGCGCAGGTAACTTTCGGCCAGAAGTTGCGGCAAAACGCTCAAGCCCGCGTCCATATGCAGACGCACCTCCCCGAGTTTGCGCACTATGCCCTGGGGCGCGACCAGCCAGCCGGCCCGGACCCCTCCGCCCATATAACTGGACAGGGAGCCGATATAAATGACCTGTTCCCCTGAACCAAGGCGTTTTATGGGAGCAAAGTCAGCGCCTGTGGAGAAAGAGAGCAGACTGTACGCGTCATCCTCCACAATGGGCAGACGGCGGGCTTCACAGTAGCGCGCGATCTCCTCCTTGCGCGTCTTGCTCATCAAATGGCCGGTGGGATTCTGGAAAACCGGGTTGAGAAAGAGCATCCTGATCCCGCGCCGGGCGACCAAAGCGTCGAGGCCGTCCAGGATCACCCCGTCCCGGTCAATGGGCAGGGCAAAAAGACGCAGTCCCGCAGCCTGAAAAAGGGGCAGGGAATAAAAATATGAAGGGGCTTCAATGCCTACGGCGTCTCCGGGCTTGAGCAGACACTGGCTGATCAGAAAAAGGGACTGACGCGTCCCGGAGGTGATGAGGATCTGCTCCTGATCCACTGTCAAACCAATGTTGACGCGCAGATGTTGCTGTACGGCCTCCTTGAAGGAAGCGAGACCGGTGAGCGCGCCTTCGCTGTCAACCTCCCGGCTCAATACCTCTCGCCAGGCCTGTGCAGGAGTAGCCAGGGCGGGTAGAAGATCCGCCGCCAGATCGCTTCCGGAGCAATCGTCCAGCCGTCCGCCCTTTTGCCGGGCCTTTGTCCGGTATGCTGCCACCAACCGCGCCTGGGCCGCCGCCGCCGGGTCCGCGCCCGCCAGGGCCGGTGAACGCCAGTTCAGAAGCGGATACTGGCGCAGTCCCCACTTTTCCTTGTTTACATAAGTCCCGCTGCCAAGTCTGCGCAGCAAAATTCCCCTGTCCGTCAAATCGTTCAGGGCCTGAACCACTGTGGAGCGATTGACGCGCAGGAGCGCGCCGAGGGTGCGTTCCGAAGGCAGCCGCTCGCCGCCGCAGAGGACGCCGTTTTCGATGGCCTGCTCAATATGCGCGACTATCTGCTTGTAAAGCGGCAGAGGCCGAGCGTAAGTTTTTCTATTTCTGCTTGGAAAATCAAGTTGTTGCGGAAAGATGTCCTGTAGCAATTTTTCCTTCCCCTCTCGCTGGTTGCCCGGAAATTATACTCCCCGGATCGCGGGGCACGCAACACGTGGGTTATACTCTGAGTATAATAACCAGGCACAGAGCCACAATCAAGGAGGACAGACCGCTGAAAAAGATACTCTATGTAGGTATGGTAGTCCACAAGGAAAGTATTTTCATTCACGGCGCTGCTCTTCTGTGCGTACAAGCAGTCAAAATCTGCATCACTTATCCCTTTTTGAAACTGAACAAAATTACGAGCATCATTATCTCTTGTGTTTACATGATGTTACATCATGCTGAATCACAATACAAGAGCTTATTTTAGTACGTAATCAGGAAAAAATTTATAAAAGGCCTTTCGGCTCTCCAAGTCCGGGCAGGGCCGACTCCAGGGCCGAAGCTATGCCGATGATCCCGGCTTCATCAAAGGCTCGGCCGAAAATCTGCAAGCCGACCGGCAATCCGGAATCTTCGCCCAGACCGGCGGGCAAAGCCAGACCGGGGAGACCGGCCAGATTGAGACCGATGGTCAGAATGTCCATCTTGTACTGGGAAAGGGGGTCCGTAACGCTCCCCGGCTTCCAGGCTGTAACCGGACTGACCGGCGCCAGCAGGGCGTTGCACTGCTCCAGCGCTTTGGCGAAATCTTCGGCTATAAGCCTGCGCACCTTGGCCGCCTTGGTATAATAGGCGTCATAATAGCCGGATGACAAAGCGTAGGTTCCGAGCAAAATGCGCCGCTGCGCTTCCTCGCCGAAGCCTTTTGAACGCGACGCCACATAAGTGCCGGCAAGGTCCGCGCCCGGCACACGCAGACCGAAGCGCATTCCGTCATAACGGGCCAGGTTGGTGCTGGCCTCGGCCGAGGCCAGGATATAGTAAGCGGCGATGCCGTAAGGCAGACTCGGCAGAGAAATTTCCTTGATTTTCGCGCCCAGGTCGGCAGCTATGTTCACAGCCGCGCGACAGGCTTTTTCCGTCTCCGCCGAGAGTCCCTCCCCCCAATATTCCACAGGCAGCCCCAAAGTAATCCCGCTTAAACCCACCCGACCGGCGGCGGCCGTGTAATCGCGCACCGGCGTATCGCAGGAAGTGGCGTCACGCGGATCATAGCCTGCTATAACGGACAAAAGCAGAGCGCAGTCCCTGACCGTACGGGCCAGTGGACCGATCTGATCGAAAGAACTGCCGTAGGCTATGGCGCCGTATCTGGACACCCGCCCGTAAGTGGGTTTTATCCCCACACAGCCGCACAGGCCGGCAGGCTGGCGAATGGATCCGCCGGTGTCCGTGCCCAGAGAGCCGAAGCATTGCCGGGCGGCGACCGAGGCCGCCGAACCGCCGCTTGATCCGCCGGGGATACGGGCCGTGTCCCAGGGGTTATTTGTGCCGCCGAAAGCGGAAAATTCCGTGCTTGAGCCCATGGCGAACTCGTCCAGGTTCGTCTTGGCCATAATAATCGCCCCCGCCGCCTTCAGGCGTTCCACTGCAAAGGCGTCATAAGGCGGAACAAAATTTTCCAGAATGCGGGAGGCGGCCGTCGTCCGCACCCCTTTGGTGCAGAGCACATCCTTGACCGTCAGCGGCACACCCCACAGGGCCTTGGCGGGGCTGGACCGACCCTCGGCCTCCAGGGCTGCGGCCTGCGCCCTGGCATCATCCGCACAAACGGTCAGGCAGGCGTGAATTTGTGGCTCTGTGTTCTCAAGACGCTCAAGGCAGGATTCGAGAACCTCAGAAGGCCGGACCTCACCCCGGCCCAGCATGTCCCGGATCCCGGTCAGATTATGCGTATGGAGAGGAGTCATTTTTTCTCCGTCAATGCGCTACGCCGCCTGTGCAGACAGCGGAAAACAGCGTTGGTATTTTAAATAACCGGCGGCACAACAAAAAAATCCTGCCTGCGCTCCGGAGCGTTGGCCAGTATCTCATCCGCCACGCGTTTCTTTTCCGCCACATCCGCGCGGGGCGGGGCGGGATTTTGCAGGGTGGAATACAAAGGCTCAATATTTTCCGTGTCCAGCTTGTTCAGTATATCCATGTAGCCGATAACGGCGTCCAGTTGCGCGGCCAGACGTTCAACGCGCTTGTCCGCGTCCTCGCCCGCGACATCGGACGCAAGGTCCAGCCTGCACAGGACCGCCGTTGCCAGAACCTGTTCTTTGCTTACCGGCATATCTCCTCCTGTAAAAACAGCCCGAGCATTTTCCGAAGTTCACACCGCTGTTGCTATATCCTATAAATTCTTCCCAGGCAATGCGCCCGCCCGACCGCCCAAGGCAATCGCATGAAAATCAACATGCCTTGGCCGCTAATGCCGACATAAGGAAATCGTTGTCCCCCCCCTCCATTTTTCGCCTGACCCGCATACTTTGATTCCCTGGAATAGCCTGTTATTATTGAACCCTGTCAATAAGCATACGTCTATCCAGCCTCGAAGTTTCCGAGGGTTGTGCTTTGCAGGTAGGAGATGGCGAAGCGCTTGGATGACGGTTGATCACTCTGTTATGCGCGGGTTGGGTACCGCATGATATCGTGTTCGTCGCGGAAGTGCCTCTATCTCTAATCGGGCGTGGCCCATACAGCCGCCCAAGCAATTCGCGAGGGTTTTCCTGACCGTGGCTGCGCCTTTCTCCTTCCCTGCAAATATGTGACCAAGTTAAGAGCCCGTGATACTGGTTATGTATTTTTCCTTATCAGGCTGCCTTTATGACTCTTGGTTCTTCTTGACTTGTAAAATTCCCTAATGCCCAGATAAATCCCGCCAATTCACGTGCTATGCAGACAATGACCTTTCCCTTGGGTTTACCCTTTTGGAGTAATCGCTGATAGCGACTGCACAGACGCACCTGTGCTTTCCAGGACAACTCGGCGACTTCAGCGCTCACTCCTGCCTGGCGTTTCAGCAGATGCGCACTCTTGCGCGCCTTGAGGCGATAGCTCCAGGCTGACTCCACAAGTAACCAGCGCACATTTCTGTTGCCGGTCTTGGTTATGCTCCCTCGTCTCACCTTCCTGCCGCTCGAATTTTCTGATGATACCAGCCCGGCATAAGCCATAAGTTGCCGCGCAGATGTAAAGCGACGCAGATCACCCAATTCCGCAATAATACCCACTGCAGAAAGAAACGATACTCCTCGCAAAGTCTGTAGCTTTCTGACTTCAGGTTCCCGTTTCCACTGCCCTACCACTCCCTGCAACATGCCGTCATAACGGAGTATACGCGCACCGCATTGTTCAATCGTATCAAGATATTCCTGCAAAACCAGTTGGTGGGTAGATGGCAAGCTCAGCGAATACAGCCAACGAAAATGCATCTTTGTCCAATGTCTGCTTCCGGTATACGGCCTCCCGATCCGAAGCAGAAAACTCAACAAATTTTGCCGAGCTGTTTTCTCCATTTGCTTGGCATCACAACGCGCTCTGAACATATCTCGCACCGCTTCATCGTCAGCATCAGGAACATGAACCTTTGTCAGTTCTCCGGCCCGGAGCAAGCGAGCCAACATGGCTGCATCCCGCTTATCGGTCTTTATCCTGTCCCCGGCTTTCCTGGGTATCAACGATGGAGCCGCCACCATGCAGTCCAGGCCGTTATCTAGTAAATGCCGATAAATCGTGTATCCACTAGGTCCGGCTTCATATACAAAATACGGGATGTGGCCTGTCCCGACCAATTTTCTGACTACCGAATCCAGTGCGTCAAAATGATTCGGGCATGTCCCATAATGACGAACCTCTTCGCCTTCCCCCGCAGTCGCGATGGAAATACTTTCCTTGTGGACGTCCATACCTACATAGAGTATCTTTTTTATCGGTCTGTCCTCCTTGATTGTGGCTCTGTGCCTGGTTATTATACTCAGAGTATAATCCACGTGTTGCATGGATGGACAGACCTTTGTTCAGCTTCGTTCAATCATCATATCTCTAGAGCAAATAACTCTTGAAATAATCTAGATAATCTGTTATTTTCCAGCCCATGAAAATTGCTAATCAAGAGATCCGAAAAATAGCGGTTGAGGCATATCTTTCAGGTAAAGCAAACCAACAGCAGATTGCGGACATTTTGGGATTTCATAGAACCGCTATTGTTCGCTGGGTTCGTGAATTCAGATACAATGGCAAACTTACACCAGAACAGCGCGGGCATATGGCAAAAGCTTTCTCCCATCAGGAATGCGAACGCCTTGCCGAACTGGTCAAAAGCAAGCCCGACATAACATTAGTTGAGATTAAAGAGGCTTTTTCTAAAAACTGTTCATTGATGTCAGTGCATAGAGAGTTGAAACGGCTAGGTTTTCGCTTCAAAAAAACTCTGAAGGCCAGCGAGCAAGAACGCGAAGACATAGCTGAAGCCAGAAAAGACTGGGCGCGTGTTCTGAAAACTCCGGCGGAGCGGCTTGTTTTCCTTGATGAGTCTTCAGCAAAAACAAATATGACACGTCTACGTGGCCGTTCTTATAAAGGTTCACGGTGCCATGATACTGCACCAAGTGGACACTGGAAAACGAGAGTGTTGACATATATATAGATTCATGGCATTATATTTCCATCACAGCAA
>JAISKK010000072.1 GCA_031260965.1 Desulfovibrio sp. | reverse complement strand
AATCCTTTTGGCCGTATGCAGCAAAAATGACGAAAATATCGCGAAAGAGCCCTTTGTCAGGCACGACGAAATGGTTCTCCGCCTGGAAGATATAGCTGTGTTTGTCGCTAATTGGGAGGACAAGGCGGGCAATATCCGCCGCATCCGGGAAACTATGAATATCAGTATGGACAGCATGGTCTTTGTTGACGACAGCCCCTTTGAACGCGCCGCTGTCAGGAGTCTGATCCCGGAGATCACCGTGCCGGATTTGCCGGAGGATCCCGCCTTGTACCTGACCTGTTTGCAGAACCTCAATCTGTTTGAAACAACTTCATTCTCCGCGGCGGATACACAGAGGACAGCCTTGTATCAGGCGGCGGCGAAAGCGGCGGAAAGCCTCACGCGGTATGCGACCTATGACGAGTACCTGCGGGATCTCGGTATGACGGCTGCGGCGCGGCCCTTTGACGAGCTGCATTATGCGCGCATCGCTCAACTCACGCAGCGCGCCAACCAGTTCAATTTACGCGCGATCCGTTATTCCGAGGCGGAAATCGCGGCGGCGGCGCACAACGGCAATTTGTACACGCTTTATTTTACCCTGCAGGACAAATTCACGGATTATGGATTGATCGGCGTGGTTGTCATGGAAAAACAAAGGTCCGACACCCTTTTTGTCGACACCTGGCTGATGTCCTGCCGGGCGCTGGGGCGCGGCATGGAAGAATTCATTGTTAACACGATGCTGGAAACAGCGCAGCGGAACGGCTTTGCCTTTGTCGTCGGTGAGTATGACAAGACGGCAAAGAATTCCCGTGTGGAAAATATTTATGAGAAATTGGGGTTCAGCGCGGCAGGGCAGGGAAAATTTATCGCCGCTACGGAAAGTTTTACGTTAAATAAGACATTTGTAAACGCCGCCGGTTGTGCCGAGGATGCGACAAGGAATTCTGCATGACGAGGCAGGAAATCCATACCCGGCTTGGCGGCGTTTTCCGTGAGGTATTTGACGACGATACCCTGATCATAACAGACGCGACCAGCGCAAAAGACATTGAGGCCTGGGATTCAATCGCGCATATTACGCTTATCTGCGCGGTGGAAGAAGCCTTCAAACATAAATTCAGCTTGAAAAATATATTGACGATGAAAAACGTGGGTGAAATGACAGATATTCTTCAAGCCGGGGAAATGCGTTAAATTTTCAGCGCCGGGTTCCCGGCCATCACGCAATTATCGCCGCAGCCTTTGTATACGTAAGCGCCCGGCGCGATAATGTTGTCATCGCCGATCTTTGCTTTGGGAAGCACCGTTGCGTGGACGCCCAAACTATTGCCCGAGCCGATGCAGGCATCAGCCAGAATAATGCTGAAGGTCCCGAAAAAATTGCCGTCACCTATCCGCGCATCATGACCGACAATCACGGTGCCGTTCAGATAATTGGCGTGGCCTATCTTCACATCGCAGGACACAAAGGTGTCTTTTGTGAAAATATTGCCTTCTCCCACAACAGCGTTTTCGCGTATGATTACCGTAGGATGCACGAGGTTTATGAATCGTCCTCCCCGTTCTTTCCATTTATGGTAGGCATTGAGGCGCAAGGCGGGAAGTCCGATGCCGATGATGAAAACATCTTGCGGGGAAGAAAGGTAATCATCATCGGAACCGAGAGAAAAATGCGCCAGATCACTCAGGTTGCCCGCAAAACCTTCAAAGGCGAGAAATCCTCCAAAGACCAGATCCTCCCGCTTCGGCAAAATTTCCCGCAACATCCAGTAACATTCTCTGGCCGCGCCCGCGTTGCCGATGATGATTACGCGATCCTTCACGGGAGCCGCCCGCCGTCAAGGATATAGTTCTGTCCGGTAATCCAGCGCGCGGCGGGCGAGAGAAGAAAGGCCGCCAGGTTGCCGACGTCTTCAGGCTGCCCCAGCCCAAGCGGGTAGAGGGCCTCTTCCGCCTGAAGATATTCTTCCCCCAGAACGGCTGCGGTTTCCTCCTGCATGGGAGTTTGTACAAAACCGGGAGAGATGCAATTTATGCGGATGCCGCGCGGGGCAAGCTCCTTGCCCATGCAGCGGGCCGCGCAAATAAGGGCGGCTTTGGCAGCGCTGTAGACGGTCAGACCTTTATTGGGGACGGTTCCCGCGAGGGCGGCGATATAGACAACGCTTGTCCCGCCGTCAGCAGCGGCCCGACAGTTGCGCCGGTCAAGGATCTCCCTGGTCAGCAGCAGCGGCGCATGGCACAACAGATCAAAAAGCCCGCGCGCTTCATCCAGATCATAGAGCATGAAGGATGCTGTCAATGTACGTCCGGCGGAGTGCGCGAGGCCGCTTAAGATGCCGTATTTTGCGCGCAAGTTTTTTACCCAGCGCGCCATTCCCTGCATATCCGCCGTGAGGTCGTACGTTTCAGGGTGAAAGTTTTCCGGTCTTGGGGCGGAGGCTTTGACCTCCGTCAACTTTTCGGCACTGCGCCCGCCGGCAATGACCGTAGCGCCCAAGGAATTGAGACGTAAGGCGATCGCCGCGCCGATGCCGGAACTTGCGCCTGTGACCAGAATGCGATCCTCCGCGTGAAAGGAAAGCAGAGGGTCATTTCGCGGTGAGCAGGGCATACAAATCATCCACGCTTTGTAACTTTTTGAGAGCGCTCAGCCCCAGGGTTTTTCCGAAATCGCGTTTCGCCAGGGCCAGCGTTACCATCATGGCCAGGGAATCCCATTCCGGCACATCTTTAAGCCGCATATCCATCGTCAGAGCATCATCACGCTGCAGGGCATCCTGCAAGTTTTCCAGAAAAGACTGTTTATCCATTGCCTTCTCCCTCGAATTTTTTGTGCCAGTAAGCAATTTGCTCCGCACGACCGGGTGGGGAAGTCTGCGGCACAAAATCATGGACCCCGGTGCAGTGCAGACCGGTAAAATCGCCCAGGCACGAGCCCCAGGAAAGTCCAATGCCGAAACCGCAGAGCATGAGGCGGAGTCGATCTCCCGCATCGCAGGCGGATTTAAGCTGATCGCAGATGGTTACCGGAATGGACGCGCCTGCCTGGTTACCGTATTTGCTCATGGTTTCCCAGGGGGCCTGTTCCGGGGTAAATTCACAACTCAGGGCCAGATTTTGGACAATCTGTTTGTTGGCCTGGTGCAGAATCAGCTTATCCAAATTCTTGGGTGTAATGTTTTTGTGCGCGAGGTGGGCAAGGATGTGGTCGTTCACCACGGTCATGGTGAAGGCAAAGACAGCCATACCGTCCATCCAGAGATTGCCGTAGCCGCCAACTGTCCAGGGGTTCCCGTCTGCGTCGGGAACGGTGGCGAGATAGTCCGCGTCGTCCGGGCTGCCGGGCAGATGGGGAATGCGCGCTCCGCCGCCGGGCCGGATTATGGCCTCATAACCGTTGCCGTCGCTGCCCATCGAAAAAGAAAGCGGCGCGGCGTCATCCGCATATTCCAGCAGAGAGGCAGTACTCGCATCGCCAAACAGGGGGGCTGTTATCCGGTTCGCCGGATTGATGTAGCGGTGATATACTTCCCCCACCAGCAGGAGCACCCGGCGGCCGGCGCGGGATTCGATCAGGGATGAAGCCATCCAAAGGCCGTAAATGTATCCGGAACAGCCCAGATTGATGTCAAAGGCAGCGCAGGCAGGAGGCAAACCCAGAGCTTTGTGCAGGATAAAAGCCGTGCCCGGAACAGGATAATCCGGACTTTGGCTGACACATATCAGCGCGTCAACGCCGTTGCGGTCGACATTGTTTTCCTTAAAAAGCGTCTCCGCCGCCTGAATGGACAAATCGGAAAAGGTAACCCCTTCCGGGGCGATGCGACGGCGGTCAATGCCGGCCATTTTGCGGATGCGGTCAATTTTTCGTAAATCTCCGCCGTAGTATGCGGCTTCATCAACCAGACGCATCTCTTCAGCGGGAACGACCGAGGCAATGGCGCTCAGCCGGACGTGGGAAAATTCAACAAAATTCATCCACTTTCTCCAGGCTTGTGTTTTACAGCGCCTGACGGATAATCCGCACAATCTTTTCCACAACCGCTTCTTCCAGCTCCGCATAAAGCGGCAGACTAAGCACGCGCGGCGCGATGCTTTCCGCCACCGGGCAGGGCTGATAATCGGGAAGGTACGGCAATGTGTTCAGGGCCGGATAAAAATAGCGTCTGGGGAAAATATTATCTTTGTTCAGGGCTTCCACAACCCGCAGGGCAGTCTTTTCATCGTCAAAAATCACGGGGTAATAGGCGTAATTGTAGGTCAGCCCCGGCCGCAGCGCGGGGCGGCGCAGCCCCCGCACCGCCCCGGATTCCGCAAGACAGACATCGTACATGGCGCTGACTTTTGCCCGCCCTGCAATATTTTCCGTCACCCGGTCCAGCAGACTGAGGCCCACAGCAGCGTGCAGCTCGGAAAGTTTGGCGTTGATGCCCAGCCGGATATGCGTATCGCCTTTATGTCCGCAGGCCCGCAAGAGGCGGAGATCTTCGAGGGACTCCGGGGTGTGGGCGACGATCGCCCCACCCTCCACGGTATGAAACACCTTGGTGGCGTGGAAACTGCATGTCGCATAATCCCCGTAATCCAGAACGCTCCGTCCCCTGAACTCACTGCCGAAGCACTGGGCCGCATCGTAGAGAACAGTCAGATTCCCGGCTCCGGCGATTTTGCCCAGGGAGTCGACGTCACAGATATTGCCATACACATGCACGGGCAAAATGCCGGCTGTGTCCGGGCTGATTTTTTCAGATACCTTTTTCGGGTCAAGGCAGAGCGTTTCTTCGTCAATATCCGCAAAAACAGGAACGCATCCTTCCCAGAGCAGCGCGGAAACGGTGGCCACATAGGAAAACGGGGTGGTTATGACTTCTTTGCCCGCAAGACCCGCGACATGCAGGGCGAGTTGCAACGCCATGGTGCCGTTGGCGCAGAGCGCCATACAGGGCACGCCAAGGCGGGCCACAAGCTCATTTTCCAGCTGGATTGAACAACTGCCGTGGTTGGTCAGATGCCGGGAGGAGAAGATCCGCTCCAGATACCTTTCGTATTCCTCCGGCTCCGGCACAATGGAGCGTGTGACAAAAACAGGCGTGTTCATACTCATCTATTTTTTCGACAACTCCCGCGCCCTTTCCTCCGCCTGCCGGCTGCCCATTATGTGACTCAACGGCGTGAGCGAACCCGGGGCAGGCGGAATGGCGGGAAGCAGCAACAGGCGGGTCTTGATCTTCATGGAAACTCCGAGCATGATATTGGTCTGCCGTACTAAGCACAGTTTTCCTCTCAAGTCCAGTCGGAAAAAACAGGCCTTGTCCTGAAGCCGGGGGGAGACTATCATTTCAGCCCGAAATTACAAAACGGAGCATCCCATGCTGATCGCCGATATCGAAGCCCCGCCTTCCAAATCCCTCGGGCACAGAGCCCTGATCGCCGCCGCCCTGGCCTCCGGACTTTCCACACTGCATCATGTCTCGGAAAGCG
>JAISKK010000099.1 GCA_031260965.1 Desulfovibrio sp. | reverse complement strand
GATGACCTCTTCCTGCTCGCGGATCATTTTACCGTTGTTCTGGCGGGGGATTTGGGACTTGCCCCCATACGTTTTTCCGCTGACGCGCGCAAGGCGCTATCCGCTTACGTCTGGCCGGGCAATGTGCGTGAACTGCGCAATTTCATTGAGCGTATGCTCATCCTGCATGCGGGCGAAGAAATCAGTGCCGCCGGCCTGCCGCCCGAGATCCATGCCGGGAAAAGCGCCCCGGTGTCTTCCGAAACGGCGTACAACGGGGTGCTGCCAACGGACTTCAAAAGCGCCCGCAGTATTTTTGAAACCGCCTTTCTTGCGGAGAAATTCAAGGAATACGAGGGTAATATCTCGCGTTTGGCCAAAGCCGTCGGTCTTGAGCGCAGCTATCTGTCGCGTAAACTCAAGGATTACAACATTCAGTAACTCCCTCCCCCCAATCTGAAGAAAATCGCGCGGGCGCTATTCCCTATTTGCGAAAAGTGCCAATATTATATAGATATCATAGCTGATAAAAATCTGTTTATACAGAGGCGCGAAATGGAATTTGCATCTTATACGGAAAAAACCCGGGAGGCCTTGCTGGAAGCCCAGAATATTGCCCTGCGTCATGGACAGCAGCAGGTTCTGGCCGAACATCTGGCTCTGGCCCTTCTGCGTCAGGAGGGCGGTCTTGTGCCCCGGCTGCTGGAAAAGGCCGGGATAGCCGTGCGTGAATACGAGGCGGCCCTTGAACAGGAAATAAAAAAATTGCCCTCGGTGAGTGGACCGGGCGCTGATGCCGGCAGCATATCCATAAGCAACGGATTGCGTCAGTTGCTGCTCTCGGCCGGGGAAAACGCGAAGCGTCTGAAAGACGAATTTTTGAGCGTTGAGCATGTCTTCGGAGAAATGGTCAAGGAACCGCCCGCGAGCGTACTTGGTCGTATAAACAGACAGTTCGGTCTGGACACGGAGCGTTACCTCGCGGCTGTCGGCGCCGTCCGGGGCAACCAGCGTGTGACTTCACAGAATCCGGAAGACAGCTACGAGGCCCTGGCCAAATTCGGGCGCGATCTGGTGGAGGAGGCGCGTCTGGGCAGACTGGACCCGGTAATAGGACGCGATGCCGAGATCCGGCGTTGCGTCAGAATCTTAAGCAGACGCACAAAAAACAACCCGGTGCTGATCGGCGAGGCCGGGGTCGGCAAAACGGCTATCGTCGAAGGACTGGCGCACAGGATTTTGAAGGGCGACGTGCCGGAAGGACTCAAGGACAAAACCCTTTTCGCCCTGGATATGGGGGCGCTCATCGCCGGGGCCAAGTACCGGGGCGAATTTGAGGAGCGTTTAAAGGCAGTGCTCAAGGAGGTTCAGGATTCCGAAGGGCGCGTTCTGCTTTTTATTGATGAGCTGCACACCATTGTCGGCGCGGGACGCACGGATGGAGCCATGGACGCGGGCAATCTGCTCAAACCCCTGCTCGCCAGGGGCGCATTGCACTGCATAGGCGCGACGACCCTGGACGAATACCGTAAATATATTGAAAAAGACCCGGCCCTGGAACGGCGTTTTCAGCCCCTGCTGGTCTCCGAACCTGCGCGTGAGGACGCCATATCCATTTTGCGCGGTCTGAAGGAACGCTTTGAAGTGCATCACGGGGTGCGCATAGCCGATGCGGCCATTGTTGAGGCGGTCATCCTTTCTTCCCGTTATATAAGTGACCGGCAACTGCCGGATAAGGCCATTGACCTCATAGACGAGGCGGCTGCCATGATCCGCACGGAAATTGATTCCATGCCGGCGGAACTGGACGAGGCCAGACGCAAGATCATGCAACTGGAGATTGAGCGGGAAGCCCTGCGCCGGGAGACGGATGCGGCCTCGCGCGAGCGTCTGGAAAAACTGGTCAATGAGCTTGAAACCTTAAACGCCGGACAGGCCGGACTTATGGCGCAGTGGGAGGCAGAGAAGAGCGGCGTCAACCGTACCCGCGACCTCAAGGAAAAAATCGAGCGCACGCGTCTGGCTGTTGAGGAGGCGGAACGGGCCTATGACCTGAACCGGGCCGCCGAACTTAAATACGGAACCTTGCGCGGCCTGGAAAATGAACTGGCGGCGGCCGAAGCCGCCGGAGGGCAGGAAGATCGGGAGGGGCGGCTGATCCGCGAGGAAGTGCTGCCCGACGACATCGCGGAAGTGGTGGCCCGCTGGACGGGCATTCCGGTGAGCAGACTTCTGGAGTCCGAGCGGGAGAAGCTTTTACATCTTCCCGACCTTCTGCACAAGCGCGTCATCGGCCAGGACGAGGCCATCAGAGCCGTGTCCGAGGCGGTTTTGCGTTCGCGGGCCGGTCTTTCCGATCCGGGTCGCCCCACCGGGTCCTTCATTTTCCTCGGACCGACCGGGGTCGGCAAAACGGAGTTGTGCAAAGCCCTGGCCGAGGCCCTTTTTGACAGCGAAGAGAACATGGTGCGTCTGGACATGAGCGAGTATATGGAAAAGCATTCCGTGGCCCGCCTGATCGGGGCGCCTCCCGGATACGTCGGTTATGACGAGGGCGGGCAGCTTACGGAGGCTGTCCGGCGCAAGCAGTATAGCGTGCTGCTCTTTGATGAGGTGGAAAAGGCCCATCCTGATGTGTTCAACATCCTCTTGCAGCTTCTGGACGATGGACGGCTCACGGACAGCCAGGGGCGGACGGTGGATTTTCGCAACACCATAGTGATCATGACTTCCAACATAGGCTCCGGTCTTATGCTTGAAGGCATCACAGATACGGGCGTTTTCCGGGAAGGCGTCGGCGGGGCGGTTTTGCAGGAACTGCGCGGGCATTTCCGGCCGGAGTTTTTAAACCGCATCGACGAGATTGTCCTGTTCAAACCTTTACTCAAGGAACAGATTGAGAATATTGTGGATCTCCTCGCGCAGCGTTTGCGCGGACGACTTGAGGACCGCAAGATCGGTCTGGAATTGAGCCCGCAGGCCAGGGCCTTCATAGCCGGAGCGGCCTATGATCCGGCGCATGGGGCGCGGCCTTTGCGTCGCTATATGCAGCAAAATGTGGAGACGCCTCTGGCCCGCAAACTTGTGGCCGGAGACATCCGGGACGGGCAGAATATTTTTGTCGGTCTGGCGGACGGGGTTTTGACCTTTACCGCTGCATAGCGAACATAACATTTTAGGGAGCAATGTATGAATTTGTGTGTCATTGGGACTGGATACGTTGGGCTTGTAAGCGCCGCATGTTTTGCCGAGATGGGGAACAGGGTGAGTTGCGTCGATTTGAACGCGAAGATAGTAGATGACCTCAGTCATGGCAAAGTGCATATTTTTGAACCCGGCCTTGAGGCCTTGGTGCGGCATAATTTTCAGGAAGGGCGTCTGGTGTTCACGGACAAGCTCGCTGCGGGTCTGGAAAACGCGGAGGTGGCCTTTATCTGCGTCGGAACGCCGGCCCTGGACGATGGTTCCTGTGATCTGACCTACATCGGACAGGCGGCTGTGGATACAGGGCGCGTTATGCAAAAGCCCCTGCTGGTAGTGAACAAGTCAACGGTCCCGCCTGGCACGGCGTCGGCCGTGCGCACCATGATCTCCCGCGAGCAGGAGTTGCGCGGCGTACAAATTTTCTTTGATGTGGTGTCCAATCCCGAATTTCTCAAGGAAGGCGACGCGGTCAATGACTTCATGAAGCCGGATCGGGTGGTGGTGGGCACGGAGAGCAGGGATTCAGAGCGGATCATGCGTGAACTCTATGCGCCGTTTGCCCGTTCCAGAGAGAAAATGATTGTCACCGGCATCCGCAGCGCGGAAATGATTAAATATGCCGCCAACTGTCTGCTGGCCACCAAGATTTCCTTTATCAACGAAGTGGCAGCCATCTGCGAAAACGTGGGGGCTGACGTCAACGACGTGCGCCTGGGCATAGGAGCGGATCAGCGCATCGGACCGCATTTTATTTATCCCGGCATAGGTTATGGCGGCTCCTGTTTCCCCAAGGACGTGCGGGCGCTGATTCATACGGCGCGTACTGCGGGGGTCGTCCCGGAACTGCTCGCCGCCGTCGATTCCGTAAATAATCGCCAGAAAAAGTATCTGGTGCGGAAGGTGCTTGAATACTTCAATTCCCAAGGCGGCGTCCGGGGCAGGACCCTGGCCTTATGGGGGCTGGCTTTCAAGGCGAACACCGATGACTTGCGCGAAGCCGCGTCCCTGGTTGTCATCAAGGAACTGACGGATCAGGGTATGATCGTCAACGCCTATGATCCGGTCGCGGGTCCGAAAGCGGCGAATATACTTAAGGATAACCACCTGCTGACGATAATGACGGATCAGTATACAACTCTGGCCGGAGCTGACGCCCTGCTGGTGGCGACGGAGTGGAACCAGTTCCGCACTCCTGATTTTGAACGCGTCAAGTCCGCTCTTTCTGCTCCGGTAATTTTTGACGGGCGTAATTTATACTCGGGCAAGGAAATGGCTCGGAAAGGCTTCGCTTATTTCAGCGTGGGCCGAAACTGAGTTTATAAAAAATTAGTGACATGGGCGTCGATATGGATTATATGAAAACATATTGCGTTGCAAACGCCGTAATCACGCGGTCTGGATTCAGGCCCTACGAGGTTCGAAATGGACGAAGCCAAAAGAGATGATGAACTGCTTCAGCTTGTGACCTTCAGCATCGGCGAAGAAGAGTTCGGAGTGGACATTCTGAAGGTGCAGGAAATCATCCGCACCATGGAAATAACCAAGGTTCCGCGAGCCGAGGCTTTTGTTGAGGGAGTGATCAATCTGCGGGGCAAGGTTATTCCCATTATTGATCTGCGTCGCCGCTTCGGCCTTGATTCCAAGGTCCACGACAAGCACACGCGTATCATTGTTATTGAAATCAATAATATGATCGTGGGTTTTGTGGTGGATTCCGTGTCCGAGGTTCTACGTATTCCTGCAAGCACGGTGGAACCGCCGCCGCCGGTTGTGGCCGGACTTGATTCCGAATACATAAGCGGAGTGGGCAAACTTCAGGATCGGTTGCTTATCCTTCTGGATCTGGACAAGCTGCTTTCCAGCGAAGTCATCGAATCCCTGTCAC
Source organism: Desulfovibrio sp. (assembly GCA_031260965.1). Taxonomy (GTDB): domain Bacteria; phylum Desulfobacterota; class Desulfovibrionia; order Desulfovibrionales; family Desulfovibrionaceae; genus Frigididesulfovibrio. The sequence goes on along the minus strand of JAISKK010000099.1, from coordinate 10,841 downwards.
AGCTCTAATGTTTTTTCCGGGTCGGGGGCGGCCTTATCGGTCGCTCCCGGCTGTATTGCGTTTTGCCTTAGTTTGAGCGCGGAGAATTGTTCTGTCTTCCCCTTTTGTTACGCTGCTTGAGAAGCTTGGCGGAAAACCGTCCGCCCTGCTCAAGGTTTTGCATTCCGGCCCCGGGGCTATGGCGCGTCTGGCCTTTGCCCTGCTTGAGCGGGGACAAAATGTTGTCATTTGCGCGCACAGCCAGGCCGCTTTAAACGAAATTCGCGCCCTGCTCGTCCTTTTCAATCCAGACAAATCCTTCTCCGACCCTTCTCCTTTGCGTCTTGCCTGGGAAGACCCTTTCGTGGTTCTGCCCCAGTATGCCTCCGCTATGGGGGGCAGGGCAGCCTGGGCGGAACGCATGGCCGCGCTTTATTCCTTGCGGCGCAAAAGCGGAAATTTTGGCGTACTGACGGGTCTGGACAATTTTCTTCTCCGTCTGCCGCCGCCGGATATTTTCGCCGTCAACGAGCTTGAACTGCAAAAAGGCATGGACATGGCTCCGGAGCTTATTCTGGATCAGGCCGTGGACTGGGGCTATGTGCGGGCGCCCGTGGTGAACGCGCCGGGCGAGATCGCCTCGCGCGGCGATATTCTGGATATTTTTTGCCCCGGCTGTCAACGTCCCCTGCGCCTTGAATTTATTGGCGATACCCTGGAGGACATGCGTCTTTTTGATCCTGTTTCCCAGCGATCCGTTGCCGATGTGCAGGAAATGTCCATGATCCCTGTCTCGCCTGTCCCGGCGGGACGGGAGGGGCGGGAAAAGGCCGAGGCTTTCTGGACAGAGGAAGTGCGGGGCAAACGCCTGGATGCGGCGGATCTGCCCGGACTTAGGCGCGCGGCTGACTCCGGGGGCAGGGATATTTTCCCTGGTATGTTTTATGCCCGGTCCTCAAAGCTTGAAGACTGGCTGCCATCGGACTGTGTATACATTCTGCCGGGCGAAGCCGAATATTTGTCCGTTCTCAAGGAGGTCGAAAGCCGCTGGACAGAGACGCTTGAACGGGAATCCGGGCTTAAGGGGTTCACACAGCCTCCCGCTCTGGTTCTGCGACCTTGGACGGAAGTAAAGGATCTTCTTGCCGGGAAAAGGCGCGTCTGTTTTGAGACTTTGCCCACGGGGCTGCCTGAAGCCGGGGAAATCCTGTCTTTGCGGGAAAAGAATTTTTCCGCTTATCAGGAGCTTTTTCCGAAAAAAGAGGCCCAGGAACGGCCCTGGCAGCATCTGGTCCTTTTAATGCGGGACTGGACCCTGGCCGCCGGGGCCGGGCGCGATCGAGCGCAGGCGCATTCTCCTGGGACGGGGGAAACCACGGATCTTTTGGATGCAGATGATGCGCTGGTCCCGGAAACAGCGGATTTTCCCCGCGCCGGCGCGGGCGGGCGGCTTATCCTGAGTTTTTCCTCGGAACGGGCCCGGACGCGCTTTCTCAAACTTGCGGTCCAGGAAGGTTTTAATCCGCACCTGCGTCTTGATGCGGCCGAGAGCGGCCTTTTTGCCCTGATATCGCCTTTTCGCAAGGGTCTTTATCTGCCTGCCGATAATTTTCTGGCTCTGGGCGAAGACGTTTTGCAGCCGCGTGTGGAAAGGGGCAGAGCCCTTGCTAAAAGCGCCTTTCAGGGTCTCAATAATTATGATTCCCTGGAAGAAGGAGATTTCCTGGTCCATAGGGATTACGGGGTCGGGATATTCCGGGGCCTGTGCCGCATGGCTTTGGGGGGGGCGGAAAACGACTATCTGCTTTTGCAGTACTCGGGTGAGGACAGGCTTTACCTGCCGGTGGACCGTCTCTCTCTTATTCAGCGTTTTAAAAGTTCGGACGGCGCAAGCCCCGCGCCGGACCGTCTGGGCGGTGTAGCCTGGGCTGCCGGCAAGGAGAAGGTGCGTCGGGCCGTGGAACGCATCGCCGCCGATCTGGTGCAGATGTACGCCTTGCGCAAGGTGGTGAAGGGTTTCAGCTATGCCCCGGTGGATGAGATGTACAGGGAATTTGAAGCCGGCTTCGGATTCGAGGAAACCCCGGATCAGGCTCGCGCCATTGAGGATGTGCTGGGCGACATGGAAAAGCCGGAGCCCATGGATCGTCTGGTCTGCGGGGACGTGGGTTTCGGCAAAACCGAGGTGGCCCTGCGCGCCGCCTTCCGGGCGGCCATGAACGGACGCCAGACGGCCTTTCTTTGTCCGACGACAATTCTGGCCGAGCAGCATTACCAGACCTTCCGCGCCCGGCTCGCGGCCTTTCCCGTCAACATCGGCCTGCTCTCGCGTTTTGTCTCTCCCCTGAAACAGAAGGAAGTGATCAAGGCCACGGCGCAGGGCCGCATCGACATCCTGATCGGCACACACCGTCTGCTCTCCGGGGATGTGGTCATTCCCAACCTGGGTCTGCTCATTCTGGATGAGGAACAGCGCTTCGGGGTGCGGCACAAGGAGAGGCTCAAGGAATTGCGTAAAAACGTGGACGCCTTGACCCTCACGGCCACGCCCATCCCCCGGACCCTGCAACTCTCCCTGTCCGGAATACGCGAGCTTTCGGTTATAGAAACCCCGCCCCTGGAACGCAAGCCTGTGGCCACGGCTTTGATCGAACGGGACGAGGGTCTGCTGCGTTCTATTCTGGAGCGCGAACTGGAAAGGCAGGGCCAGGTTTTCTGGGTGCATAACCGGGTGCAGGGGCTTGAAGGCGTGGCGGAGTACGTTAAAAAACTTGCGCCACAGGCGCGGGTGGGGCTTGCGCACGGGCAGATGGCGGAAAAGGCCCTGGAAGAAAATATGCGCCGCTTCTGGCGCGGCGAGCTGGACATTCTGGTCTGCACGGCCATTATCGAGTCCGGCCTTGATTTCCCTCGCGCCAATACCCTGGTTGTGGACCATGCGCATATGTTCGGCCTTGGACAGTTATACCAGTTGCGCGGGCGCGTGGGCAGATCGGAGCGTCAGGCTTTTGCCGTTTTCGTCGCCCCGGATCTGGATAATCTTCCGGAAATGGCCCGCAAACGCCTGGGCATCATCCTGGACATGGATTACCTGGGGGCGGGCTTTCAAGTGGCCATGGAAGATCTGCGCCTGCGCGGTGCGGGCAATATTCTCGGGGAATCGCAAAGCGGGCATATCAACCGCGTCGGTCTGGATCTTTTTCTGGAGATGCTGGAGCAGGCTGTGGCGGAACTGAAAGGCGCGCCTGCCCAGAATCGTCTGGAGACTGAACTGACGCTCGGCGTTCCGGCTTTTATTCCGGAAAGCTATATGCGCGAAGCCAAGGATCGCATGCGCTATTACAAAATATTGTCTTCTGTCCAGGAAGAAGCGGCCATGCGCGACGCCGTGCTGGAAATCAGCGACCGTTTCGGCCGGCTGCCCCAGGAACTGGAAAATTTTGTCGCCGTTCTTAATTTCAAACGCTATCTCGGCAAACATGAGGTGAACAAGGCGGATATTTTCCCGGATCGCCTGCGTCTGACTTTTGCCGGAGACGCGCGTCTTGACCCGGCGCGTCTTGTGGCCTTTGTTCTGGATGCTCGGGCGAAAAACGCGCGCATGCGTCTTGTGCCGCCGGGAACCCTGGAATTGTCCCTGGAGGGAGAGACACTTGCCCTGTCTCTGGACAAGGCCTGCTCCATATTGTATCCACTTTGGAATGAAGGAGCGGATAATTCTTAAAACCATCACGGCGATCCTGATTTTCGTTCGGCCGGGCCTGTTTGTATTTTCTTTTGCGTTGCTCGGCCTCCTTTCCCCTGCCCAGACCCTGGCAATGCCGGGAGACGTGGCGGAAGTGAATGGGAAAGGCATTGCCTTTGCCGATCTGGAAGCAGCCAGGGTCAGCGTCTTCGTGGGTCTTGCGTCTGCTCCCGCTGAGCCGGACGAGGCCACGCTGCATAAGCAGTATCGCTATGTGCTGACTCGGCTCATTGAAGAAATGATTGTCTGCGTCTATATGGAAAAAAAAGGGATCGCCCCGGAAGCGGGCGCGCTGGAGGCCGAGGAGGCGCGCATTCGCGCCGATTATCCGGAAGGGGCCTTTGAGGAAATGCTCCTCAACCTGGGCCTGGACCTTGAGGACTGGCGTAAAAGGCTTTATCGCCGTCTTATGGTGGAGCATTTCGCGTCCAATGTGCTGCGCCCGGAGATCAGCATCAGCTCGGACGAGGCGCAGGAGTATTACCGCGCGCACTCCGCTGAATTCGTCATCCCGGAACTCTGGCATTTCCTGCGCATCCTCGGGCGGGACAGCAAGACCGTGGAGGCGGCGCGCGCGGACCTCGTGGCCGGACAGAACGCGGACGCGGTGCGTAAAAAACATCTGGTGACCATTCACGATATCAACATCGGCATGGATCTGCTCGCTGACGATGTGGCGGCTGTGTTAAAACCCCTGAAGCCCGGCCAGTCATCCAAAATTGAGAAGAGTGGGGATGAATGGCGCGCTCTTTTGCTTTTGCAAAAAAGCCCGGTCTCCATTCAGGAACCGGCGGAAATATCCCGGCGCATTGAACAGGCGCTGACCGAAGAGAAAGTGCCGGCTATTTACGCAACCTGGCTGCAAAACCAGTTGAAAAAGAGCAAGGTCCGCATCAGCCCGGCTCTGCTTGAAGAGTACAAGCCGCCGGCTGCGTCTTCGCAGTGAATCAAATCAATCCACAGGTCGCTCATTTTTTTCGCAACAGGCGGTCTCCCAGTCCTTTGACCGCGTCCACAGCGGATTTTGGCGCGTTGACGGCGCTTTCGGCCGTGTTGCGCAGGAAGGTTCGCATATCCACTTCATAAGACAGGGAATTTAAGGGTCCGTGAATGCCGATGGGCACAGCCGGGGGCAGCCCTCCGGCCATGAAATCAATGCCCAGATCCATCTGGCCATAGGCGATGTGCAGAGTTCCACCGCCCTTGGCCGTGAGCAGGGGGGCTTGCAGGGAGATGTCCCTGGTCAGGGCCGCCCCCTTGTCTATGGAGGCGCTGGCGCTGATGCTCTGGTAGGAGAAGGTTTCCGGAAGCTTGTTAAAACCGGGCAGGTCTCCGGGGATGAGTTTGAAGCCGCGCACTTCTCCCGGCCCGGCAAAGACCGAGGCCTTGCCCAGCAGACTGTGCAGGATGGAAGGGGAATTTTGTCCTTTACCCTTGAGATCAATGGAGGCTTTGAGTTTGCCGCTGATCTGGTACTTGTCCACCAAAGCCGCGCTCATTTCCAGAAGATCCAGTCCCTGGACTGCTGCGGTCAGGGAGAAGGCAGGTACGCTCGTGCGCAGGTCCAGCCCCGCCCTGCCGCTTATTCCCCCCTGGAACATCTTGAAGCTGTAAGGCGCGTCAATCTGGCCCGCGCGCATTTTCACATCGACTTTAAGCCCGTTCAAGGGGATTTTGCGCAAGATAAGACGCTGCGCCGCAAGATGCAGATTGGCATCCAGGTTCGGGACGGTATTTTCCGGAGCGCGCCTGGCAGCAGGGGCGGGCGGGGGGGTGGACCCTGTTTTCGGGGCGCTTTTCCCGGCAACGCTGGCTTTGGCGAGATTCGGCGCTCCCTTGGGTTCCCCGCTCTTCACCTCGCCCTGCCGGTCCAGAATCTGCACGATCCGGTCAAGATCCAGGCTTGCGAATGTCAGTTCCCCTTCCAGCAGGGGGCGCGGGCTGTCTTTCTGGGCAGAGCTTGCGGCCTGACCGGAGAAATCAGCGGACAGAGCCGGGTATGCGCCTTCGGCGGGCGAGGACAGGTTGCCCTTCAGGTTTTTGAGCGACCAGCGCGCGGCGGAGAAAATTTCCACATTCCCCGCGCTTTTCAGATGCATGGGGGCGATGTCCTGCGCCTGGGCGCTGATTTCCAGGTCTTCAATATCCAGGGAGAACAAGGAGGCCGGATCTCCCATGTTTAATCCTGCTCTGGCTTTCAACTGAAAGGAGGCTTTGCGCAGGTTCTTTTCGTCGCGCGCGTCTCCGGAAAGCAGGATGGGGATCATGGTCTTGTCGGGCCATCCGGACACGGCAAATTCATTGATAAGGAGGGAATAGTCGTCCTTGCTGCGCTGGTCCTGATAGGAAAGGGCAAGATTGGAGCAGGCAATGCGTTCCACACGCAGGGCAAGGGACTTGTCTTTTTCTTCCTCTTTGCCTGGCGCCGGATCCGGTTTGGCAGACAATTCCTCCCAGTTGCGCCGTCCTTGGGCATCCACTTTGAGGTTCAAGCGCGCGCCGGATAAAATAATTTCCACTATTTCCACATTGCCGCTCAACAGAGGCTTCAAAGCCAGGGCCAGGGAGAGGTCTTCAACGCTCAACAGATCGCCGCCGCCGAAGGTCTCGGAGTCCTGGATCAGGACATCGCCGGTTTTGAGCCGGATCTCCGGGAAAAAGTTCAGGCTTATGTCGCCCTTGAAGATCGCCTGCCTGCCCGTGGATTTTTCTACGGCCCCGGCAATAAGGCCTTTGTAGTCGTCAGGGGTGAAGCTGGCGAGCAGAACGGCAAGCGCGGCAACGGCCACAAGCACAAGACCGGCTGCGCCGGCCAGCAGAATGAGAAGGGTTTTTTTCATCGTAATCATCACCTTGTTAAAGGCTTTAACCGGCATAGAGTTTTTTCCATTCATCAAGAAAGAGAAGGGCTGTCTCCACATCGGAAAGAACACCGTGCCTGGCGCGTATGGCTGTCACCAGATCGGAGAAACTCGCGTTTTGCGGCAAATTCAGCTCAAGAAGCAGATTTTGCGCTGCCTCGCGCATATCTGACGGCATATTCTCCGGCCAGGCGATGTCCGCGTGCCTTCCGAACGAGGGGATGCGTTCGGCGGCGAAGTCCAGCAGGCTTTTCATGCGCGCCGCGTAGGTATGTTCGGCCAGGACGCGCCGGCGCGCGCGTCCGGCTATTTCTTCGCGCTCATCCGGGCGGGATTTATAATAAAGGGTTTTGTTCAACAAATCTTCGAGATCCGTAAAAGTCGCCGCTTCATCGGCCTTGAAGAGTTCCGGCAAAAGAGATCGCTGGTCGAGCAGTTGAAAGGCCCCGCAGGCGGCAATTTCAAAGGCGCGCGGGTTGACGAAGTCGCCGGGCTGGACCGGAGGGTCCGGGCGCGGGCTGGAGTGCAGGTTTATGTTGATCTGCGCGGCGTTAAAAATGCGCACACAGTCCTCGGAGCTGATGCGTTGGCCTCGCTTTTGCCAGAGCGCGGCGAGTTCCGGCGCCTCCTCCCACTCCGTCCCCCAGATTTTCAGACCAAAGCGGGCCAGATGGGGAAAAGCCCGGCAGCGGTTTGGATAACCCGCGCCGACAAAGGAAAGATCCGCTCCGAATTCTTTTTTTTCCTCTTCCGTGAGTCTCAGGGACCTGTGCAGGGAAGGCAGGGCCGCCGCGGGCAGGTAGAGGACATTTTCCAGACCGAGGGCGGCGAGTTCACTGAAAAAAGGCTCCTTCTGGATCACGGCGAAAATGTCGTAATAGGGAGCAAAAACCCGCCAGTAGGTAAAGACACGGAAATCCTCTACAAACCACATGGCGCAGGGGATTTTGTTTTTGCGCAGGCGTTTTAAGGCCGCGATGCTCATGGGGGCCTGTGCCATGCACAGGACAAGATCGGGCGCGAAGGCCTCGACTTTGGCCATGACGCACTGCGAGATGTGCTGCAAAAAGCTGTTCTGCAGTCCGTCCAGCCGCTCGGAGCCGATCTGGAGATCCTTGAGGGCGTTGTAAGCGCCGAGGAAGGAAGGCGCTGCAAAAAGCTCCACAAGACAGCCGTTTTCTTTGAGCCCTTCTGCGGCGAAACGCCCCATGGGCAGGGAGCCTCCATACAGGGGCAGAACAACTAGAATACGCAGCATGGTTTGCCTTTTGTTGTCAGTTGTCACCGAGCCGTCCAGTTTGAGGCAGGCAGGGAGTACATTTCGCCTTCTGTCGTCGCCGTTTTGTTCATTCAGGCGTTCTCCCAGTTCCCGGGCAGCATCCAGTCCTTCTCTCTGAACAGAAATCCGGGAGCGCCCGGTTTAGCGGGCACGCAAATCGCTGCCGGAAGACCCAGGTATCCGGCCAGAGAAAGGCGCGCTTGTCTGCGGACTGTGGAATGAATATCGTTGCCGTCCACAGTTTTATAAACAACCCCGAGATCGTCGAACATGGACACAGCGCCGATAAGGTTTTCCGGCCAGTCATCACGGTGTTTTCCGGCCAGACGGGCCAGGAAGGCAGGGTGGGAAAAGGCTGAAAGACAGGTAAGGGCGCGGGGGCAGGGGCAGCTTTCCAGACAGGGGGAGCAGGACTCGTGCGCCTGCCATACGCTGTGCCCCATTCCGTAGGGTCCGGTTTCATAACACCAGGCCGAAGAAAGAAAAAAGGCCTGCACGGGAACGCCAAGATGGGCGGCAAGGTGCATGACCCCGGTGTCCGGGGTGATTAAAAGGTCCAGGCCGCGCAGGATGTCGGGCAGGTCCGCAAGCGCTGTTTTGCCTGTAAAATCCTGAAATTTGGAGGCACAACGCGCGGGCAGTTCCCGTCTGAGGGCGCGCGCGGTTGCGGCCTCTGTCTTTCCCCCCAGGCAAAGCAGTTCCGGACCGCCTCTGGCCTGGAAAACAGCCTGCACGCAGTTGGCGAGGACTGTTGGAGGGAGGGAGCGGCGCGCGTTCCGACCGCTGCCTATTATGCCTATGCGCCCGGTTGTTGCCGGACGCGCTATGGGATTTACCTTCTCCGGGGCTATGGGGTCGGGATGAAGGAAGGCCCAGAGGTCGGCCAGATTGATCGGGGAAAAACGGCGCTCGCGCAGAAAATTAAAGGCCAGAGAGGCGAGTCTGGAGCGCATGTCCTGGCCCTCGACGCGCGCGTACCCAAAAACTTTCTCCGGCGGAAAAAGAGCTGCGCAGGCGAAGGACAGGGGGGAGAAGTTCAGAAAATAGACGGCGGCGCAATCAAGCTCCTGGAAAAGGGCGAAGGTCTTGCGGCAGGAGGTGAAGACAGCATTCGCGTCCATATTTTTTTTGTGCGCCGGGAGACCGTGCAGCTCGGCAAAGGGATAAAGCAGGCGGGCCAGGGGCAGGAGATCCTGATCCAGGCAGAGATGAACTTTGGAGTCACCGGCTTCGGCAAGACTCAGGATCAGGCGTTTGCTCTGCACCAGGTCGCCAAAACGGGCCAGTTGAAATACGAGAATATTGCGCACTTTTGACTCCGGATAGAAATAGTTTGTTGATATTCGCCTATTATCGCCGAAAGCGCAAGCCGCGCAAGCCTTTGCATCCGGCTGCGCCGCACAGGGCGATTTTGAATTCCGGCTTGCATTGTCCTTGTCAAAAAGATTTGGATGGCATATAATCGTTATCTAAGAGATGATGATTTGATCCGTTTTATATCTTAAAAGGTCTATTGTTCGAGGGACTTGAGTGACACAGACCGAAAGCGCGGGCGCGCATAAGCCGACGATACTGGTAGTTGACGACACCCCGGATAACATTACCCTGCTTTGTTCCGTCCTGGGCGACCAGTACCGCAACAAGGTGGCCACCAGCGGCAACAGGGCGTTGAAGATTGCCGGTTCCGAGCAGAGGCCGGATCTTATTCTTCTGGACATCATGATGCCGGATATGGACGGTTATGAAGTCTGCCGTCAGCTCAAGGCGGATCCCTACACAAAACATATCCCGATCATATTCCTGACAGCCAAGAGCGAGGAAGGCGACGAGACCAAAGGTTTTGAACTCGGCGCCGTCGACTATATCACCAAACCCATCATTCCCTCCATTCTTCTGGCCAGGGTGGAAACGCACATTTCCCTGCAGGAAGCCCGCAAATTCCTGGAAAACCAGAATGTCGTCCTTGAGGAACAGGTTGAGGAACGCACCCACAGGCTTGCGGCCCTTCAGGACGCAATTATTGTGGCCATGGCCTCCCTGGCGGAAGCGCGCGACAACGACACCGGCAACCATATCCGCAGAACGCAGCACTATATCCGCGAGATCGCCTTCTGCCTCAGAGAATATGACCCGTGCTACGCGCCGGAGCTTGGCGACGCCTTTATCGCCATCCTTTATAAAACTGCCCCTTTGCATGACATCGGCAAGGTCGGGGTTCCGGACGCCGTTCTGCTTAAACCGGGCCGTCTGACTCCGGAAGAATTTAATCTGATGAAAATGCATACAGTTTATGGTCGGGACACGATACTCGCCGCTGAAAAAACCCTGGACACTCCGGAGGCCTTTCTGGAAACGGCCATGGATATCGCTTACAGTCACCACGAAAAATGGGATGGTTCCGGTTATCCGCGCGGTATTTCCGGAAAGGCGATTCCGCTTTCCGCACGGCTTATGGCCATCGCCGATGTGTACGATGCTTTGATTGCCAAACGCATTTACAAAGCGCCCATGCCCCATGAAGAGGCCGTGTCCATTATTGAGAACAGTTCGGGCACGCATTTTGACCCGGATGTGGTTGGCGCTTTCTCCAGGATCAAGGACAGATTTGCTGCCATTGCCGTACATTTCGGCGAGGACGGTGCCTGATTTCCCTCCCCGGCTGAATCTTCCGCCTGTCTTTGCTGTCCCGCCGCCTGTCTATTTTTTCAAAAAAGTTTGAAAAGGCATTGACAAAGTTTTGCCGGGGGTGCATATTTACTATCCGGCGTGCGTCAGAAGTGAACGCAAGCCGGTTCCGCCAAAGGATTTGTAAAATTTCCCAAGGCGGATGCGGACTTCCGGGGCATTGCCCGTCCGATGGTCCGGTTCTTTGACAAGTGAAGAGTGAGAGAGAAAGGAAAGATTAAAGATTCAGCTAGAGTTGATCTTGTTAGATCAGCTTTTCAAGTTTTAACTGGAGAGTTTGATTCTGGCTCAG
>JAISKK010000098.1 GCA_031260965.1 Desulfovibrio sp. | reverse complement strand
CTTCAATTGCCGTAAATGGATGAGAGCGCTGGTCGCCACACTATTTTTTGCCCTCGTTTTCCTCTGGGCGGGGATCCACCGGGAAAGCGTAACTAGACCCACAACAGGCTAAATTCGGTCTTTAAGGATCGACTAATTATATTTACCAATTTGGATTGCAATCTGTAAATAATTTATCCAAAACGAGTGAAGCATCGGGAAGGATTCGTCAAAACTTGCGGTGGGTTGAGTTTATTTCTGGTTATCAATATTTTTGATAACGTATATAATTCATAATTTAGTGCAGATAAAAAATATTTTTTTATTAAGTAATGTAGTTAGTGATAAATTATAACGTAATTGTTCATATTTTTCTTTTAATAGTAACTTATTTTTTCTTGACTTATAAACGAAACGTATTGTCATATTTAAACTAAGTAACGCTATAACTGGAAAAAATATAGGCAACATAAATAATGATGCTTTACTTTTATGAGTAGATATAGAACAAATTTTGTCAAAACCAGCCAAGTACAGCAATGTTCTTAATCTCTGTATACCACTGAGAAATATATGACCATAATAATACCTGGTTTGTTTTACTTCATCAGTGCAATTTTTATTATCAACTCCCCATACAGCCTCTTGTGTCGATTCTGGCCCTTCACGCAAAATCTGCGATTCAAATGCAAATTGTGCCAATCTACCAGCAATATTTGATATATTTGGAGTCATCAATAATAAGACGCCATTTTTTTTGAGCACACGATGAAATTCTTGCAGGGCAAATATTTGATTTGGTAAATGCTCTATCCCCTCCTGGCAAACTATAATATCAATGGTGGCATCATTAATTGGGAGAGTGTCAGAGAGATCGGCAAAGTATGCGTCACCTGACTGCTGAAAAGTTTCAGGAAACAAGTCATAAGGCAATACATCTGCCCCTTTGTCACGCAGAACAGCAGTAATTTTGCCCGCTCCACAGGGAATATCCAAAACAGTCTTGCCGGATAATGATGGCAGTGACTGAAGATAATTTTTAACCAGACGATAGCTGTTCATCACATTCTCACTTCTCATCGGAGGTAATTGGGGGTATTTACCTTTCCTGGAGTAAAACGTCAATCTATAGACGTTTTACTATGTTTTGTTAAATTCTATAAAATATTGTTAAATATCATACTGTTATAAGTCAGGGTTCAAAATCTCTACGGAGTAATATATAAAGTAGTAGATGTTTTTCTACGTTAATTCCTGCTTGATTTCGTGAGAATATTGTCAACACAGATATTTTCACGAGAGGATATAATGCGGGATAACGCACTGGCTAAAGTCTTGGGAGAAGCGATATCAGCAAGACGACATGAGGCAGGGATGACTCAGGAGGAATTAGCAGGCATTCTGAACATCGCTACAGATACTCTGTCCAGGATAGAGAAAGGACGCTTTTCGCCCAAAATGGGGCGGTTGCCAGATATTGCCGACGCTCTGCATTGCAGCGTGGCGGATTTATTCAGGGGTATTGACGCTAAAGCTACAGACAGGGCCTCCACTATCGCTCATCTTTTAAATCCCTTATCCGATGAGGCGCAAGAAACCCTGGTGAAAATGATAACCATGGCAGTTGCGGTTTTGCCCAAAAAATAATTGTCTTTTTTAATGCTGCCACAGACATCACCTATAAAAGCAAAGTCCCACAAGGCTTTTAACACCTTATGGGACTTTATGATTTGTTTGCTTGGTGGGACGTGCGGGGATCGAACCTGCGACTCTCTGCTTAAAAGGCAGATACTCTACCTACTGAGTTAACGTCCCGAAAAGGCCTTTGGCATTTAGCGCAAAAATTTATTACGGTCAATGCCTCGGGCCTTATTTATTACCTCACAAGGTATCCGCATAGAGTTCAACGACATGCCGCACTTTGACGGCATCGCCGTTTTGCGAAAGCATGTCCATAAGCTGCATCATGCAGGCCGGGCAGGCTGCCGCAACGGTGTCCGGCTGCACGGACACGATGTTGTTCCGTTTGCGGGTTCCGATGTTCGTCGACAAATCATAGTGCTTGATCGTAAAACTCCCGCCGCTGCCGCAGCAGCGTTCCGCCTCCGGCATCTCTACATAGCTGAACCCGTCCAGGGATTTGAGAATGGCGCGCGGCTGGGCAAAAACGCCCAGAGATTTTCTGAGGTGACAGGAATCGTGATAGGTTATGCGTTTGCCTCCGCTCGTTTTCTCCGTGAAGCTGACTTTCAGCACATCCACCAGGAAAGCGGTGATGTCTATGGACTTGGCGCTCAAGGAACTGACCAGATCCTGTTCCTTCTGCGTATACCCCTGCATCATTTTCGGCCATAATTCCTTGATGGTGGAGGCGCAGGTCGCGCAGGGCGAGACCAGATAATCAAACTTTTCCGCCCCCAGAATGGCCAGATTCTGTCTGACCATGTTGTTAAAAGAAGACACATCGCCGCTGGCCAGAGTGGGAACGCCGCAACAGACCAGATTCTCCGGCAAGACAATCCCGACCCCGTGTTTGCGCAAGGCCTTCAACGAAGCCTCGCCCACATCGGGAAAGATCTTGTCTGTTGCGCAGCCTGGGAAAAAGGCCACGCGCAGCCCGGAGGATCCGACCGCCTCATCCAGAGAGGGAACCTTGGAGTGGAAGGGTGTGGAGGCCAGACGGGGGAAATGCCGTTCGCCGATGACAGATGAGAGCATGGGCGCCTTACTCGTGCCCACGGTGGCGTCCGCCTCGCGCACAAAGATGCCCTGGAACTTGGCGGAGAGGTCCAGCAGGAAGTTAAAGAGTTTGGGCCGGACCATCAGACCGCGGAAGATCAGCTTCTCCGCCGAACTGAGGCCCAGGTAATCGCGTACGATGCTGCGCGCGTGCAGGAAGATGTCCATGATTTTGACCCCGGAGGGGCATACGGCCTGACAGGAAGCGCAGAGCAGACAACGCGTGAGTTTGTCGTTTACCGCTTCCGGGTCATTGATCATGTGGTGGGCGAGGAAATCCAGAAGGGCAAGTTTGCCTCTGCATGCGTCCGCCTCTTTCATGGTCGCGCCGTAGACCGGGCATACGCTGAGGCAGAAGCCGCAGCGCATACAGGAAATCAAAAGATCATCCAGTTTGAGAAGCCTGTCGGCCAGAGCCTGAAGCTCTGTGGATACCGGCTTTGTATTTTGCGTGTTCTCGGACATAGAAGCCTCCTACACAAACTTTTTGCCGGCATTAAAGAGCATTTTTGGGTCAAGAGCCCGGCGCAGCCGCAGATTGAAGTCTATGGTGGCGCGGTTGGTTTCTTTTTCCATCCACTTGGCCTTGGCCAGACCTATGCCGTGTTCTCCGGACAGGGTACCCTTGAGTTTCAAAGCCACATCAAAGATTTCGTCCACAGCCGCTTCCACACGCGCGAATTCTTCCTTGTCGCGGCGGTCACAGAGTATGGTCGGGTGCAGGTTTCCGTCCCCGGCGTGCCCGAAGGTTCCGATCTCCAGCTTGTATTTTTTGGCGATTTCATTGACAGCGGCGACCATGGCCGGAATCTGGGAACGCGGGACCGTGGCGTCTTCAAGAACCGTTGTGGGCCTGGCTCTGGCCAGAGCGGGCAGAGCATTGCGGCGCGCCTCCCAAATCTTGAATTTTTCTTCGGCGGTCTGGGCGATCCGGATATTGGTGCTTCCGCATTTGCGGCAGACTTCCATGACTTTGGCCGCGTCTTCTTCCACAAGCTGCGGGTGTCCGCCGTCCACTTCGATGAGCAGAATGGCGGCGGCATCGACGGGCAGACCGGCTTTGGTGTCGGCCTCCACATATTTGATACAGTTGTTGTCCAGAAATTCCAGGGTGCAGGGCACGATATGCCCGGAGATGATGCCGGCCACGCTGGCCGAGGCCTTGTTCACATCGTCGAATTCGGCCAGCATGGCCTTGGAGGCCTTGGGCGGGGGCACGAGTTTGAAGATGATATTGGAAAATATGCCCAAAGTGCCTTCGGAAGCCGCCATCAGAGCGGCCATGTTGTAGCCGGTGACGTACTTCACGGTGCGTGAGCCGGTTTTGACCAGTTCCCCGTTGAAATCAACAATCTCCATACCCATGATATAGTCTTTGGTTACGCCGTATTTCAGGCCGCGCAGTCCCCCGGCGTTGTGGGCCACATTTCCGCCCAGGGTGGATATGGACTGTGAACCCGGATCCGGGGGATAAAAAAGTCCCTTGGCCGTGACGGCGGCGGCGAACTGGGCGGTTATCACCCCCGGCTCGACCACCGCGTAGAGGTCTTCCTCGTTTATTTCCAGAATCCTGTTCAGTCTGTTGGTGAGGATGACAACGCTCCCGGCCTTCTGCGGGATGGTGGAGCCGGAAAGATTCGTTCCGGAGCCGCGCACGGTAATGGGCATGTCGTTGTCATAGGCAAGTTTGACGCATTTACAGAGCTGTTCCTGGGTGGTTGGGGCGATGGCCAGGGCGGGCATGACCGGGGTAAGTACGGCGGCGTCATAAGAATAACACTGCAAGTCAGCGTCTTCCGTAAACACTTGCTCCGCGCCGATGACGCCTTGGAATTCTTTTATAAGGGCTGGACTGATAGGCATGATATGGCCTCCTGTTCCGGCCTTTGCCTTGGGGGCCGGATGAAAAAGGTTATTGCAGCTTCCTCCCTGCTGTACATTGATTTTTAAAGGGGAACGCCGGCAATTCCGGCGCTCCCCTTGTCTTTCAGCGTTTTATTTGTCGGCTGCCTTTGCCGCTTCGGAGAGCGGGGGCAGTTCGGACAGTTGCTTCAGTTTGAAGTACCGCTCCGTGTACTCCTTCTCGATCAGGGAGCGCAGGCGTTTGGACTCTGCGGGATCCAGGCGTTCAAGCTGGGCGTAGCGGTTTTCCCCGCTCAGGAAGCTTTGCAGACTTCCGTCCGGGATTTTGGAGTCCAGCTGCAAGGGGTTTTTCCCTTCCGCAACCAGATCCGGATTGAAGCGGTAAAGCGGCCAGTAACCGGACTTCACGGCTTCACGACCTTCTTCCATACTCTTGCCCATGCCCTTGCGGATGCCCTGGTTGATGCAGGGGGCGTATGCGATGATCAGTGAAGTCCCCTTGTGGGCCTCTGCCTCAAGCAGGGCCTTGACCACCTGGTTCTTGTCCGCGCCCATGGACACGGAAGCTACATAGACATAACCGTAGGTCATGGCTATCTGTCCCAGGTCTTTTTTGGGCAGCTTTTTGCCGGAAGCGGCGAACTTGGCGATGGAACCGAGCGGGGTGGCTTTGGAAGACTGCCCTCCGGTATTGGAATACACTTCCGTATCCATGACCAGAATATTGATGTCCGCGCCTGAGGCCAGAACATGGTCCAGTCCGCCGTAGCCGATGTCGTAGGCCCAGCCGTCGCCGCCGAAGACCCAGATGGACTTTTTGGTGAACATGTCCGCCATGTTGTAGATTTCCGCAAGCACGGGGCTTTCGTCCACGGCTTCCTGCGTGAGGTGGTCCACGAAATCGCCGCCGTATTTTTGGGACAGAGCGGCGTCTTCCTGGTTGTCCAGCCAGCCGCGCAGGGCGGTCTTTAATTCAGCGGGCAGCTTGCTCTCGATGGCTTCAGCAGCCAAATCCGCCAGTTTGGCGCGGCGCTGGCTCACGGCCATGTTCATGCCGTAGCCGTATTCGGCCGCGTCTTCAAAGAGGGAGTTGCCCCAAGCCGGGCCAAAACCGTCTTTTTCCCTAGTGGTATAAGGCATGGAAGGAGCGGAGGCGCCCCAGATGGAGGAACAGCCCGTGGCGTTGGCCACCAGCATACGTTCGCCGAAAAGCTGGGTGATCAGTTTGACGTAAGGGGTTTCACCGCAGCCGGCGCAGGCCCCGGAGAATTCCAGCAGAGGCTGCTGGAACTGGGAGCCGATCAGACTGCCCCGCGCGATGAGGTCATCCTTGATGGTGATACGCGCCTGGGCGAATTCAAGGTTCGCTACCTGATCTTTCAGCTCGCCTTCCAGCGGACGCATTTCCAGGGCCTTGGTCTTGGCCGGGCAGGTCTCGGTACAGGACCCGCAGCCCAGACAGTCTTCGGCATAGACCTGCATACGATATTTAAGGTCTTTGGCTTCTTTGCGGTTGGCCTTGATGGTGACAAAGGAGGCCGGGGCTCCGGCCAGTTCTGCTTCCGAGGCCAGAATGGGGCGTATGGACGCATGCGGGCATACAAAGGAGCACTGGTTGCACTGGATGCAGTTTTCCGGGATCCAGTGCGGCACGTTAACGGCAACGCCGCGCTTCTCGCTGGCGGATGTGCCCGTCGGCCAGACGCCGTCTTCGGGGAGTTTGGATACGGGCAGGCTGTCGCCCTTCTGGGCCAGGATGGGCCGGACCACACCACTTATGAATTCGTCCTCGGCGTGACGGCAGTGGCAGGCTTCGTCCTTTGTTGTCGCCCAGGATTTTGGATACTTTACCTCGACCAGGGCATCGGCGGCCTTGTCCACCGCGGAGATGTTCATGTTCACGACTTTATCGCCCTTGCCGCCGTAAGTCTGTTTAATGGAATCCTTGAGCAGGGCGATGGCCTGCTCAAAGGGCAGAACCTTGGCGAGTTTAAAGAAGGCGGTCTGCATGATCATATTGATGCGTCCGCCCAGACCGAGGTCAACAGCCACCTTGACGGCGTCCACTGTATAGAATTTCAGCTTGCGTTCGGCGATAACCCGGCGCATGGCGGCGGGCAGTTCTTTATCCAGTTCCTTCTCCGTCCAGTGGGTGTTCAGGACGAAGACCCCGCCTTCCTTGATCCCTTCCAGAATGTCGTAAAGATGGACATAGGCCGGATTGTGGCAGGCCACATAATCCGCCTGTTTCAGAAGGTAGGTGGAGGTGATGGGGGTGGGTCCGAAGCGCAGATGGGAGACGGTGAAACCGCCGGATTTCTTGGAGTCATAGGCGAAATAGCCCTGGGCGTAAAGTTCGGTGTTGTCTCCGATAATCTTGATGGCCTGCTTGTTCGCGCCCACGGTTCCGTCCGCGCCCAGACCGAAGAATTTACACTGCACGGTGCCGGCCGGGACGGTGTCGAATTCTTCTTCAAGGGGCAGGGATTGGTAAGACACATCGTCATCCACCCCAACGGAGAAGCTGTTTTTGGGGGAGCTTGCGCGCAATTCGTCATAGACGGCTTTGACCATACCCGGAGTGAATTCTTTGGAACCCAGACCGTAGCGTCCGCCGACGATGCTGGCGTCAAGGCCGGCTTCATAGAAGGCCGTGCAGACATCCAGATAGAGGGGTTCGCCAAGGCAGCCCGGCTCCTTGTTGCGGTCGAGCACGGCTATGGAACGCGCCGTTGAGGGTACGGCCCGAAGCAGATGCTCGGCGGAGAAGGGTCTGAAGAGGCGTACTTTGACCAGACCTACGCGTCCGCCTTGCCCGTTCAGGTATTTAACCACTTCGCCGGCGGCTTCGCAGCCCGAGCCCATGGCTATGATGACGCGTTCCGCTTCCGGGTGTCCGACATAATCAAAGAGTTTGTAATGACGCCCGGTAATGGAGGCAACCTTGCGCATCTGCTGCTGGACTATCTCCGGCAGGGCCTCATAGTAAAGGTTAACCGCTTCGCGGCTCTGGAAATAGATGTCCGGGTTCTGGGCGGTGCCGCGCATGGTCGGGTGTTCGGGGTGCATGGCCCGATCCCGGAACTCGTCAATTTTTCCCCAGTTAACGATTTTTTTGATGTCCTCATAATCTATGACTTCAATTTTTTGCACCTCGTGCGAGGTGCGGAAACCGTCGAAGAAATGCAGGAAGGGCAGGCTGCCTTCAAGGGCCGCAAGGTGGGCGACCAGGGCCAGATCCATGACTTCCTGTACGGAAGAGGAGGCTAAAAGAGCGAAGCCGGTCTGGCGGGTGGCCATGACGTCCTGGTGATCGCCGAAAATGGACAGGGTGCTTGTGGCCAGAGCCCGCGCCGAGACGTGAAACACGCCGGGCAGAAGCTCGCCGGAAATTTTATACATATTGGGGATCATGAGCAACAGGCCCTGAGAGGCCGTGAAGGTGGTGGTCAGCGCTCCTGCGGAAAGAGAACCGTGCACCGCTCCGGCAGCGCCCGCCTCGGACTGGAGCTGACGCACCTGGACGGTCTGTCCGAAAATGTTTTTCAGCCCTTTGGCGGCCCATTCCTCCGCTTCTTCCGCCATAACGGAGGAAGGGGTGATGGGGTAGATTGCCGCATTGTCGCTCATGGCGTATGCGATATGGGCGGCTGCGTTGTTGCCGTCCATAGTTTTCATTTTTTTAGCCATAAAACTCTCCTTGCAAGATGGATATATGGATGTGGGCCATTGCCGGCGTGCCTTTCGCGAGAAAAGCAGCCGCGCCTGTCCTTTTGGCGCGCGTATTCATTCCACCCGCGGGACGGGGAAAAAGGAATCCGCGGAATCAGTATAGTCGCAATCAAAAGATTTAGCACTAAAAATTTTTAATGATAAGCTTGCTGAAATTCATGGAATAATTTTTATTTTTGAAAATTTTAAAAAATTGGTTGACTTAGTTTGGGACTTGGAGCAAAACGCTTCTTCGCGCTGCGAAAGAGGAACACCCAAGCGGGGGTTCTCGCGGTCCGGTTCTTTGACAAGTGAAGAGTGAGAGAGAAAGGAAAGATTAAAGATTCAGCTAGAGTTGATCTTGTTAGATCAGCTTTTCAAGTTTTAACTGGAGAGTTTGATTCTGGCTCAG
>JAISKK010000075.1 GCA_031260965.1 Desulfovibrio sp. | reverse complement strand
CGCAAACCTTCGCCTGTGGTGGCCGAGACGGGAAAAATTTCGGCTTTCGGCCAGATTCCGTGCAGGCTTTCAAGGAGGGGGAGGAGGCGGGATTTGTCGCCCAGCAGATCTACCTTGTTGGCGATGACGAAAACAGGCCTTGTTTCCGCGGCTATCGCTTCTCGCAGTGGGGAGAGGTCGTTTTCAGAAAATTCGGGTCGTCTGGCGTAAAGATCGGCGTCAATGAGCAGACCCAGAGCATCAGCGCCGTCCAGGGCCTGCCAGGCGGACTGGATCATTACCCTGTTCAGTTTGCCCCGCAGTTTGTTGATGCCGGGCGTATCCAGAAAAACTGCCTGAAAATCCTTCTCGGACAGAATGCCGGTAATCTGGTTGCGCGTGGTTTGGGGCAGGGGTGATACGATAGCCACCTTTTGTCCCAGGCATTTGTTTAGAAAAGTCGATTTTCCGGCATTGGGCGGACCGATGAGGGTGACCCGTCCGCATCTGAATGAAGGTGGCGTCGTGAACATCTGTTTTTGCTGCAATTTTAGATTTTTTGCTGTTTTCTTTCCATAGACGTTTGCCATTGAATTGTCAATCAAATAAATCAAATAGGATAGAGGAGGATTGAGGAACAGGTCAGGTTCTTGTTTTAGCGCTGTCGGTCTGAGGGCTGTGACCGAGCTTGAGGAATTTTTTGAGATCTCTTTAAATAGCAGCAAAAATAATTCCCAACTTTGATATGGGTTGTTGTCGGAAGGAGATGTATGTTTTTAGCAACATTATTAGAAGAGCATGATTCATCAATCCTGTCACTAAGGAGGGCTCATGCCGAACGTGAATCGACAAGGGAAAGGAAGCTCGGCGCTTCTGGCTTTTATTGCCGGGATTGTGTTTCTGTTCTGCGTGTCGTACACGGTCAAGGCCACAGACGGACCCGGATTTTGCGCCAGTTGCCATTCCATGAACGATGTGGCCTGGACGCACAAACAGAGTGTACATGGGCAGTTCGACTGTAATGAATGCCATACCCCGGCTGCCTTGGGCGCCAAACTTCCCTTCAAGGCGAAAGTGGGCATGCAGGATCTGCTGGCTACCGTGACTGCCGGCATACCAAATGTCATTCACAGCAGTAAGGACATGAAAAACGTCATTCAGGCCAACTGTCGGCGTTGCCATCTGGGCAGCACGATGGGTGTGGCTATGGATGTAAAGCCTTATTGCACTGACTGCCACCGTACAGTGCCGCACAACAGGCTTATGCCTATTGACAAAAGGAAGGCCGCCGATGCTTAAATGCAAATTTTTACCGCTTTTCTCATCTCTTTGCCTTTTGCTGGTCTTTTCTCTGGCCGGATGTTCCGCCGAGCCCGAAGCTCCCTTGGTCCCCAAATACAAGACCGGGCTGGACAAAAAAGAGATCCGGAACTCGGCTTTCAGCAAACAGTTCCCCGCACAGTGGCAGACTTACCAGCGCAACACGCAAGCGAATGAAGCCGAAGCCCGTGCGACGGAAACCAAGTACAAGGCTTCCTTTCCTTTCCGCAAAAATGACAACACCAGTCCGGTTATGGTCGGCAAGCCCGGTGCGGGTCAGCCTTATCTGAAAAATCTCTGGCTTGGCTATCCCTTCAGCTTTGAATACAACGAAGCCCGGGGGCATACATACGCCGTTGAAGACATTCTGAACATTGACCGCATCAACCGCTACGACGAGGCCGCCGGACTTCCTTCCACCTGCTGGAACTGTAAAACGGCGAAAATTCCTTCCTGGGTCGAGGAAAACGGCGACAAATTCTGGTCCATGAACTTCAACCTTTTCCGCTCCAAGGAAAAAATAGATGTTCATGACAACACCATAGGTTGCGCCAACTGCCATAATTCGGAAACAATGGAACTGTCCCTGTACAGTGTGCCGCTCAAGGATTATCTGGCGCGCAAAAATATTGATTACAACAAGCTTTCCCGCAATGAAAAGCGTTCCTTGGCTTGTGCCCAGTGTCATGTGGAATATTATTTCCAGGAGCCGGATCACGGCGCGGCCCGCAAGCCTGTTTTCCCCTGGGACAACGGGATGGAGCCGGAAGATATGTATACTTATTACAATGACAAGGGTAAGAAAAAAGAGGGCGGCGGCTTTGCGCAGTTCGCGGACTGGGTGCATCCTGTCTCCAAGACGCCCATGATTAAAGTACAGCATCCCGAATATGAGTTCTGGTACAACGGCACACACGGCGCGGCCGGTGTTTCCTGCGCTGACTGCCATATGCCCTATACGCGCCTGGATGGGAAAAAGAAGGTCTCCAGCCATCTCTGGACTTCGCCTCTGCGCAATGACGACATGATCAAAAATTCATGTGGTCAGTGCCATACGGACAAGGACGTAAAATTCCTTCGTGAACGTGTGCAGTTTACCCAGGATCGCGTTTACAAGCAGCTTATCACAGCCCAGGACATATCCGTGCTGGCCCACGAATCCGTGCGCCGCGCCTCGGAATGGCAGGGCATGAAAGGATCTGACTTTGACGCCACTCTGGCTCAGGCCAGGGAGATGGTGCGTAAGGGCCAGTTCTACTGGGATCTGGTTTCGGCGGAGAACAGCGTCGGCTTCCATAACCCGTCCAAGGCCCTGGATACCCTTAGCATGTCGCAGCAGTACAGCCGCAAGGCCGTGGAACTGGCCAGCGCGGCCACAAACTACGAGATTGCCAAAGACCTTGCAGGTGATGTGCGTCAGCTTGTGCCGCCGCTTCTGGAATGGTCGCGTAAGCTCATGATGGACCAGGCCAATCTGGACATGCATGTCTGGACGCGTTATCTGAAGCCTCTGCCCAAGACCGAACAGGTCTGGGACGGACAGGAACGTAAGGTACCCATGAAGCAATCCGGAGCGGAAAAGCCGGGCATCGGCCCCGTCTCCGTGCTTGAAAGCAAATAGGTAAATACCCTGAATTAGGTCAAAGGGCGGCGCAGTGCGTCGCCCTTTGTTCTGGTGCGCCCGGCAGGGCGCAAAATGCGTCCTTTTGCGGAAAAAGGCGCTCACTGACACAGCGATTTCGATCATATCATTTGTTTGCGACACGGGGCTGGTTTCTTTATTGTCTTTCAAAAATGCTTGCTATAATATGGGAGCGCGACACCATATATAAATGGAGGAGTTATGGATGGTTCTCTTACTGTGGCGGTGGTCGGGGCTACCGGAGCCGTCGGGCGCGAAATGCTGTCCACTCTGGAAGCCCGTAATTTTCCGGCAACACGGGTCATTGCTCTCGCCTCATCACGTTCCTCAGGCCTTCCTCTGCCTTTCAGAGGCGGGGAAATCAGCGTACAGGAACTTAAAGAAGATTCCTTTCAGGGTGTAGATATAGCCCTTTTTTCAGCCGGCGGCGGCACGTCTGAGCGTTTCGCCCCCCATGCAGTCCGGCACGGCTGCGTAGTGGTGGACAATTCAAGCGCCTGGCGCGCTGATGACCGCTGCCCTCTGGTGGTTCCGGAAGTCAATGCCCACGCGTTGAAGAGGCATAGAGGCATTATCGCCAACCCCAACTGTTCCACCATTCAGATGGTAGTTGCCCTGAATCCGCTGCATAAAGCGGTTCCCATCCGCCGGGTAGTGGTTTCCACTTACCAGGCTGTTTCCGGAACAGGTCAGAAAGGCATAGCTGAACTGGACAGTCAGGTGCGGCAGATGTTTAACATGACGGACCCGGATGTAAAAGTCTATCCGCACCGCATAGCCTTTAACTGTTTGCCGCACATCGATGTTTTCCTTGAGAACGGTTATACGAAGGAAGAGATGAAAATGGTCCGGGAAACCGTAAAGATTATGGAGGACCCGAGCGTGAAGGTGACGGCCACCACGGTACGTGTACCTGTTTTTTACAGCCATTCCGAAGCCTTGAATGTTGAATTTGCCCGTCCTTTAAGCCCTGTTGAGGCCCGGGTCATCCTGCATGACGCGCCGGGCGTGGTTGTGCTTGATAACCCCGGCGAAAATATTTACCCCATGCCCGTAAGCGCGACCGGAGAAGACGAGGTCTTTGTCGGACGCATTCGCGTTGACGAATCCCAGGCTAATACCCTGAATATGTGGGTGGTGTCGGATAATGTACGTAAAGGTGCAGCTTTAAACGCTGTGCAGATTGCCGAGCTGCTGGCGCGCGACAATCTGCTGGGTGTCCCTGACCCGATGGCATTTTTGAATTGATTAT
>JAISKK010000073.1 GCA_031260965.1 Desulfovibrio sp. | reverse complement strand
TCATGCTGGTCTCCTGGCGGGTGCTGCCCCTTCTCAGCCGCTCTCTCTCCTGTCTGGTCACCATACGCAGCATGCGCTATGCGGCCATATCCTGTCTGGAGCGTGTCGAAGATGTCCTGCGTATCCCTGTTGACGCCTCGGTGGAGCCTGACCCCGATTTTACCCTGCAAAAGGACATTGCGTTTCAGGATGTCTCGTTCCGTTACCCGGCGGCGGCGGTAGATTGCCTGCACGGGATCAGCTTTTCACTTGCCTGCGGCAAGTGCATCGGCATAGTCGGGCCGTCCGGCGCGGGGAAAAGCACTATTGTCGGCATCTTGAGCGGACTTGTTGAACCCACGGGCGGCAGTATGCTGGTTGACGGGAAAACCCTCTCGCCCTCAGCCCTTGCCGCCTACGCCTTACAGGTCGGCTATGTGCCGCAGACTCCCTATATCATGCCGGGAACTCTGGCGGAAAACGTCGCCTTCAGCCAATGGGGCAAACCCTGGGACGAGGAAAAGGTGGGGTGGGCCTGCCGCCTCGCGGCCCTGGATATAGTGGAAACGCATCCGCAGGGCGTCCTTTTGCCCATAGGAGAACACGGGGCCGGGTTATCCGGCGGTCAGGCGCAGCGTCTGTCCATTGCCAGAGCCTTATATGCCAACCCAAGTCTGCTCATTCTGGACGAAGCGACCAGCGCGCTTGATTCGGCTACCGAAGCCGCCATTATGGACACAATTTATGAACTGCCCAATAACATTACGACCGTCATCATCGCGCATCGCCTGACCACGGTGCAGCGCTGCGACGAACTTTTGTGGATTGACGAGGGAAAACTTATGGACAAGGGGCCGACAAACCTGGTGCTGCCAAAGTATGAGGCTTATCTGGCAACCCGCTCAACGAAACAGGACACACCCCCGTTGTGAGTTTGAAGTTGCGGGGGCAACCTGATTTAAGTGCCGCACCGGGGCGAATGGTCGCTCCCGGTGCGGTCTTTGCGTAAAAGAAGCGCCGGTCCGGCTTAAAAGCCTTTTTTGGCGATAAAGCAGATCAAATCCGCCACCCGGTTGGAATAGCCCCATTCATTGTCATACCAGGAAACGAGCTTGGCCGTGGTCGGGTCGGCCATGGTGCAGTATTCGGCTTCCACAATCGAGGAATTGGGGTTGCCCTTGAAGTCCATGGAGACCAGGGGCAGGTCGCTGTAGGCCAGGATACCCTTGAGCGGACCAGAGGCCGCGTCTTTCAGGGCTTTGCGCAGAGCGTCGGTGTCCGTCGGCTTCTCCAGCAGGGCGGTAAAGTCCACTATGGATACTGTGGGTGTCGGCACACGCAGGGAATAGCCGGAGAAACGTCCCTTGAGTTCGGGGATGACCTTGGCCACGGCCTGGGCTGCGCCGGTGGAGGTGGGGATGATATTGCAGGCGGCCGCCCTGGCCCGGCGCAGGTCCTTGTGCGGCAGGTCCAGGATGCGCTGGTCATTGGTGTAGGAGTGAATGGTGCACATGACGCCGAGTTTGATGCCGAAGGCTTTGTTCACGACATAGGCCACGGGCGCCAGGCAGTTGGTGGTGCAGGAGGCGTTGGAGATGATGTTGTGCTTTTTCGGGTCATAGGCGTCCTGATTGACGCCGAGCACTATGGTTATATCCTCTTCTTTGGCGGGGGCGGTGATGATGACCTTTTTCGCCCCGTTGGCGCGATGTACTTCGGCATCCTTGGCGTTGGTGAATATGCCGGTGGATTCCACGACCACATCCACACCCAGGGGACCCCAGGGCAGTTTTTTCGGATCGCGTTCAGCCACGCTTTTCAGGGTCCAGACGCCGACCTTGACGTTATCTCCGTCGACAACGGCGTCAAAAGGGGCGCGCCCGTAGTTGGTGTCATATTCGAGCAGATGAAAGTTGGTTTTGGCGTCAAAAAGGTCGTTTACGGCGACGACTTCAACTTTGTCGGCATAGTTTTCGTACAGAGCCCGAAAAACCTGGCGTCCAATGCGGCCGAAACCGTTGATGGCCACGCGTGTCTTGCCCATTGTAAAACCTCTGTGCTGTATTGTTTCTGGGGTGCGGCCGGATGGTCTCCCGCCTGGCGGGGACGCGCCGCATGATTATATATACCCGCTTTTGCCGGATAAGGCAAATCCGGAGCCCGAGCGGACCGGACCGGAATATGAAAATGATCGAAGGTCTTTTTTTGTTTGAAGATTGGTTTTTTTTACGCTATTAGTTAAAATCTGCTTTGCGCGCCGCAAAAGATGCGGGAGCGGCGTTTGCGCTTCATGCCGGAAGCCTTGACTATGTTTCAAATTGATTAGGAGACGGCGCATGCAACGTGTTCTGGAAAAAATGGCCTCCAAACTGAATGCTTATGATGAAGCTTCGCTTATGCAGTTGTGGCAGCATTATGCGGAAATAGTGCATGAATTTGAACCCACGCGCAGATGGGAAGAAGCGGCCATTTCCCTCTGCCTTATCCAGGCCGTGCATTGGAAAAACCAGCTTTTCAACTATAACCTGGCTTTAACGGCCAGTCCGCAAGATGCCGGGGATATGCCGCCGCTCCCGGACTATCTGTCGTTGAAGACGAAAACAGAAACGGATCAGTCTCCGGCCGGGTTTAAAAACAAAGCCACCGTATTGGCTTTTCCGCCGAGATCCGGACGCGAAGAAGACTGAAGGCGACCGGAAATTTTTTACTTCAGGATAACAGGAGGGGGAAGGCCGATGCCAAATATTGTAGTCATAGGAACCCAGTGGGGAGATGAAGGCAAAGGCAAGATCGTGGATATGCTCGCTTCCGGGATGGCCGCCGTTGTCCGTTTTCAGGGCGGTCACAATGCCGGGCACACTGTCGCCGTGGGCAAGGACGAATACAAGCTGCGTCTGATTCCCTCCGGTATCCTGCATACGGGCACGATCTGTCTGCTCGGCAACGGCGTGGTGCTGGACCCGGAAGCCTTCTGCGGGGAAATTGACGGTCTGAACGAGCGCGGGGTGGAGGTAAATCCCGAACGTCTGCGCGTGTCCCGCAAGTGCCACCTGATTTTGCCCTACCACCGCATTCTGGATCAGGCGCGCGAGAGCTATAAGGGCGAAAGTAAAATCGGGACCACCGGCCGCGGCATAGGCCCCTGCTATGAGGACAAGGCTGGCCGTTGCGGCGTCAGGGCCTGCGATCTTGAGGATCCGGATCTTCTGCGCAAAAAGGTCGGGCTGGCCCTTGCGGAAAAAAACGCGCTTCTGACCGGTCTTTACGGGCAAAAGGCCGTTACGGAAGGGGATGTGCTGGACAAACTTGAAGCCCTCGCCCCGCGCGTTATTCCCTATCTGGCCGATGTCTCTGCGGAAATAGCGCGCGTGGAGGCGGGGGGGGGGGAGATTATGTTTGAAGGGGCGCAAGGGGTGCATCTGGATATCGATCACGGCACCTACCCCTTTGTGACCTCATCCGGCACAGTGGCCGGAAACGCGTCCGCCGGAAGCGGGGTCGGCCCTGACCATCTGCACAGGGTTATAGGCATAGTCAAGGCCTACATCACGCGCGTCGGGTCCGGCGCCATGGCCACGGAGCTTGCGGATGAAGTGGGCGAGTATCTTCAGAAAAAAGGCGCGGAAGTGGGCACGGTCACCGGACGCAAACGGCGTTGCGGCTGGCAGGATCTGGTTATTCTGCGCGAATCCATACGCCTTTGCGGTGTGAGCGACCTGGCCCTGACCAAACTTGACGTGCTGTCCGGCTTGAAAGAGGTAAAAATCTGCGTCGCTTACGCCTACAAGGGCAAGACAATCCAGTATCCGCCCCAGGCCGAGAAGGGACTGGCCGAGGCCGTCCCGCTTTACGAAAACCTGCCCGGTTGGGAGGAGGAACTGGGGAGCATCCGGCGCTTTGAGGACCTGCCGCCGGCCGCGCGCAATTATGTGCGCAGACTGGAGGAATTGTCCGGGCGGCCGATCAGCATGGTCTCCGTCGGTCCGGATCGGGAGCAGACCATCCGGCGCTGATGGCGGCCCATGAGCGCATATGGGCTACGGGGATCTTTTAAAAGATATGGCAGCGCCCGGGTCCGATCATAAATTTTGCAAAGGAGTTTCCCGTGCCTGGGTCCGGTCCGCATCGCATTCTTATAATTGACGATGAAGAAGGCATCCGCATCTCTTTGCGCGGTATTCTGGAGGACGAGGGTCATCTGGTTCTTGAGGCCCCGGATGCGGAAAGCGGCCTGGAACTGCTGGAAAAGGCGACGGCGGACCTTGTTTTTCTGGATATCTGGCTACCGGGTATGGATGGTCTGGCCATGCTGGATATTTTAAGCGTCCGTTATCCCTCCCTGCCCGTGCTCATGATCTCCGGGCACGGCACTATTGAGACGGCGGTAAGCGCCATCAAAAAAGGGGCGCACGACTTTATCGAAAAACCCCTGTCTCTGGAAAAGGTGCTCATCGCAGCCATGCGAGCCCTGGAATACCGGGATTTGAAGCTGGAAAACCGGGCTTTGCGCGCCCGTCTTGACGAGGGCAAGGAGAATACACCCATGGGTGATTCTCCGGTTATGCTGGATTTCTATGATCAGGTCCGGCGTGTCGCTCCTCTGGATACCTGGGTGCTGATCAGCGGTGAAAACGGCACGGGCAAGGAACTGGTGGCACGTGCCCTGCACCGGGCCGGACGGCGCGGGGACAAGCCTTTGGTGGCTATGAACTGCGCGGCTATCCCGGAAGAACTTATCGAGAGCGAGCTTTTCGGACATGAGAAGGGCGCGTTTACCGGGGCGGACAGCCTCAAGATCGGCAAGTTTGAAATGGCGGACGGGGGCACGCTTTTTCTGGATGAAATAGGCGACATGAGCCTTAAAACCCAGGCCCGGATTCTGCGTATCCTGCAGGAAAAAAGTTTTGAACGCGTGGGCGGAAACAAGGTTTTGCATACGGATGTGCGGGTAATCGCGGCTACCAACAAGGATCTGGAAGCGGCCATCGCGGCCGGAGGATTTCGCGAGGACCTCTATTACCGGCTGCGTGTCTTTCCCCTGCATGTCCCGCCCCTGCGCGCGCGGGGAGATGA
>JAISKK010000021.1 GCA_031260965.1 Desulfovibrio sp. | reverse complement strand
CCGCGGCTATGCTTTCTGTCAGCAAAAACAGGGTAACAAGGGGGAACAGGACATACAGCGCGGCGCGTAAAATCCTGCCCAAACTGCGGGCAAGGGAAATGGACTTAACTTTCATTTTCGACATTCCTCCCAATCAGGTGGGACCCATGTTTTGACCCAACAACAAAGTCTGACCGGCAGAACGCGGCAAACCAAGGCCTGAACGCCAAAACGGCCCTGCCGCGCATTGGAGGCAGGGCCGAACAACAAAAGCCCTGTCCCCAAAACGGGAACAAGGCCGGAAATTTTTGAAAAAAGACAGAAAATGGAAACGAAAAAACCGCGCCGCCCCTTGCGGAGACCGCGTTATACGGTGGTGTTGTGTGTGTGTGTGTGTGTGTGTGTGTGTGTGTGTGTGTGTGTGTGTGTGTGTGTGTGTGTGCAAAAACCAGGCCAGAATTACAATCCGGCGCATCGCGCGCTGCGGCCTGCTTCCTGTTTTGAGGCTGGGTTTGTAAAAACCGCCTGTGCATACTTTTCACCTCGATGAAAACTTCTTACCCGTACTATCGGACATAGTCAAAAGAAGTTTAGATATTTTTTAATAAAAGCCCGGATATGGCGGAAGGCGTATCCGCACTGCTTTGCCATACGCCTGAACTTTTTATCGCTCGTCCGGAATTCCGGATCAGAGCAAAGTACCGTTACCTGCCTTTTGCCTTGAGCACAGGCGCGGACGACGGCTGCGCGGAGACGCGAAGCGCGACAAGCAATGCCGAGGTAGCAGCCTGTGCGTGGGCGGGGTGTGTCTCGCCTTCGCGCCGGGTCCCGCCGCCCTGCCTTGAGGGCGGATGGGGGGGGCGCGCCCAAACGCTGAAGTGATCTCTGCTTTTCTGCTTTATCTGTATTGACAGAAAGACAAAAGCGGAAAGGCACCCGTCGAGCGTAAGGTGGTCTTCGTCTTTTGCGCAGGTTGTTCATACTAGGTCTCGGCTTTGTTGCGAGGACGGCGCAGAAGATCCACGGGCACGGCAGCAGCCCTTTTGAGGGCTTCATCGGCCAGATGCGCGTATACCTCTTTTACAGGTTAACATTGCCAAAATTCAGGCAATCGGATAGGGAAGGAAAGAAGGGAAATAGCATGTCTGACGATATTACGCCTTTCACAATAGAGTCCGTGATTCAGCGCATATGTGAATTACGCGGACAACGGGTTATGCTGGATTCTGATCTGGCGGTTTTGTATGGGGTGGAAACTCGGTACATTCCGCGCGCAGTCAAACGCAACCCCGGTCGTTTTCCACCCGATTTCGCGTTCCAATTATCCGATGAGGAGTTTGATTCTTTGAGATCCACTTTTGGGATTTCAAACAAAGGCCGTGGTGGTAGGCGTTTTGCGCCATACGCCTTCACGGAACACGGCGCTCTCATGCTTTCCAGTGTGCTTAATTCGACGCGAGCAGATGAAATCAGCTTGCTGATTATCCGCGCCTTTGTCTGGATGCGCCAGACAGTTCCCGCTTATCAGAAAATCGCCGAGAAGCTGACGGAACTGGAACAAACCGTAGCCGGTCACGATTCGGCCATACGTGAAATAATCCAGGCCCTGCAACACCTGATGATGCCCCCGGACAAAGACAAGCGGCGCATTGGGTTTTGAAATTTCTCTTACAGAAGAAAGTTATGAAATTTTTTATCGACTTATTCTCAGGGAAAAAACCGCTCTGGTTAACTTTCTGGGTACGGCAAGTTTGACGGACGGAAAGTATGCGGACGGTATTTTATGTGCCTCCCCTCAAAAAAATGAGCGGCGGGCTGTCCAATATTTTTGAAACTGCCAGAGATATCGCGGACTTGGGCGGTGAAGTCGCGTTTATGGGGCCGGAGGGATCGGATCTCTTTGCTGGAGAAGCCGGTGCTCTGTCCTTTCTCCCCTGGGGCAGTCCACTCTCTTCTTCCGATGTCTGGTGCGTCCCGGAGAGCTGGCCGAGCGCTTTGCATCCTGGCCTGCAAAGCGGGGCGCACATTCTGGTCTATGTGCAGAACTGGATTTTTATGCTCAAGGATCTGCCGGGGGGCGTGTCCTGGGCCCGGCTGCCTTTCTCCTATCTGGCCGTATCGCGTCCGGTCCGTCTTTTTTTGCGGCTGGTACACGGCCTGGAAACTGCTGATATTCTGCCTCCAGCTGTGGATGAGGTTTTTTTTCAGTCTGGCGCAAGGCCCGTGAAACGGGTGCGCATTGCCATGATGCCGCGTAAAAACAAGCTGCTCGGCGAACAGATTCGCTCCATTGCCGAACAACGTTTGGCCCGTTTTTGTCCCCCGCTCCCTGTTGACTGGGTGGAGATCCGCAATTTGCCGCGCGCTGAAGTCGCGGACCTTTTTCGTTCCTGTCATATTTTTCTGAACGCAGCCTTCCCGGAAGGCTTCGGACTTCCTTCCCTTGAAGCCATGGCTTCGGGTTGCGTCCCGCTCGGATTCACCGGCTTCGGCGGCTGGGAATATGCGCGTCCCAGCGTCTTGCCCGGACAAAGCGCCTATGCTCCTCCCCCAGGCTGTATCGAGCCGGATCCTGAAGCGGAGCCTAATCCGGGCAACGGCTTTTTTTTCTCCGATGGCGATGTTCTGGGGGCTGGCCTGGGGCTGGCCGAGGCCGTCCAATTGCTGTGCAATGATCCTGCGCAGTGGGGCAGAATCAGCGCTTGCGCCCGTGACACTGCCCTGCGCTATACTCGCGCCGCCCGTCTTGAGACGGTCAGGCGGATATTCTGTAAATAAGGAATAAACCCCTATAATACCGCTCTAATATCTGTAATAGTCCGCTTTGTATGGACCTTCTATAGGCACGCCGATATAGTCGGCCTGATCCTGGCGCAGGGTAGTGAGCTTCGCGCCCAAGCGTCCAAGGTGCAGGCGGGCTACTTCTTCGTCCAGGCGTTTGGGCAGGGTATAGACTTGTTTTTTCAGGCTCTTGTTCTCCGCCAGTTCAAGCTGGGCCAGAACCTGATTGGTGAAGCTGTTGGACATGACGAAACTCGGGTGTCCGGTGGCGCAGCCCAGATTGAGCAGGCGGCCCTCGGCGAGCAGGACGATGGAGCGACCGGAGGGCAGTATCCATTTGTCGACCTGGGCTTTGATGTTGATACGCTTGCAGCCGGGCGTCGTTTCCAGCCAGTTCACGTCTATTTCATTGTCGAAGTGCCCGATATTGCCGACTATGGCCTCATCTTTCATGCCCAGGATGTGCTCGCCCGTAATCACCCGGTAATTGCCGGTCGCGGTGATATACATATCCGCTATGGGCAGAGCCGCCTCCAGTGTGGTGACCTCAAATCCTTCCATGGCCGCCTGCAGGGCGCAGATCGGATCAATTTCCGTGATCAGCACTCGCGCCCCGAAGCCGCGCATGCTCTGGGCGCAACCTTTGCCGACATCTCCGTAGCCGCAGACCACAACCACCTTGCCTGCCACCATGATGTCAGTGGCGCGTTTTAAACCGTCAGCCAGGGATTCCCTGCAGCCGTAAAGGTTGTCGAACTTGGATTTTGTAACGGAGTCATTGACGTTTATGGCCGGGAAAAGCAGCTTGCCTTCCTTTTGCATCTGGTAGAGGCGATGCACCCCGGTGGTTGTTTCTTCGGATACGCCCTGGATCTCCGCCGCCACCTTTGTCCAGTGGTTTTTGTCGCGGGTGTAGCCGAGCGCGAGACGATCCATGATGATGCCGAATTCCTTGTTGGTGGGGGCGACATTCAGCAATTCCGGATTTTTTTCGATTTCAACGCCTTTATGGACAAGCAGGGTGGCGTCGCCGCCATCATCAACTATGAGTTGCGGGCCGTTGCCGTCCGGCCAAGTCATGGCCATTTCCGTGCACCACCAGTAATCTTCAAGGCTTTCGCCTTTCCAGGCGAAGACACGGGCGAGACCGGATTCGGCGATGGCGGCCGCAGCATGGTCCTGAGTGGAGAAGATGTTGCAGGAGGCCCAGCGCAGATCGGCGCCAAGGGCGTGCAGGGTCTGGATGAGCATGGCCGTCTGGATGGTCATGTGCAGGGAGCCGGATATGCGCAGACCGCGCAGGGGTTTTTTGTCCGCGTATTTTTTGCGCAGTTCCATAAGTCCGGGCATCTCACGTTCTGAAAGTTGCATTTCCTTGTGTCCGAGGTCTGCACTTTTGATGTCGGCAACTTTATAGGGCAGGGACAGGTCCAGGGGACGCGCGTTTGTCTTGGGCATGATTTTCTCCGAAGTGTTTTTTGGGATTGGATCGGGTTTTAAGCGGCCTTTTCCGAGAGGATGATGTGCAAGGAGAGACCGCGTTCGACGCGGGCTTCACCGGATTCGCGCACGAAAAATCCTGCATCGGCGAGATAGCCGCACAGGGTTTCACGTTCAAAGCCCAGCCAGTGATCCCCGTATTCATTACGCATACGTTCATCCGCATGCCTTTGGAAATCCGTCAGGGCCAGAACCCCGGCCGGGGCCAGGATTCTGCGTATCTCGCTGATCACTTCCAGGGGGTTTTGCATATGGTGCAGAACCATGTTCAGGGAGACAAACTGGGCTTCGCCATCGCGCAGGGGCAAGTGGGAGAGATCTCCGATGCGCAGGGAGACTCGCTCTGCTTCCTGAACAAAACGCCGGCGCGCCAGTTCCAGCATCCGGGGCGAGCCGTCCACGCCGATCACCGTGTCGGCCTTTTGCAGCATGGCTTGTAACACGTTGCCCGTGCCGCAGCCGAGATCGGCGGCTATGCCGCATTCAGGCATACAGCGGCGGATCAGGCCGGGGAGGTCGAAATCTCCCAGCACTTCACGCGAAAGCTTGTCCCAGTCGTCGGCTATGGAATTGAAAAATTGCCGGGTTTTGCGCGCACGTTCCTCGATGAGCCCGGTGGCCATGTCCAGGTCCGAGGCCAGAGCCGGATCGGAGTCCAGAAAAGTCCGTACCGTGTCGATGAATTCCCTGGCCGCGCCGTTACGCGGGGCGCTGTAAAAAACCCAGAGACCGTCGCGTCTGGAAACAAGCAGACCGGCGGCAGAGAGGATTTTCAGATGACGGGAGATGCGCGGCTGGCCCATTTCCAGCATGAGCACCAGTTCATTGACATTGAGTTCAAAGCGGCAGAGAGCGTTGAGAATGCGCAGGCGGGTTTCGTCGGCCAAGGCTTTGAAGCGGGGCAGGGCTTCGGGGATACTGTGCGCTAAAGCTGACATTATGAGGCCTTTGGACTTTGGGGATGAAACGGAATTTGCATCAACAATTCTTTATATAGTATATTCTAATTCGGGAATATGTCAAACGCGATTTGTATTTTTAGTCTTGCCGAAGGAGGAATTTGTGGCTAGAGGATTTTGCACAACAATAATCTGCACAGTTTCAGGGACAAAATGGACATTCAGCGGAAGAGATTTTTAAGCTATGCCGAGGGATATTTAAGCGGCAGTCCGGAGGTGGACCCTTATCTTAAGCTCAAGATAGACCATAGTCTGCGGGTTTACGGCAACGCAACTGATTTGCTTGCGCGGGAAGAAGAACTGCGTGAAGATCCTCTGCCCAGGGCTTTGTTGTTGGCCGCGCTTTACCATGATGTGGGGCGTTTTGAGCAGTACATGCGCTACCGTACCTTTTCCGACGCCATATCCTGCGATCACGGGGCGTTGGGGGCAAAAATCATTAAGGAACAGGACTTTTTTGCCGATGAAGATCGGGATGTTGGGCGTCTTGCCCGCGCTGCAGTGGCCGCGCACAACCGTCCCGCTCTGCCCGAGGTCTTTGAGCGGCGCTATGGTCTGGTGTTAACGGCCCTGCGTGATGCGGACAAGGTGGATATTCTGCGCGTTATCGCTGAAGAGCTTGCGGGGGAAAGCAATCCGGACGCCCAGGTGCTGATGCGTCTGAAAAATGAAGAGGGGGCTTACAGCCCCTTGATCGTGCGCGCCCTGGACGAGGGGAGGGTGGCCAAGTATGGGGATATGCGTTATGTCAATGATTTCCGCATTGTTCTTTGCACCTGGCTTTGGGATCTGCGTTTTGCTTCTTCTTTGCGCGCGGTCCGGGAAGGCGGCTATCTGGTCAGAATAGCCGCAGGTCTGTCCGTTCCGGTTCAGATCAAAGACAAGATTGCGACCCTGATCCGGAAAAAGCTGGACCTGGAATAAGTCATAAAAGGTCTTTCCGGCCAGGGCAAAGCGCCGGTTTAGTCGTGTTTTCGCTCCGAGGCAAAGCGCCTGGCTGCGCGCGTATCCGTTGTCAGAAATTATGGCACACGGAATCATTGCACCCGGCCGCGCGTTTTATTCTGGTCGCGTCCTGCCCCGCCTGTTGCGTGTGGCAGGATACACAGCTCCAGCACTGTCCATTTTCTTCCTTGTGCGTCGCCAGGTAATAGGAATTGACGCTCGTGTCCCGTTTGTCCGTGTTATCATGGCAGCCGGGGGCGGCGCAGGTTGTGTAATGGATTTGTCCCTGCACCGGATGATGGCAGGAAAGGCACAGGCTCTGTGCTTCTCCGGCAAGCGCGCCGAGATGGACCTGATGGTCGAAGACGACAGGGCGGCTGGTCCAGTTCATTTCCGAAGGCTGGGAGGGCGGTTCAGGGGCGGCGGGTAAGACCGCTGCAAAGGCGGCTGTTGCAGTCAGGCCCGCAAGCAGCACGGACTGAATGCCTTTGGCGGCGATTTTCGCTCTGGTTCGAAAAGGGTTGCCCACAAAATTTTTCAGTGAAACCGCTGTGCCGGGACATCGCTGACCAGACGACCGAATTCAAGGCTTACCACGCGCTGCGCGTGTGCGGCCACCTCCGGCGAATGCGTGACGACGATAATGGTGCTGCCCTCCGCGTGCAGTTGATGAAAGATGTCCAGGACCGTGTTCTGGTTGCTTTCGTCCAGGTTGCCGGTCGGCTCGTCGGCCAGGATCAGTCTGGGATAGTTTATCAGGGCGCGGGCTATGCACAGGCGCTGCTGTTCGCCGCCGGAGAGCTGGCGCGGCAGGTGTCCGGCCCTGTGCGTGAGGCCGACGCGCTTCAGGGCGCGCAAGGTTTCCTGTTCATCGGCCATACTGTGATAGTATTGCGCGATCATGACGTTTTCCACCGCCGTCAGATAGGAGATCAGGTGAAACTGTTGAAAAATAAGGCCGATTTTGTCGCGGCGGATGGCGGTCAAATCCCTGCCGTCGAGGCGTGAGATATTTTCCCCGTCCAGGGTCACAGTTCCGCGCGTGGCCTTGTTCATACAGCCGACGATATTCATCAGGGTGGTTTTGCCTGAGCCGGAAGCGCCCATAATGGCGACCCATTCGCCCGAGGCCACGGACAGGCTGATGTTTTGCAGGGCCATAACCTGGCCGTAAAGCATGGATACATCCTTCAGTTCAAGAATATTCATCGCATAGTCCTTTTATTCGCCTCCCAGCACCAGAGCCGGTTCCACATCGACCGCAGCGGCAGCCGGCAGCAAAGAAGCCGTTATTGTAACCGCCAGAGATGCACAGAGGGTGAGCGGGACAAGGAAGAAGGGCAAGTCCACCTCCCGTGAAAAGACGCTTACGCTGACCATTTGGGCGAAAAAATAGCCTGAAACGAGTCCCGGCAGCCAGCCGGCCAGCGCCAGGACAACGCCTTCGCCTATAAATTCAAAGATGATGGCCTTGTTGTCAGCGCCGAGAGCCTTTTTCAGGCCTATTTCCCCGCGTCTTTCCATAACCACGGTCAGCATGGTCGTCCCAACGCAGATCAGGGTCAGAAACAGCACAATCCCCGTCACCATAAAAATAAGCGCCTGTAGCCTGGAAAGCACCGTTGTCTCCGAATCGGCAATGCGTTTGACAAGGCGGGGCGTGAGGCCGGGCGTCTTTGCCTGTATGGCTGCGCTGAAAGCGGCAATCTCCTCGCTTGCGGCGGCAATGCTTATTTCAACAACAGCGGCTGTGCCGCCCGCTCCCAAGAGGGTTTCCATTCCGGCCAGAGGCATCAGCACAAAGCCGTCTTCCGCCCCGCCGCTGTGGACTACGCCGCTGATCTTCATCTCTTTTTTGATTTTGCGTCCTTTGGGCGGCGATACTTCCAGGGCGATGAAAGATCCCGCGTACAAGCGGGTGTGTTCGGCAATATCAGCGCCGATGAGTATCTCGTCATCCTTTTGCGGCCATTCGCCCTGGACGCGCCAATAGGGGCTTGTTTTGCGCACGGCGGAAAAATCAGTGCCCACAACGGTCAGTCCCTGTTTGTTGTAGTACATGGTTTCGTAACGAAAAGGCGTTGCGCCTACCACTTTGTCCACCGGAAGCAGGGCGATGGCCCGGCGCGCCTCCTCCAGCTTCAGGACGGAACCGCCCCCAGCGGCCACGAGGACAAGATTTGCGCCGTAGGAGCGGAATTCGCGGCCCATCTGGCGGGGGATATCGTAATACACGGCCCCCATGCCCAGAAAAACCGTTGTCCCGATCAGGACAGCGAGCAGCGCGACCAGCATCCGGGAGCGCCGCCGGATCAGTGAACTCAAGACTATTCTGCGGAACATGGCCTGTCTGGTCATGGCTATTGCCTCCCGTGCAGCACTTCCGCCGGCCGCAGGCGCAATAGCATGCGGAGGGCGGGCAGGCTCCCTCCGATGGTGACAAGCAGAACCAGAAGCGCGGCTATGGGTATTACCAGAGCCTTTGCGGAAACGGCGGAGCCGAACACGGAATGGCCGATGATAGAGGCCAGTCCAAGTCCCGTCCCGTAGCCGACGACCCCGCCGATGCCGGTGGCTATGAGCATTTCGGTCAGGAGGGCAAAGGAAATACTGGCGTTTGTGGCTCCAAGGGCCTTGAGCAGGCCTATCTCAACGCTGCGCTCCAGCACATTGGCCGTCACCAGGTTGGAAATGGCCAGAGCGGAACAGGCGAGGCTTAAAAAAGTGAGCAGCAGCATCAGCAGCCGGGTTTTCTGCAGAATCTTTCCTTCAGATTCTGCCACCTGCAGGATGGCTTTGGCGCGTGCGTCCGTAAGCGCTTCTTCTATCTGATAGGCGATGGCGCTGACGTAGGCCGTACAGTACCAGATTTCCCAATCCTGGCGCGACAGGCTGCGCGGGTTCTGGGACGCGCGTCTGGACAAATCATTTTCCGGGGTGGTCAAAGCGCTTACTTCCACTCGCCGGACCTTGCCTTCCAGACCCGTCAGACCTTGAACGAGCGCAAGCGGAGCAAGCAGTCCCTCATCTTCCTTGTCCCCGGAATGAAAGACGGATCGGACGGTCAAAAACGCTGTTTGGACTTTCCCGGAATTGTCCCTCGCGAAGATTGTCAGTTTATCGCCTGTTTTTATGCCCTGTTTACCGGCAAAAATGCTCCCGGCCATGACGCCGGATTCGTCGTCGTCCTTGAGCCAGCTTCCGCGTATATCCCACCAGGATTTCATGTTTATGATGCCGGTATCCACGGCTTCGCCGGTCGGAATATCCAGATGTTTCGCAAACCATGCGCCGAGCAGAGGAACTTTTTCTTCGTGGCCGTTTACGCTGACGGAAGCATCAAGGTAGGGGGTAAAATCCACGATATTGAAGGCCCAGAATATGGTTTTCAGGTTGGGCAGTTCAGCTTCCGACAGGTACTTGTCCGATACGCCGGCGCCGTCTTCAACACCATACAGGTCGGCCAGAAAAGAGGCCCCGCGCGGGGTGACAATGATGTTCGCGCCGTATGTTTTCAGCTCCTGATTGATCTTGTCGCCCACATCCAGCATGACGTTAAGCATGGCGGTCGCCAAAGATATGCCGAGAGCCATGGCGCAGGCCATCATCAGGAGTTTTTTTTTCTGGCGCGTTAGCGCTCCCAGGACCATCCGCAAAAACATGAAAACCGTCCTTGTCCTTGTCTTGTGCAATGCCGCGCTTTCCGGCGCCGAGATCTGCAATTACATAAAGCGTGACGCCTGCGCCTCAAGGTCTGCTGTCTTGATGATCAGGCTGCCGTCTTGCAGGAAAAACTTCAGTGGAACAGGGTTGCATCCGCCGGCGAAGCCGATGGTGGATTTGTTCATCACTACATCGCAGAGGGTGCAAATTATCTGCCCTTTGCGTTCGTAATAGCCGGAGGGTCCACACACGTCGCAGGCGTCAAGCCCGACGCCGTAAGCTGTTTCGCTTTTTTTGACGATGATGTAGCGGACGCCGACACCCTTGTTCGATTTGTAGATAAAACGGTGCAGAGCGCCGTCCCCGACCAGAGAGGCCGGATGGGCAATGAGGCCGTTTTTGACCGCCATTTCAACAGGGGGAGAAATTTCCGCCTCCAGGGCGTCGAAGCGCGCGCCCGCAGTCATGAGCAGCAGAGCGGTCGTCAGGAAGACAAGGGCCGCCCCGCTCCAACGGATGCTTTTGCGTATGACGCTTTGCGCCTTGCGGCGCAAGGCCGGGTTTGCGCCTTCGGGTCGGCTTGCGGCGCTATGCCGCCAGAGAAGAGCAGCCGCGAGGGCTGCCGCGCCGAGGATCAGATAGAGGGCCAGAGGGGCCCTGTTCAGCAGAAAGATAAGAGAGTCGAGCGCCCAGTCCCGGCGCGGGACAAGTCCGCGCCCCAGCAAAATTTGTCCGATTGTCACAACCTGGGTGAGGACGAAAAGCGCAAAGGCCAGAGAGAAAAGGGGAAAGGACGTTTTTTCCGGCAGATCCGTGCAGACCCGGAATAGGGAATAGCCGACAAGCAGGGAAAGGGCCAGGCCGGCCAGATAACCGGTGACGATGAAGACGAATTCACTGCTTGCTATTTCAACAACGCCAACGGCAAAATGGGAGGGATAGATAAAGAGGTCCGGAAGATAAAAGGCCCCCCAGGCGGCCAGAACGATGCAGAATGCGGCGCGCAGGGAGAGGGAAGGCGCTTTTTCGGGCGGCAGGGGGGGCTTTACGGCAAGAAGAAACAGCAGCCAGGCTTCCGCCGTCAGGGCGGTGCAGA
This sequence comes from Desulfovibrio sp., assembly GCA_031260965.1. GTDB lineage: Bacteria > Desulfobacterota > Desulfovibrionia > Desulfovibrionales > Desulfovibrionaceae > Frigididesulfovibrio. The sequence goes on along the minus strand of JAISKK010000021.1, from coordinate 2,189 downwards.
GTACGGCAAGATTGTAGTATTCACGCACGACGATGGCGCTTGCCGCCTCAAGCAGGGCGAGCGCCGCCGCTGTGACGAGGCCGGGAACAAATCCGTGTCTGAAGAAAAGCCGCGTTTCAAGAAGGTTCCGCCGCTTCGCATAGCCGAGCAGCATCCCTGTGAGTACGGATACGGCCAGCATCGCGCCGACCGTCAGGATCATAAAATGCAGCATGTCCTCTCCCGGCCTTGACCACCGGCATAACCACCTTGCGCGGCCCTCACCCGGAGAGTCGCGCAAGTGTTGCTCATCCTACCAGATGCGGGGAATCCATTTGAAATCCCAACTGGCTTTCAGGGGTTCTTTCCAGAAGCGTCCCGGCACGCCGGTCTTTTTGTCAACATGGAGCAGATAGCCCTGTTTTTCCGGGTTATCGACGATGAAGGTGATTTTGTAGTCGCCGGGGCCGTCAAGTTTGACGTTGTTGCCATAGTGCGGGCCGTCGCTGGCGCTCATGGGCATGAAGTTGCCTTCAATAACCTTGCCGCCCTTTTTCTCGATCAGATACTTTACGGTCAGATTGGGCACGAAATCGCCAACGCCGTAGCCGAGGTTGTTGCCTTCAGCCGCGGAGATGTCCGCCTCCAGGTGCATGTCGGCCTTTGCGGCCGGCAGACCGCCCATGCTGGCGGGTTCCATGTCAACAGGCTGAAAATATACGCCTGCGATTTGCAGCGGGCCGACAAGCTGCTCGTCCCCCAGCGGGAATTCTTCAAAACCGGCGCTATCCGCGCCTGGAGCGGGAGCGGGGGCGGCCGTCCCGGCAGTGACGGCAAAAAAGCACAGACAAAGGGCCAGCAGAGAGGAGCAGGCAAGCTTAGGCAAAGTTTTGTTCATCATAACTCTTTATTCCTCCATGGGGATCCGGTTAAAAGGTTATATATCCGCAGTTGCCGCTTTTATAAGAGCGGCGTTTTTGCGCATATGGAAAACAAAGGAAAGAGCCGCGAGAATGATCATTATGGCCTGTGGCAGCAAAGTTTCCAGAGTTGGATAGATGCCGAGAATATCCACAGTAGGGATAAACGGAGCTGGGGTGACGGACACGAAATCGGCCTCTTGCAGTTCTTTTACCCCGCCGCCGGCAAAACTGACGGCCATGACGTACATCAAAACGCTGGTGCCGATGAAAAATGGACGCAGGGGGATACGCAGGCTGCCGAAGCGGATAAGCGCGAAAAGCGCGACCAGGCAGATGCAGGCCGCGCCCAGGCCGAACCAGAGCATGTTCAGATGTTCTTTGGTGTCGGCGAGGAGGGCCTGGTAAAAGAGAATTGTCTCCGCACCTTCCCGGAACACGGCCAGAAACGAGGCGGCGGCCAGAGCGGCGATGCTGCCGTTTGATGCGGCGGCGGCTACTTTGTCCGCAATGTATGCTTTCCAGGCTTCATTCTCCGCCTTGGACACCATCCAGTTGCTGACAAAAAACAGAACCGCGACGGCAAGCAGCATGGTAAAGCCCTCAAGCAGTTCCTGGTTTGCGCCGCTGATGGCGAAGAGCTTTTGGAGGATGACGGCGAGAACGGCACTTGCGGCAATGGCTGCGAGAGCGCTGCCGTATACTACCTTCGTCAGTGCGCCGTTGCCGGAGCGGATAAGATAGGCCGCGATGGCCGCGACCACGAGAATGGCTTCAAAACCCTCCCGGAGAAGGATTAAAAAGGAGGCGACAAACACTCCCCAGCTTGTCTCTTGTTTGCCGTCAAGCTTTCCGGCGTCTTCTTTCAGCATTTTTATGAGGGAATCCAGACTGGCCCGCACTTCTTTATCGGGGGCGCGACCACTCATCAGACGTTTGATTTCCGCGAACTGATATTCAACCGTAGCAACACGTTTTCCCGACACATAGGACATGACGGCGCGTTCCACTCCAAATTTCTCATAAAATTCAAAGTAGGCCTTGTTCACCCTTGCCTTGCTTTTCTCAATATCCCCGGACAGATAGACCGTGTACGAGGAGTTAAGTATTACAGCCATCTCGGCAGTGATTTCACTCCAGGTGCTGTATTGGGGCGCGGACGTTGCAGGGGTGCCGGGCAGGGCGAGAAGAAACGGGAAAACTATGAGGAGAAAGAGTTTTTTCATTAGCTGTCGTCTCCGGCCTTGGCTTTGCGGGTGAGGATGCAGACGGAAGTTAATGAAATTGAAA
>JAISKK010000017.1 GCA_031260965.1 Desulfovibrio sp. | reverse complement strand
TCAGGCCGAAATATTCGGGCAAATGACAAAATTTTTCACGCTCATCCTTCAGCTCTCCAGGTAGCCGAAAATGCTGATCGGGCGCTTTGATAATCAAACTGTGGAATTTCGTACAGTGTAGCCGCAGGAATGTCAATAAAATAAATAACAATTGCTGCCGTGTTTGGCAAGGCAAGCTATTCCGCCTGAGCTTTCTTGAAGGGCAAAACTTTGGCAGAAGTTCCTTCACCCGAGACACCACGAAAAACATCATCCGCGACCGTAGCGGCCCGCTGCAAAGCTTCATCTGCCAAATGCGCATACCTTTGAGTCATTTCGGGTGATCTGTGGGTCAAGAGCTTTTGCAACGTGTACAAATCGACGGCGCCCGACGAAGCCATAAGCGAGGCGAATGTGTGTCTTAAGCCGTGCATGGGCCGCCAATCATCAGGCAATCCGGCCTTGGCCCTGACGCGCCGGGGAATTCGCTGGAAGCTTTTTCTTTGTTTTCCGTCCGGCCCAGGAAAAACAAAAGGACTATTGAAGCGTTCAATATTTTCCAGAACCGTCCGAGCTTCGCTGGACAATGGAATTCGCTCGGTCTTTTCATTCTTGGCAACATCGCCCCGCAGTGTGATGAAGCCTGTCTCGAAATCCACGTCAGTCCATTGCAATTCGAGTAAAGCGGCACGCCTCATGCCCGTCAGCAACGCCAAACGAAGCAGCCCGGCTGCGTTCTGATCGGGTTCCTCGTTCAGAGCATCCAGATAGGAGATCATTTGTTCGCGTGACATGGATTCGGTCTTAATATTGTCGATTTTTGGGAAATTATAGTGAAGCTTGGAAGAGTCGGGTTGACGACAAAGCCCCATGCGTACACCATAGTTGATAGCGCGTCTGATCATGGCCATCGCGTATTTGGTTGTTTGCGGAGCAAGTGTTTTAAGCAATTTGAATCGTAGACGCTCAAGATCCAGTGTGACCAGTTCGTCAGGAGTTTTGTTCACGATAGGAGTCGAGGCAATATGTTTGTGGAATGCGTAGTCATCATTGCGGATGGAAGGGCGACCCTGGAGCGATTGGGCATAGATATCCCACAGCCGGGCTATGGTCGGTCTTTCCGCCTCTTCGCGCTTGGCGGCTTCAACAGCTTCGCGCTTCCCTTGGTTTGACAGTTCTTTCCCGCTGATTCTAAGAGCACGGACCTGGTTTGCCCGGGCAGCGGTCATGCCTCCGCTCTCCTTCCCGAGTTTTTCTTCGATTAAGCCTGTTTCACGCCCGCCGGTGCGGTAACGGATATAATAGACTTTTTCAGTTCGCGTTTTGGATCCTGGACGCAGCTCATCACGATAAAAAACTCCTTTATATGGTGTCTTGATTCTTTCTGCCATGAGTCCTCCTATGTGTCTTCTTCCCCACACGCTTCCCCACACCGGAACAAAAAATAAACAAAAAAGAAACGAAAAGCAAGGGAATATTTTTCAACGGGGAGAAGAGTTTGCAAAAAAAAGACAAAAATAATAAAAACCAATAAAAGCGTATTTTACAAGCTTCCCAAGCTTGATGTTGCGGGTTCGAATCCCGTTTCCCGCTCCAGAAAAATCAAGCCCTTACAGTAAATAGGCTGTAAGGGCTTTTTTCTTCCCAGCAATCTTCCCAGCAGGAAGGATGTCAACTATGAACTTTATCAAAATTATCGACGGTCATTACAATGAAAAATTTTCTGTCTCTGATGGCGGGATAATCACCATTGACGGAAAGCCTTACCGATGTCGCTATCTGAATGACATGAAATTCGAGCTGACCGGACGGAATTCACGAGCCGCGACATTTACCATATCAGCCAGTTTGGCCGGGATATAGTTGATGGGGGTTGCGAGGTGAAAATATTTGAAAATCGATTTAGAACAAACGGTCAGACCTGCTTTCGGAGAACCTGTGTTCATCCTTGACCTTTAAGATCGACTGACCGATTAGGACTGAAAGCGGCGGATTACCCATAGTGGCGCGGCAAAAAGCCTGATGCCGGATATACATGTGCATCCGATTTTTATTCCATGAAAAAAGACCTTGACTCCGGGGCGAGGCCATATACGGATGAACCAAATTTTTTCTTTTGACGTTCCGAAATATGGAATATGTGTCTGTTATGTTTTCCCCATGCGCGAATCGACAAAATATACCGGCATCCTGCTGCTGGACCCTTTTCTGGATGGTCTCACCGCGCCGTTTATATTGCCGGTGTTAAAATTCTGGGTGGACCAGAAACTTGATCCCGTGCTGTTCGGCTATGCTGTCGGCGTGGAAGCGGCTCTGGTGTTGCTGTTTTATCAGATTCTGGAATGGCGGCAAAAACATGAGCGCAAAGTGCGTCGTGACCCTGACTATATTTTGAGTATTCCCTATTCTCTGGTGCTTGCGGCTTCAGCTATTGGCTATGTTCCTGTGCTGCTCTATCTGTATGTGGGGGTAAACGCCTATTTTGTGATTGCCCTGTTTACCGGCAGTTTTTATTATTTCTGTATCAGAAACCATTTGGCTTACCTGAAACGCTGTTTGTTCAGCCCTGAGGAACGGGAGCTTTTTGACAGAAAAGCGGACAAAATCGGCCATGTCACCAGTATTCTGTCCATAGGTTTGCTCGCGCTGATTTTCATTGACCCGGCTACGGTAAACCCTGTGAAAGCGTTGGTATGCTGCTTTCTGCTCAGTGACATAGGTCTGTTGGCAGGATTTACCTTTTTCCATTTCAATCGCGCATCCGCAAAAAGAACGGGAGCCGCACATGGGTAAAAAGTGGGACACGGAAACCGGACCGGGGGAAAAGCTGTTGCGGCTGTTTTCCCTGCTGCTGTTCACCCAGGAACGCTATTCACTCGGTGTCCTGGCCGAAACACTGGAATGTTCAAAGCAGACAGTTTTGCGCCTGATCGACCAGATTGAAGCTACAGGATGGGCAAAGGTCCAGCGCGGTGAAAGCGGCAGAAAGGCTTTGTACTGGATTGAAAGACCCAACAATCTGCCCCGTATTGCCCTGAACCCGGAAGGTTTGGAACAACTTGCGCTTTGCCGTAATTTTCTTGAACATATGCTGCCCTGCGCCGTTCGCGCCAGTGTGGACGCCACCCTGCAACAGGCCACGGCCTATGTGTCGGAAGCCGATGCCGCAAACATGGCCGCGATGGGCAAGTTGGGCGCCGCCCGGACCAAGGGCCGCATCGACTACTCCAGGGTACAGCCATTGCTGCAAATTTTGCTGCGGGCGGCATCCGGCAGGACCGTCTGCGAAATAACGTACAGGTCGTCCCTGTTCAAGGAACCGCGTACCTTTGATTTTGCGCCCCTGCGTCTTGTCGCCTACCATGAATCGCTCTATGTCGTGGGCTGGGAAGTCACAGACAAAGGCATTGCGGCTCCTGTCCGTGACGAAGCGCTGTACCTGCTCGCCCACCGTCTGACAGATGCAAAAGCTACACGCAGGACATGGAAGGTTTTGCCGGAAGTGAAAGGTCATTACGTCACTTTCGGGATCATGCGGCAGGAGCCGTTCACTGTCCGTATGCGCATAAGCACGCCGGAGGCTGTCACCTATGTGGCGGAACGCTGTTGGAGCGAAGACCAGCAAACGCTGTTGCATGATGACGGCAGTCTTACCCTGACCATGACGGCGCAAAGCGGACTGGAGGTCATGTCCTGGGCACTCAGTTTGGGTAGCGCGGCGGAAGTGCTTGAGCCGGAATGGCTGCGGAATGAGATCAAGGCCGAAGCTGTGGCTTTGGCTGAAATATACGGGATATCGCAATGAGCGACCGCAAAGGAGTAGCCAACGCTGACCGCTTCCCCAAACGGAAAGACGCGAAAGGACGGATGCTCTGCCGAATGTGCGGAGAACTGACTTTTGACAGGCATACCTTTTGCGGGCCACGTTGTTTGCGTGATTTTTTCATGCAAACTGACTGGCAACGTGTGCGAAGAGTTGTATTTACGCGTGATGGCGGTATCTGCATGAAATGCGGACGGAGAGTCCGTAGGAACAATTTTCATGTTGACCACATTGTTCCGCTTGCCGAGGGGGGCGATGAGTGGGATCTTGCCAATCTGGAATTGTCCTGCCCTGAATGCAACCTGCAAAAAGGTTCGCAAAGAGAAATTGAATATATTGTCCTGCAACCCGGTTCCAAAAAATAATGACTGTCAGTTTGTGCAATCAGTTACCATGCAGCTTTTGGTTCTATCCAGGCAACCACCATCATGCCCTGGCTGACGCTGAGGCGTGTGCCGCTATAGCCTTGAAGATATTATTCTAATTCTGCAAAAGTCCTGCTTACC
>JAISKK010000149.1 GCA_031260965.1 Desulfovibrio sp. | reverse complement strand
ACCCTGGCATTTCCCCAGCAGATTGATCTGCGGGACCTTGCAGCTTTGCAGGATGTAATCGATTGCTCCGCCCAGATATTCTTCGATATAGTCTTCAGTGGTGACGTATCTGTCTTCGGCCGTGGGATAACCCCAGTCTATGATATAGACGTCAAGGCCAAGCTCCAGAAGCTTTTTGACAAAGCTTTTGTCCTGCTGAATGTCCATGATATACTGCTTGTTCATCAGGGCGTAGACGATCAGGACCGGGACCTGGGTTGGGTTTTTTACCTGGGGTTTGTAGTGATAGAGTTTCATCTTATCGACCTGGAACACGAGATCCTTGGGGGTCGCGTTGATCTCGTCAAGATTCAGCTTGGCGAAGACTTCCAGGCCTTTGAGCAATTTTTCATTATATTTCAGCGCGCCGTCCATGGCGCTTTCAAACATTTTGAAGGCGGGCAGGCCGTTTGGGCCGTTAGGAGTTGCGTTTGTCATTTGCGTACACCTCTTTCTTCAGATCTCGCAGTTCTTTTTTCAGTTCATATACAGTTTTGTACAGGTCGTCCATGTCGGATTTTTTGGGCACGGGGACAGCGGCAAGGTACATTTCGCACAACTGGTCGAATTCAATCTTGAATGCGGACATGGCGTCAACCAGGTTTCCGGCCAGAGCGCTGATGTCGTCCGAGAAAAGCACCTTCTGGTAGGCTTCCGAGACCTTCTTGCTCCAATATTTGTAAAATTCGTCAAAAGTTTTCGGCTGCGTGCCTTTGGCGTACATTTCCACATAATCTTCAAGCACCTGCTTGGTCGCGTCCTGGGCGATGTCATAGAGGCGCGCGTAAAACTTGGTCACCGCCACGTTATATTTGACCAAACGGTCGAAGCTGGACTTCTGCCGGTTCCAGAAATCCATTTCCTTGCCGAAGGTGGGAGCGTTCAGAAGTTTGCCAAAGGTCTTGTCATAGTTTTCCCGCCATACGTCGAGCAAATCTATGTAGCCTTTGGGACCTTTGCCAACGGAATCGAAAAAGGCGTTTTTAAGCGATTCCGCCGTGCCGGACCAGTTTTTAAAGTAATCGCTCATGACAGCGTTGGTCGCTTCCATTTCGGACAGGAATTTTCCGCTGTAATCTTTGATATAACCGGGCAGATTGGGGACCAGACTGTCTTTCAGGAGATTGAAAGACTGCTTGGACCACTCGTCATAGATCTGCATGGCCGCTTTGCTGTCCAGGACCGTGCTGTTGTTTTCGCTCAAGTTTTTCCACAGCTCATAGACCGTCTGATAGGCCTTGTAGCTCTCTTCCGTTTTTTTCCAGAAGTTGTGCGGGGCTTCCATGGCTTTGTTGTAGTAATCCATGGGATTGAAGCTTGCGCCTTCGGCCGCGCCGGCATCCTTGAAAAATGTGGACTGCATGTAGTCCCGCCATTCTTCAAACAGGGCCTTTTGGGCTTCAAAATATTGTTGATAGGGATTTGTCGGCATGTATCGGCCCTCCTTCTTTTTTAGCGTCTCAGACTGCGCACGGGATGAGTGTTTGCGAGCAGGAAAGAACGGAGACGCAAAGTGCTGTACGAACTTTCCAGTTAGATTCCACTATGTACGAAATGCTGTCCTGTCAAGGTTCAAGAGCCTGAAATTTGTCTTGCAGGACAGCCGCGAAGGTGCTTCCTCCGCTTGGAACCGAGGATGCTGTGATGACATTTTAGACGGTTACGTAGAAATCCCGCGCATCTTATTTTTTTAAAATATTTTCCATCTCCTCCATGAAAGCCAAAAGTCCGCTTGGCGTCTCACGCGGCCAGACAAAGGTCTCCGGTCGGGGCTTGACCATACAAATCCGGATGCGTTCGGCAAGATCCTGCACATCCGCCGGGTCGCGCAGCAGAGCTTCGTCCTCAAGAAAAAAAGACGCGCCATTGGATGTGCTGGTCAATGTTTTGCAGCCGCTGGCCAGAGCCTCCAGCACGACGTTGGAACAGGCGTCGTAGAAGGTGGGGAGCGCGAATATGTCCAGGGCTTTGTAAAATGCGGGCATGTCCTTTGTTTTGCCTGTGAAAATCACGCGTTCGGCAAGACCCAGGGAAGCGGCCAACGCGGTATACGGCGAGGCGCCGCGCCCCCCTGCTATAAAAAGCAGGGTTTTTTCCGGAAGAAGGGCCAGGGCGCGGATGAGTTTGTCCACTCCTTTGAGCTGGAAATTGGTGCTCGCTGTCCCGATAAAAATTAAATCATCAATATTTTCCAGGTCTGTAGCAAAAGGACTGTTCGCCAAAAGGGCGCGACGCGCTTTTGTCCTTTCTTCCGGCTCCGGTCGGGTAAAGCGCGTTGTATCCGGTTGGTTGTAAATTACGGATACCTTGTCCGGATCCAGTTCGGGGTAAGCCTTGAGCAGCCAGTCCCGTACCAGGTGGGAGACGGCTATGACCCGGCTTTCCCTGGTGAATTGGCGTTTTTCAATGAAGAGGGTGAGCAGGTTTGCCAAAGACAGACGCCGGGTTATTTTTTTCAGACAGCGTTTTAATCCGGGTTCTATGGCCGTTTCCGATTTTTCCCAGAAAACTTTCAGAGGTCCGCCGCCCATGCGGATCAAATCCTGTCCCCAGGTTTTGCCGAGGCTGAGGGACAGGTCATAAGCGCCTTTTCTTCTGAACCTTTCGGCCCGGAGCAGGAACCAGAGCATTTTGAAAAAGCGTGGACCAAAGGGGCGGCCCACGCAAAGCACGCGCACCCCGGGCGGAGGATTTTGTTCCCGGCGCGCACAGATGAAATCCACCCTATGACCGCGTTCGGCCAGACCAGCAGCCAGACGGAAACCGAACTGCTCGACCCCGCCGTAAAGGGAAAAACGGGGCAGCATAAGGGCTATGCGGGCGCAAGTTTGCTTTGCCGGCTCAGTTTTCATGTCGCAACATTCCAAGCAGTTCCAGTGCGGCGGGGTAGGACGGCGACTTTTGCAGGGCTGCGGCGAGAGCCTCGGACGCAGCCGCGAAGCGCCCGCTTTCAATCAGCGAGCGCGCCGCCTGCGTGTACAGAAGTTCCGTCTCTTCCCCATAAACGGAACGAATGAGTTCTTCGTAATCTTCCCTGAAAACCCGGCGCACCAGATCATTTTGATCATGGAGAAAACGGGCAAGGGGGAGATGATCGGATCGTCCGGCGAAGTAGCGGCAAAAGAGCTGGCGCGTGTGCGCCATCAATGCGCTGATGCGCTGGATTTCTCGTCTGATGCCATTGAGCGTTTCCGAGCGTATGATCTCAAATTTGGCAAGCAGGTCCGCGTTGGTCGGAATTGTTTGCGCAAAGGCCACCAGTTTGGGGGCATAATAGCGATCCTGATGCACATTTTCCAAAAGTTTAAGGCATTCATGAAAAATATAGCCTATGGTCCAGTCCAGCAACAGTCCTGCGGACTGGTTCTCTTTTGTTTTCCGGCGAAAGAGGTGGTGCGCCTGGTCCTTAAGTCGCCAGAGCAAGCCCTTGTCCCAGGCCTGGCCGACATCGGATCGCAGAATGGGGTCGGAAATCGTGCCGCAGCCAGCAAAACGGGCGAATTGCTCCTCAAGATGGTCCGAGGCCGTGCAGAAATCGCGCAGCACATCCCGCTCGGCAGCCTCTTTATTTTTTTGTGACAATTCCCGCATGCGCATTCTCCGGGCGACAATTTTTACAGCAATCAGCGGCAAAGGCAAGCTTCCGGATTTTCGTTTGATTTACGCTTTATCTATTCCCTTGTGCGGGTCTTTGTGGCATAAAAAAAATTCAACAAGCAATTTTCAAAGTGAGGCGCGTATGAATATCCGCAAAGTCGTGATTCCCGTCGCCGGCTGGGGCACCCGTTCTCTGCCTGCCACCAAGAATATCCCCAAAGAAATGCTTCCGGTTTACAATAAGCCGGGTGTCCAGCATGTTGTGGAAGAAGCCATCCGATCCGGAATTCAGGATGTGGTGTTTATCACCAACAGAGATAAAAATGTCATTGAGGATCACTTTGACTATAATCTTCAGCTTGAGCTTGTGCTGGAACGGGCAGGCAAGACGGAGCAGCTTGGCATAATTCGGCAGGTCGCGGAAATGGCGAAGGTCATCTCTATCCGCCAGAAAAAACAACTCGGGCTTGGGCACGCGGTGCTTTGCGCCGAAGACGTGGTCGCGGCGGACGGCGCCTTTGCCGTCATGGTAGGCGACGATCTGCTTTTCGGCATGAACCCCGGCATACAGCAGCTTGTTGAAGTGGCCGAGAGCGAGCATCTGCCGGTGATCGGCGTTATGGAAGTGCCGCAGGAGCGGGTGGACCGCTACGGCATCATTTCGGGCGAAGAAATTTCCCCCGGCCTTTTCCAGGTGCGCAAGCTGGTGGAAAAACCCAAGGTGAACGAAGCCCCTTCGCGTATGGCGATCATCGGCCGTTACGTGCTTACCTCGGAAATTTTCGGGCATCTGCGCAAAGTGCAACCGGGACACGGCGGAGAAATTCAGCTTACGGACGCGCTGCAGTATCAGGCGGACAGCCGGGGGCTGCTGGCCGTTAAAATCAGGGGCATGCGCTTTGACGTGGGCGATTGGGCCGAATATCTCACTGCCAACATTTACTTTGCCATGCAGGATGAGGAATTGCGCGATGACTTGGTCCGCCATCTTAAACCTCTGTTGCCGTAAAGCTAGAGTAAAATGATGATGAAAAGGTTTTTTCGTCCGCCTGACGCGGCGCTTTTTGTTCTGGCCCTTCTCCTTGGCGCTTGCTCGACAACGCGTGGCATCGACGAGCAGATCCGCTTCGATCCCGCTGACAAAACCATAATTTACCGGGATCAATGGGTGCAGCGCACCCCGCCTGAAGTGCATGTGCGTCCCGTAAGCGCCGCTCCGGACGGACTGCGGGCTCTGTTTCTTCCTTTCCGCGTTTCCCAGCAGATCAGTAACCCCAACGCCGTTGGCTACGGCGTGGCGCGCACGGTCTGGCAAACCTGGCTGAGCATGCAGATTTTCCCCAGCCTTGAGTTCTCCGGAGACGATACTCCCTACCGCCGGGACCGGGCTGTGGAGCTTGGACGGCAGCGTGGCGCCGATATGGTGGTGGGCGGTTTTGTAACCTATCTCTACGCGGGAGGCACGGCGGGAGCTTCACAGTTGGCCCTGCAGGTGGAAGCCCATGACGTGCGCAGCGGGCAGATGATCTGGTCCATGTCCCAGTCCGGAATCATTCCCGCCTCACAGACCAACGACTATTTTCTCTTTGCCACAAAAACGCGTCTGCCTTCGGACCCCTTGCACGCCATTGCCCAGGTTATAGCCGGGGATATGGGTAAGGAAATACAGGACTGGGTATCCGGGGCCACACCCCTGACCAGGATGCAGGAAGTGGACAAGAATGTGCGGGATGTCCTTTTGCCGTCGCGCGATCCCGTTCCCGCGCCGCGTTCCGGACAAAAGGGTGGGGAAGACGCGGGCACGGGTTATACCCCGGCGCCCTCCGGAGCTTTCTGATTTATGGGCCGTATTTTTTCTGGCGCGCTGCGGGCGTCTGCCCGCCGTGCGCCCTTTCGGTCCCAGCCACAGCAGCAATTACAGGAAGGCTTAGGGCCTTCTTTGCTGCGCTCTGGTTGAAAGGGGAATATGTTGTCAATACGTTTTAAGATAATCCTGACCATAAGCTTTATTGTTGTGCTGATCACCGCTTCCAGCATGGGGATCAGCGTATGGGTCGGCCAATCCAGGGTGCTTGAAACCCTGGAATCCGATATGAAGCTGGTCGGCACTATTGGTGGACGGGTGGTTTCCGAAGGCCTGCGTCTTATGAAGGCGGACGCCGATCTGGCCGCTGGCGCCGTGCGTGCCGCCGCCGGGTCCGAACTCTGGCCGGAAAAGGGAGAAGAGGCCGGAGCGCGTCTGCGCGCGGTTTTGCAGGAGCAGGCCCAAAAATATGGCTGGCTTTCCCTGTCCATTATGGATGGACAAGGGCGCGGAGCCGATGTCGGATCTTTTTCGCCGGGCCGGGAATTCATAGACAGCGCTTATGGGCGGCGGACTTCAGCGGGCGAGCGTATAGTCACCACTACGGAATTTGCTGCGGACGGGACTTTGCTTGTCCGGATTTGCGCGCCTCTGGATGTGGGCATCCTCGTTGCCACCTTGCCGGCCAAGGTGCTCAGCAGCTTTGTCTCGGATTTAAGGGTATGGAATACGGGCAGCATTTTTCTCATTGACCGGGACGGTTCCTCCATCGCCAATATAAACGCCGCGCGCTACATGACGCGGCACAGGTTTATTGATGAGGATCAGACTAACCCGGAAATCAGGCAGTCCGCGGATTTCTTCCGCAAAATCATGAAGGGCGAGCCCGGTGTTGGCCGCTACAAAATGCTTGGTGTCGATCGCATCTGCGTTTATCTCCCGGTGGAGAATTCAGACGGATGGATGCTCGGGGCCTCCGCCCCTATCGCAGAAAGTCCGGTTTATGAGAACATCACGCTGCTGATCATGTCCACCTTGCTGTTTCTGGGGCTTGGCATAATTGCCGCTGTTTTCGCTTCCAAAGTGATCGCCAGGGCCTTTTTACGGATTGAGGCGCAGAACAGCAGTCTCATGGTACTCAACGAGCAGGTCAATCAGGCCTCCAGGGCCAAAGGCGATTTCCTCGCCAATATGAGCCATGAGATGCGCACGCCCCTGAATGCGGTGATCGGCATGACCTCCATCGGCAAATCCGCAAAGGATATGGATAGAAAAAATTATTGTCTGAATAAAATTGAGGAGGCCTCAACGCATTTGCTGGGCGTCATCAACGACATTCTGGATATGTCGAAGATAGAAGCCGGCAAATTTGAACTTTCCGATGTGGAATTCAACTTCGAGAAATTACTTCAGCGCGTGACCAATGTCATCGCCCTGCGGGTTGATGAAAAGCGGCAGGATTTTCAGGTGCGCATTGACGCAAAAATCCCGGCCACACTCATCGGCGATGACCAGCGTCTGGCTCAGGTGTTGGCCAACCTGCTCAGCAATGCCGTAAAATTTACCCCGGAACAGGGCAGGGTGAGTCTTAACGCTTATCTTGACAGCTATCAGGACGACTTTTGCACAATTCGCATTGAAGTCAGAGACTCCGGCATCGGCATAAGCCCCGAACAGAAGTTCCGCCTGTTCAGCGCTTTTGAACAGGCGGAAAGCAATACAACCCGCAAATTCGGCGGAACCGGACTGGGCCTTGCCATTTCCAAACGGATTGTGGAAATGATGGGCGGGCAGATTCAGGTGGAGTCCGAGCTTGATCAGGGCTCGGCCTTTATCTTTACTATCCGGGTCCGGAAGGGAGAGGAAAAGTTGAGCGGGCTTCTGCGCTCCGGGGTAAACTGGGGCAACATGCATGTGCTTGTTGTAGATGATTCTCCGGATGTGCGGGAATATTTTGTAGAGCTTGGCAAACGCTTTGGCGTTGTGTTCGACACCGCCGCCGATGGCGAAGCGGCGCTCGCCCTGTTTGAGAAAAATTCCTACGATCTGTATTTCATAGACTGGAAGATGCCGGGTATGGACGGCATTGAACTGGCCAAACGTATCCATGCGCGGGAGGCGGACAAGTTCGTGATCATCATGATCTCGGCCGGGGAATGGAGTTCTGTGGAAGATCAAGCCAAAGCGGCCGGGGTGAACAAATTTTTGTCAAAACCTCTCTTCCCGTCAGTCATAGTGGACTGCATCAACGAATGCCTGGGATTTGACAATCTGCTTGCCGGGCAGGAGACGCAGACGGGAGAGCAAAATTGTTTCGCTGACCGGTGTATTTTGCTTACTGAAGATATAGCGATCAACCGTGAGATTGTGCTGAGTCTGTTGGAACCAACCGGAGTGAGGGTCGACTGCGCGGAAAATGGCGTTGAGGCCGTCCGCTTGTTCAGCGCTCAGCCGGAAGCCTACTCCCTGATTCTGATGGATGTGCAGATGCCGGAAATGGACGGCTATGAGGCGACACGCCGCATCCGGGCCATGGATGTTCCGAATGCTGCGGAGATTCCGATTGTCGCCATGACCGCCAACGTTTTTCGTGAGGACATTGAAAAATGCCTCGCTGCGGGCATGAACGACCATGTGGGAAAACCTCTGGACTGCGAGGAGCTTTTCGCCAAACTGCGCCGTTATCTGCCGCCTGTCCCGGAGACCGGGGAGGGAAGATCCGCCTTGGTCGCGCCTGGACCCATTCACTAGAGATTAACATGAAAATGTATATCTGCTCTGCAAGGGTTTGTGCGCAAAGCTTGCCGCGAGATTGGAACAGGCAGGCTTTTGCCTGTCGCAAGCGACAATCTCAGGCGTAAAATGCTCCAGGGGAAAAGGTTAAGATATCCTGGACGCGGACATTTTTTTAACCGCTTGCAGCAGATCATCCACGGAGCTGTGCCAGGAACGGATCATGCGCCGCATCAAACCGACTTCTTCGGATTTGGCCAGCAGACCGAGAATGGGCACGTCGCGGCCGTAAGCCGCTCCAACTTCAGCCCAGGCGTCGCAGCCGGAAGGACCGAGATAGATCACCAGATCGCAACTGGTGGCCGCTTGCGAGCAAAAATTAAAAATGCGGCCGCCTTCCTCGGAACTGATAAAGTGTTCCAGTTCCAGACGGGAAAAAAAGGCTTCTTCCGGTCTGCCCTCGCGCAGCCAGGAGAGAACGTGATGCCCCTGCTCCTCAAGCAGGGTGGAGAGCATTTCAACGGCGTGTTGATGTTTCCAGGAAGCGGCGATATAGATATGCATAATTTTTCCCTGTAAAAAATATTTCCGAACCCGGAGGGTCAGGGGTTTTGTATGCTGATTTCCATAATAGTGTTTCTTGTCCTCGGATCTTTTGCCGGTGTGCTGGCCGGTCTGCTCGGCGTGGGCGGAGGTCTGGTCATTGTGCCGATGATCAATTATACCTTTGAAATACAAGGTCTGACCGGAACGCACACGCATTATATGGCCCTCGGCACTTCCCTGGCAACCATAATGTGCACATCCGTCTCCAGCATGCGGGGACATCACCGCAAACAGGCGGTTCTCTGGGATATCGTCAAGCAGATAACTCCCGGCATCCTGATCGGCGTCCTGCTGGGCAGCAGGATCGCCGTCTATATGCCGATTGGCCTGCTCAAAATTCTTTTTGTGGTCTTCTTGTTGTATGTGGGAACGAATATGTTCCTGAACATCAAACCCAAGGCTTCACGCTCAATTCCCGGCTGGGCCGGCAACAGCGCTGCCGGCGGACTGATCGGGCTCGTGTCCAGTTTTGTCGGCATCGGCGGCGGATCCCTGTCCGTCCCTTACTTGACCTGGTGTAATATTCCCGTGCATCAGGCCATAGGCACCTCGGCGGCCATCGGTTTCCCCATAGCCGTGGCCGGGGCAGTTGGTTATGTGCTTAACGGAATGGGAGTGGAAGGCATGCCCGGCCCGCACCTGGGTTTTGTCTATCTTCCGGCCTTCTTCGGTATAGCGGCGGCCAGCATATTCACCGCGTCCCTGGGCGTCAAATTGTCACACAGTCTGCCTGTGCCCAAACTCAAGCGGGCTTTCGCCATGCTGCTTTATGCCATGGCCGTCCAGATGCTGTATAAAATTGTTTTTTAGCTGTGGAAATTCATGCTGACAGAGCTTAAAGGAGCGGCAGGCAGGTTTTTCCTTCCTCTGGCGGAGCTTTTTGCTCCTGCTCTGGGCTTTTCTTCCGAAGTTTTCCAGCGCGCTTTTATCCGCCTGAACAATGATTTAATCCTGAAGCGTTGCAAAAGCTTTGCGCCCGAACGCATCCTTATGCTTATCCCGCACTGTCTGCAACGTGTTGAATGTCGTCTGCGTCTGACACACGCTGTTGACCGCTGCGAGCGTTGCGGTTCCTGCTCCATCTCCGGACTTCTGGCCTTACGCGACGCCTATGGAACGAATATCGCCATTGCCTCCGGCGGCACCCTGGCCCGGCGCATAGTGCTGGAAAAAAAACCGGATTTTATTCTGGCTGTGGCCTGTGAACGCGATCTGGTTTCCGGGGTCCGCGATACCCACCCCCTGCCGGTTTTCTGTATTCTCAATGACCGACCGCAGGGGCCATGCATTAACACTTCCCTTCCCCTTGAAATGATGGAGAAAGCCTTGCGCCGATTTATTGTCCGGGAAAAACTTCCCTCTCATCCGCTTTTTCCGCTCCTTGCGGCCGGGGATTCGCGCGTATGAGCGGCAAATCTCCCTTCAAACTGCACAAGGCCGGCAACGATCCGCGCGCGGCTGCCGTACAGGTTCTTTTTCGCGTTTTGCATGAGCAAACGGATGCCCAGGCCGCCCTGGATGCGGCTCTTGCTTCGCCGTATCTGGCCCCTGTTGACCGGGGTCTGTGTACGGAGCTTGTCTACGGCGCTCTGCGCCGTTACCCTGGACTGGGGGCTTTTGCCGAATCTTTCCTGGCCCGTCCGGAAAAAATTCCCGAAGAAATGAAGATTTCTCTCATCACGGCCATCTATGAAATGGCTTTTCTGCGTTCCCCGCACCACGCTTCTGTCGGCTGGGCCGTGTCGCACATTCGCAACCGTTTCGGCCGGGTGCTGTCCGGAGTCGCCAATGCCGTGTTGCGCTCCGCGCAACGTGAACTTCCCGCTTACCGGAAAAGGTGTGACAGCTATGATTGCCTGGAGACGCCGCCGGATGCGGCGGAGGGAGCAGGGGCAAAGGGCGCTGCGGATGTTCCGGCCTGGATTACGCAAATGTGGTTTGATCATTATGGAAGCGAGGCGGCCCGCGCTCTGACGCGCGCTTCCTGTCTCGCACCGCCTGTCGGGTTGCGTCTGAACCGGGCCGCGCCCGCTTGGGAGGAATTGCGCTCCGAGTTGTTGCGCGCCGTCGCCCCGGAGTCTCTAAGCCCCCGCGAAACCGGAAATGCCTGCGCAGCCGAAAATGCCGGCGCGGGCCGGGAAGACGGAGAGAAAAAAGTTCCGGCTGTACTCGCTCTCGGCGATTGTTCTCTGGCTTTTTTCGCGTCTTTGCCCTATGCGGCCCGCCGCGCCCTGGATCAGGGCCGGGCAAGCCGCCAGAGCGTCGCTTCCGCCGAAATTTTGAATTTCTTTTCTCCTTCAGACTGGCCACCGCCGCTTTGGGACTGTTGCGCGGGACGAGGCGGCAAGACCCTGGCCCTGCTGGAGCAGGGCATCAGGGTAGATCTCGCCTCCGACATCTCAGCCCGCCGTCTGGACGGGCTGGCCCGTGATTATGCACGCCTCGGCCTGTCCGCATTGCCCTGCCCGCGACTCTTGCGTCTGGACGTCTCTGATCCCGATTTTGGAGCGGGGGGCGCAAAGGATGGAGAGGGGACGCGTTTAGTTTCTGATTCGCCTGATTTGGCTGAGCGGACCGATCTGCCGGAGCAGTTCGGAACCATTCTTCTGGACGCCCCCTGTTCCGGCCTTGGCACCTTGGCCCGTAGACCGGAAATACGTCTGCGCCGTAGCCCGGCGGATGTGGAAAATCTTGCCCGTCTTCAGGCGCGGATGCTTGAAGCCCTGTGGCCGCGCCTGAAAAAGGGCGGATGCCTGATCTATATGACCTGTACGGTCAGCCCTGCGGAGAATGAAGGACAGACCGCTGATTTCTTGAACCGGCATCCAGAGGCCGCTCTGGGCCGTGAATTTCGTACGCCTTTTAGCTCGCCTTTGCGTGAATTTTTTTACGGCGCGCAAATCGTGAAGAGTTGAAAATGACCCGCGAGCCGCAACAGAGCCTTATTCTTCTTGCGCAATTTACGCTTGAGATTGTTGCTTGACGGCGAAGTGAATTCGCCTTGCGACAATCTCGCGGCAAGCTTTGCCCGCAAACCCTTGCAGAGCAGATATACATTTCCATGTTAATCTGCTGTTATGATTGAACCCTGTCAATAAGCATGCGTCTATCCAGCCTCGAAGTTTCCGAGGGTTGTACTTTGCAGGCAGGAGATGGCGGAGCGCTTGGACGACGGTTGATCACTCTGTCAAGAATGAGAAGAAAGAGCGCGACCCCGAAATGCACCAGACAAAAAAGGGCAACGAATTGTATTTTGGCATGAAATGCCATGAGGGCGTAGACGCGGGCAGCGGTTATACTCATAGCCTTGAGATGACAGCGGCCAATGTCCACGATATAACGGTTGCCTCCAAACTTATCAGAGAGGATGACGACGTCATGTATGGTGATTCAGGCTATATCGGGATTGAGAAACGCGAAGAGATACAAAGCT
>JAISKK010000147.1 GCA_031260965.1 Desulfovibrio sp. | reverse complement strand
ATTTTTGAAATAGACTCCTTACTATCTCGTTCAATACTACAAACAACACAGACTTGTTCAGTTGAAAGACCACGTTTATGAACTTCTCCACCACGTCTACGAGATTTACGATCTATATTTCTACTTCCTTTGTACGAAACTCGAAAGAATGTTTCATCTGCTTCTACGATACCAGACAATTCAGTTTTATCACTTAGTCTGAGAGCATCAAGAATTTTATGTCTCCACATAAATGAAGTACGAATTGTTATATTACACTCATCAGCAGATTTTCTAATACTATATTTACGAACCATACACTCAATATATTTCTTCCATACATCAAGACTTTTCTTAGTGAATGAGAGAAATGTATCAGTCGTTGAAGTAAAAATTTTTGAACAATTTTTACAGAGATAACGTTGTTTGTTATTAACTCCACGTCCTGCTTTGACAATATTTGTTGTACATCCACATCTTGTACAGAAAAGACCGTTGCTAAATCTCTCTTCTTTGATATCAGTAACAGATTTATTATCAGTAAAAATCTCTGAAAGTAAAGTTTGATATTTATAAATTCTCTTTTCTCTTAGAATAGTTAAAAGTGTAGATTTTTGTTCTGTAGAGAGAGTAGATATAAATTCTTTGATTTTGATTTCGTTCATCGTATTTCTCACTTGTTAAGAGAAATATATCTTGTAATTTGAAAGATGTACATAGTTTTTTTGAGAAGTTAACAAAATTTGTGATATTGGATAAAATAAATTCATCTATATATTGATATGGTTGAGATATCAATATATAGATTATAAGGATACAATCCTTATAATGTTTTCACTATCTTATTGATAGGAGGATGTCACTATTTCCTTCTAAGGAATCATAGGACTATTAGAATAATAATCATACTCTATCTCCTTTTTATTTTCTGTGACACCTCCTTATGAATTTCGTACTCAGAAGTTAAAATTTCTGAGTACGAAATTATTATGACACGAAACTAAGAAAATGTTAACGTGAACAAAGAAAAAATGTTATATTTTCATATAACATTTTGAAAGTATTAGATAATTTATATTATATTGATTTAATTAGATAAAAATTTCTTCCGCCTGTATACTCATTCGTATAACAGAGCGAAATTTTTTAAAATGGCATGAATGGACAGCGTGTTTATCACAGGAGACGTAAAAACCCCGGATGGCATCGGCCTGTCCGGGGTTTTTAAATCAGGGCAAAGTTATTTGCTCTGGGGCGTCCCAAAAACCTCTACTTGACTTCGACTTCCGCGCCGGCTTCCAGAAGCAGTTTCTTGGCTTCTTCGGCCTTGTCTTTGGCGACGGCTTCCAGGATAGCGGAAGGAGCGCCGTCCACCTTGTCCTTGGCTTCTTTCAGGCCCAGGCTGGTCAGGGCGCGGACTACCTTGATGACCTCGATCTTCTTGGCGCCGGCGGCTTTGAGGATAACGTCGAACTCAGTCTTTTCCTCTTCAACCGGAGCAGCGGCTCCGGCAGGGGCGGCGGCAACGGCGACGGCCGGAGCCGCTGCGGACACACCGAATTTCTCCTCAAGTTCCTTGATGAATTCGGACAGTTCCAGCACGGTCATATTGGCAATAAAATCGACAACTTGTTCTTTGGTAGCAGACATGGAAATTCTCCTTGGCGGTTTTTTTGGCTAAGCAGCCTTCTTTTCTTCGATGGCCTTGAGGACGTAAAACATCCCGCGGATAATGTTGGCAAAAAGCGATACAAAGTTGGTCGGCACAGCGTTCATCGTGCCGAGTGTCCGGGCCAGCAATTCCTGACGTCCGGGGAGTCTGGCCAGAATTTCGATTTGTTCAAAACTCAGGAATTTGCCGTCCAGACTGCCGTGTCGCAGGGTCATGGTCTTACTGGTCTTGGCGAAGTCCGCCATCGTTTTGGCGATGGCTACCGGATCCGCCGAGCCAAGGGCTATTGCGCAGTTTTCGCGGAAGTTGTCTTTGATGACCTCATGGGGGCTGCCCGTAAAGGCGATGCGGGCCAGGGTGTTTTTCACCACCAGCAATTCGCCTCCCGCATCGCGCAGTTTTACGCGAAGGCGGGTCATCTCTTCCACCGTCATGCCCTTGAAATCAGCGACAACCGCGATTGAGGACTTCTGCGCCGCTGCTTTGATCTTTTCAATTACCGCGGCTTTGTCGGTTCTGTTCACGCGAGTCTCCTCTGTGGGTGTGTGCGGTGGAAATTGAGCCGTAAGTCTGGGTCGGGCTTAATGCGGCGGGATGCCGGGGCCGGCCGTCTTTGACTCATATTTCCAGGTCCATAGCCGATACGGGCGCAAGCCCGCAATCGTCGGGAAGTTCCAGAGCGTTTTTCGCTGTTAATCTGCTCTAGGCGTTCCCTTCGACAAATTTACGTATAACCGTGGGGTCGACCTTAAATCCCGGCCCCATGGTGGTGGAAAGGGCCATGCTTTTCATATAGGCGCCTTTCGCGGCTGAAGGTTTAAGCCGGTTGACTTCGGCAAGCAGGACGCGCAGGTTGTCCAGGATTTTTTCCGGTCCGAAGGACACCTTGCCCAGGGGGGCGTGGAGCACTCCGGCTTTGTCCACCTTGAATTCAACGCGTCCGGCCTTGATTTCCTTGACCGCTCCAGCCACGTCAAAGGTCACGGTTCCGGTCTTGGCGTTGGGCATAAGCCCGCGCGGTCCGAGCACCCGTCCGACCTGACCCACCAGGGCCATGACATCCGGCGTGGCGATGGCCGCGTCAAAATCCAGAAAGCCTTCCTTAATTTTGGCCACCAGATCTTCGGCGCCGGCTATATCCGCACCGGCAGCCTTGGCCTCCGCTTCTTTCTCGCCTTTACAGAAAACCGCGACGCGCACGGTTTTGCCCAGCCCGTGGGGCAGGGGGCAGGCGCCGCGCACCATTTGATCCGAATATTTCGGCTCTACCCCGAGTCCGAGGGCCACATCCACACTCTCATCAAATTTGGCGAAAGAAGCCGCAAGAGATTCGGAAACCGCCTCCTCAATAGTGAGTTTGCGTTGCAAATCTTTGCCTTCGAGGGCCGAACGGAATTTTTTTCCATGTTTGGGCATGATGCACCTTAATCCTCTATCGTTTGAATCGCGTCGGCCGGCTTTGCGCTAATTCCAGAGCAAAGGGACCGCGCGGTTGCTTACAACTCATTTAACCTCAAGACCCATACTCTGGGCCGTGCCTATGATGGAGCGCCGCGCGGCCTCCAGATCCCGGGCCGTCAGGTCCGGCATTTTCAGTGCGGCGATCTCGTCCACCTGTTGCAGGGAGATGACCCCGACTTTATTCCTGTTGGGTTCCCCCGACCCTTTTTCAATCTTGGCGGACTTCATAAGCAGAACGGCCGCGGGCGGGGTTTTGGTGACAAAAGAAAAGGAGCGATCATGGTATACGGTGATGACTACCGGGATAATCATGCCTTTTTGATCGCTGGTCTTGGCGTTAAAGGCCTTGCAGAACTCCATGATGTTCAGACCGTGCTGACCGAGCGCCGGTCCCACCGGGGGGGAGGGGTTGGCCACTCCGCCCGGAATTTGGAGCTTGATTTTAGCTATTTCTTTCTTGGCCATATCAATATTCCTCTAGGTTGCGCATTTGATGCCGTCCGCGCCGCCGCAATTTTCCTAGCTTTTGGAGACCTGGACGAAGTCCAGTTCCACAGGGGTTTGCCGTCCGAAAATGGAAACTGAAACGCGCAGTTTTCCTTTGTCGTAGTTGACGTCATCCACGATGCCGTTGAAGCCGCCGAAGGGTCCGTCGATAACCCGCACCTCGTCGCCGCGTTCAAAATTGAATTTGGGCCGCGGCTGTTCCCGGCGCTGTTCCATAAGATCGAGAATGCGCTGCGCCTCCGAATCTTTCATGGGGGTGGGCCGGTTTTTACCGCCTACAAAACCCGTGACTTTGGGGATGCTTTGCACCAGATTCCATGAGAAATCGTTCATGACCATGCGGATCATGACATAGCCGGGATAGAATTTGCGGGTGAAAGTTTTTTTTTCGCCGCGCACAAGCTCCATAACTTTTTCCGTAGGGATGATCACCTGGTCGATGAAGCCTTTGGCCTGTTCGGTGCGGATCATTTCACGCAAAGTCTGGTCCACCCGGTTTTCAAAGCCGGAATAGGTGTGGACGATATACCAGCGCAATTTGGGTGTGCCGGCTTGCGCCTCATCATCCTTGGGCGTGTTTTCCTGCATTTCTGTCATGTCGCTAGCCCGCTATGGAAAGTATCGCTTCCATGATTTTGGAGAGCAGAATATCCGCCAGGCCAAGGAAAATGGCCATTATGACAACAAGCGCCAGAACAGCCAGAGAGGTGGCCTGGACCTCCTTGCGGATGGGCCAGGAAACCTTTTCAAGTTCGGCCCGCGCATTTTCCAGGTAGTGAGTGAAACCCCTGATCCTGGAGACGGGCCCTGTGCTTTCGGCGAGGGCGGCTGCCGCTGTTTTCTGGACTGGGCCTGAAGGAGCGGTTTTATCCTGTTTTTTGGCCATTTTTACACCTTCTGAACCGGAGAGGCGGTCGGCAATATTTTTGACGACCACTTTCCGGACAGTACCGGAATTGGAAGATTATTGGCAGGGCAGGAGGGATTCGAACCCCCAACTTGCGGTTTTGGAGACCGCCGCTCTAGCCGTTGGAGCTACTGCCCTGCATTCCCAGCATCCTGCCGTCTGATTGAAGAGCGCACAAAAATTCGCTTTTCAATCCCGCTTGGCCGTAGCCGGGCAGGCAGGAAATGCCCGGCCTGATTCCTCGCGCCGTCTTGATGGAGGCCGGCGCTTTATTTCGTCTCGCGGTGAACTGTCATTTTTTTGTCCCAGGGACAATATTTTTTCAGTTCAAGGCGTCCAGTATTGGTTTTCTTGTTCTTGCTGGTCGTGTAGTTGCGTCTTTTGCACTCCGTGCAGGCAAGCAGGATGTTGATGCGCATCTGCTTACTCCAGGATTTCGGAGACAACTCCGGCGCCAACGGTGCGGCCGCCTTCGCGAATGGCGAAGCGCAGACCCTGTTCCATGGCGATGGGGGCAATGAGTTCCACGATAAAAGTGGCGTTATCCCCGGGGATTACCATCTCCACGCCTTCCTCCAGGGCGATCACTCCGGTGACGTCCGTGGTACGGAAATAAAACTGCGGGCGGTATCCGGTGAAGAAGGGGGTATGGCGCCCGCCCTCTTCCTTGGAAAGCACATATACTTCCGCCTTGAATTTTTTGTGCGGATTGATGGATTTGGGCGCGGCCAGCACCTGTCCGCGTTCCACATCGTCACGTTTGACGCCGCGCAGCAGAGCGCCGATGTTGTCACCGGCCTGTCCCTGATCCAGCAGTTTGCGGAACATTTCCACGCCGGTGCAGATGGACTTGGCCGTGGGCTTGATGCCGACAATTTCCACTTCATCGCCGACCTTGAGTACGCCGCGCTCCACCCTGCCGGTTACCACGGTGCCGCGTCCGGAAATGGAGAAGACATCTTCAATGGGCATAAGGAAGGGTTTGTCAATTTCGCGTACCGGCTCGGGAATGTAGCTGTCGCAGGCGTCCAGAAGCTCAAGAATGCACTTGGCATCTTCGGAGTCCGGATTGTCCGATTCCAGGGCTTTCAAGGCGGAACCGCGAATCACCGGCACTTCGTCGCCGGGGAATTTGTAGCTGGTGAGCAGTTCGCGCACTTCCATTTCCACAAGGTCAAGAAGTTCTGCGTCATCCACCATGTCGCACTTGTTCATGAACACAACCAGGCTCGGCACGCCTACCTGGCGGGCCAGGAGGATGTGTTCGCGGGTCTGGGGCATGGGGCCGTCGGTGGCCGCGACCACGATGATCCCGCCGTCCATCTGGGCCGCGCCGGTGATCATGTTTTTGATGTAGTCGGCGTGGCCGGGGCAGTCCACATGGGCATAGTGACGCTTGGCCGTCTCATACTCCACATGCGCGGTGGCGATGGTGATGCCGCGTTCTTTTTCTTCGGGGGCCTTGTCGATTTCGTCAAAAGCGACGTATTTGCCCTGGCCCTTCAGAGCCGCTATCTTGGTGATGGCGGCGGTCAGAGTTGTTTTACCGTGGTCGATGTGTCCGACCGTTCCGATGTTAACGTGAGGCTTTGTGCGCTGAAATTTTTCCTTACCCATGTTAGTCTCCCTGACTGTCTTGCAAAATCATGAAAATATTATTGTAACCTCAAGAAGGAATGGAGCCCACGAGCAGGATTGAACTGCTGACCTCGTCCTTACCAAGGACGCGCTCTACCGACTGAGCTACGTGGGCCACTCCCGCAACCGGACGGATCGCAGCCGTTTATCCGGCGGCGGAACAAGCTGTGTGGGGATAAAGGAAGGCGCGTTTGTGGAGCGGGAAACGAGACTCGAACTCGCAACCCTCAGCTTGGAAGGCTGATGCTCTAGCCATTGAGCTATTCCCGCACATCCGCCGTAGTTCCCCGACAGGACATCCCGTCTCCTACAGCCCTTGCCGTTTCAAAATGGATGAAAAGCGGAGCTTGTCATCCCGTTCAGCATTGACGCTGAAATATATGCTAACGAGTCCAGGCAGTCCTGTCCCCGGTTTTTTGTGGTGGTGGGGGGAGGATTCGAACCTCCGAAGTCACTGACGACAGATTTACAGTCTGTTCCCTTTGGCCGCTCGGGAACCCCACCACGAGACTGGAGCCGGCGATGGGACTCGAACCCGCAACCTGCTGATTACAAATCAGCTGCTCTGCCAGTTGAGCTACGCCGGCAAGGGAATGGACTAAATACGCATAGTTTTTGCAAAATGCAAGCGAAAAAACAGCCTGCCACAATTCTTTATATATTTTTTTGGGCAATAGTCCCGACTGGAGCCGAAAAGGAAGCATCCTCAATTTGATCAGATTGGGTGTCATAAGTTCGGGCTGAACAGATGAGCGAGGTAAAGGGCACGATAATGAAGGCTTGAATTTCAATACAATGTATGGATTATTTAGGAGACAGCGGATTTGGACCGCTGTGGACGACATGCAAGACCTTGGCCAATCAGGCCTGTTTCCAGGCCCATATGGTATAGGAAGCCACATTCAGGGCGTCTTTGAGCAGGGGGAAGGAGTCCACCCAGGACGCGGCGTCCGCGGTTGCCAGAGGCCGGTAGTCGAGCAGGCGTTTTTGCAGGGAGATGGCCTCGCTTTTAAAGCCCAGGTTGTATATGGCCTCACAGAGTTTGCGCATGTCCCCGTCCGGATGCGCGGTCATCAGGCAGGCGCGGGCAACCAGCCTGTGCAGGGGGATCTCGCCGTCCGCCTTCTCCGCGTCCAGAAAACTCAAGGCAGCGTCCCTGTATGCGCCGTCCTGGAGCCGTCCTATGGCTTCGTGCACGAAAATGTTGCGGCGCAACCTGTCAGGCAGAAGCTCGGTGATGGAATTCAGGCGTTCCTTGTCCCCGGCGCGCTGGCAGGACGCGGCGGCGCGGATCAGCCATTTGTGCATTCCGTCGGCGTTGTCGCGGGCGCGGCAGACGCGGGCCAGACCCAAAAGCGCTCCCGTATGATCGCGTTGCCTTTGCAGCACTTCAAGAAAAATCGTCTCCGCCCCGTCCTCATCGCCGTGCTTTAGCCTCCAGCGACCCTTGTTGAAGAGCTCCGAAGTCAGAAGCATATCCGGGGCGGCTTTCTTGTGTCTGCCGTCCTTTTTTGCCGACGGGGCAAGGGTGCTTTGCGGATCTTTTTTCCGGGCCGGAGGCTTGCGCGCAATCGCTGCCGCGAAGGCTTCGGGGCGTAGTGCTTGGCGCATGGGGCTCATGGCCTTTTGTGTCGCCTGGCGCATCTGCTCCACGGAATAAGGGCGTAACAGGGCGCTGACCCCAGCGGCGCGCAAGGTAGCGAAGACCGCGGCATCTCCGGTCAGGGCCAGAACGGGCTGGGTGTTGAGATCTGTTTCTCCGGCCAGTTCATAGAGAAAGGACAAGAGCGGCTGATCCGTGGCTCTGTCGTCGCAGAGCAACAAATCTACGCCGTTTACAGCTTCTGTGCAGGCGCTGATTTCCCCCGCCTGGAGCATAACCTGCGCCCGGATCGAGCGTTCCCGGCGCAGGACGGCGACAGCCTCGACCGGGGAACGCGCATATGTCAGGCGCGTTGTGCCGATGGAGCGCAGGATTTTTACATCCATGCGCACGGCGGAGTCACTCGCGGCCAGGATAAGCGTGTGCTCGGGGTGTGTTGCTGTGGGCAGAGTGGAATACATAACTGCTTGCGCTTTTGATCAGAGGATCATTTATTGAAATGGAGTATTTTCGCTCTGCGCGGCCCCATTGTCTCCTCCGGGCGGGTAAGACTTAAGCTGCAATCCGGCGCGGCCAGGGAGGAGCGGTCACTCTTCTCTCGCAGGGTGGACGGATAGATGTTGCGGCAGTTGGCGCAGAACAATTCTTTGGGATCTCCGCTCAGCCGTATGAGCATTCCGGCCTGGTTGTAACAGGAGGGGCAAAATGGCCCCTGACGCACCGCCCCTGTGATCAGCCAGTAAAAGCCCTGGTCGATGACCAGATTGCGGGCGATATAA
>JAISKK010000116.1 GCA_031260965.1 Desulfovibrio sp. | reverse complement strand
TCTCGGCCACCACAGGCGAAGGTTTGCGAGATCTCCTTACAGCCCTTAAAAATGTTCTGCCCATTGCCCCTCCTCTTTTCCCCGAAGATATGCTGTCCACCCTGCCCCTGCGCTTCATGGCGGCGGAGATAATCCGCGAAAAGCTTTTCCTCTCTCTGCGCCAGGAACTGCCCTATTCCATCGCTGTGGACATTGAAGCCTGGGAAGAGGACCCTGAACGCTCTCAGGTGACAATCCACGCGGTTATCTACGTCGTCAAAAGCACACACAAGGCCATGGTGATCGGACATGCCGGGCGCAGCATCAAACAAATCGGGCAGGCGGCGCGCATGGAAATTATGGAATTGCTGGGCTGCAAAGTGCATTTGCAACTCTGGGTCAAGATCAAGGACAACTGGGTTGAGGATCAGGCTTTTCTGCACAGCCTCGACCTCGCGGCGCAGACGCCCGGATTTTAAATGCTGCGAGCGTCAGGTCTTTATGCAGCGCTGCCGATGGAACTTTAAGATACGCCGCAAAAAAAGCCTTGGCACGAAACGATTCCCCCTCGGCAGGAGAAAGGCTTGAGCACTTTAACTGAACGCTTTGACACCGTATGCGAACGTCTGGAAAAGGCATTGGTCCGCTCCGGCAGAACACGGGACAGTCTTGAACTGGTCGCCGTTTCCAAAACGCATCCCGCCGCCTCCGTGGCTGAACTGGCCGCCTATTGGTCCAGGACCGGCAGGGGCCGTACGCAGTTCGGCGAAAATTACGTACAGGAAGCCCTGGAAAAAATGCCCCAGGTCGCGACTCTGCTGGCCGCAAGGGCGGACGAATGTTTGCCCGCCTGGCATTTCATAGGACACCTGCAAAGCCGGAAAAGTAAAGATATAATCGGGTGTTTCAGCCTGATTCACTCCCTGGATTCGCTGAAGACGGCCCAGACCCTGCAAAAAGCCTGGGACAACGAGACGGATGAAACACAAAAAAAGCCCCAGGATGTGCTTATTCAAGTGAATATAGGGCATGAAGCGCAAAAAAGCGGCGTTGAACCGGAGGAACTGGAAGATTTGCTGAACAAGACGCAGGCTCTGCCCGGCGTCCGTGTACGGGGTTTAATGTGTCTGCCTCCACTTGCGGAAATAGGCGAACAATCCCGGCCCTACTTTATAATGCTTGCCGCCCTGCGAACTAAAATGGAAAAACTCTGCGGATTGGACCTGCCCTGCCTGTCCATGGGCATGTCCGGCGATTTTGAATGCGCTGTGGAAGAAGGCGCAACCCTGGTGCGTATCGGAACGGACATTTTCGGAACGCGCGTTTACCCCTGACGAACAGACAGCGTGAGGCTCTGGCATGGATCCGGCTACAATCATAGGCGCGCTTGTCTCTTTCGGCATGGTTGCCGCGGCTATAATGGCCGGCGGCGGGGACTTTTGGCTCTTCGTCAATGTGCCGTCCCTGCTGATCGTCTGCGGCGGAACCCTGGGAGCTGTTCTCACCCATTATCCGCTGGGCGCGGCCCGCACAATCGTTGGACTCATCCGCAAGCTGCTTACAGACAAGGAACGCTCCACGGCTCAAATTATTGACTGTTTCATCGACTTTGCCCAAAAAGCCCGCCGCGAAGGTCTCCTTTCTCTCGAAGACAGCATTGAGGACATTGACGACGCATATCTGCGCAAAGGACTGCGACTGGCCGTGGACGGACTGGAGCCGGAAGTGATCCAGAATATAATGGAAACGGAAATAGCAAGCACCGAAGCCCGCCATGAAATCGGCATCGAAATGGCGAACGCATTAGCATCCTATGCCCCGGCCATCGGCATGCTGGGCACGGTAATCGGGCTTGTAAAAATGCTGCGCAATATGGATGAGCCCAGTTCCATCGGACCCGGCATGGCTTTGGCCCTTATCACCACTTTTTACGGCTCCATACTCGCCAACTTTGTTTTTCTGCCTCTGGTCGGCAAACTCAGACATAAATCCCGTGAGGAAATAAAGATCATGGAGATGCAGATGGAAGGGGTGCTTGCCCTTTGCCGTGGAGAAAACCCGCGCATCATCATGGAGAAACTCTCCGGCTTTCAGGCTCCGAAGGATCGCGGGGCAAGGGCTTGAGAACGCGCCGCCGCGCCCCGGCCGCCACCGGCCAATCCCTGTGGCTTCTTACCTATTCTGATCTGGTGACCCTGATCTTCACCTTCTTCGTCCTCTTCATCGCCGCCTCAAGCATTGATGAAAAAGCCAAAATCGCGGCTGTAAATTCCCTGTCCACCAGTTTCGCAAGCGGTAAAAATTCCGCCCAGGAACATAGGCCCCTTACACCTTCCCCCCCGCGGCCAGGAGGTGAAACGCAGGCGAACAACTCCATTGCGCGGAACCCGGAAAGCCCGTTCCAGAACAACGCCGTTGCAGGCAATATCGAGAACGACCTCTCTCCTGCCCGGAGTCTCATTTTTGAAGAAAATGGCGTAGACCTTGATTTTCAGGAAAATAAGCATCTCCAGGTTCTGTCCGTTGGCGCGGACGCGCTCTTCCGTCCGGGCAGCAGCGCCCTCTCCACCGATGGCATAACCCTTCTGGACAAAGTGTTGCCCTATCTGCGCGACCTGGAATATCCCCTGCTTGTGGCCGGTCACGCCTCGCCACGCCGGGACGAAGAAGGCAAAAATTACACCGTGGACATTGAAAATCGGGATATGGACAGCACCTGGTCTTTGTCCTTTCAACGCGCTCTGGCCGTTTACCGGCGTCTGACTGAACGCGGCATTGACCCCGGCCGGCTCTCCCTTGAGGCCTTCGGCAGCTTTCATCCCCGCTTTTCCGACAACACGCCGGAAGGCAGACGCAAAAACCGGCGAGTGGACCTTGTCCTCGACAAACGCAACCTTGAATGGATCAAAAAGATTGACGCCCTCAAAAACCGGGAGGGAACCCGGACTGAAATGTACTATAATGGTTTCAAATTCGACCTTTCTTTGCCCAAACCTTCGCCGCAACCTGTCCGACCCTGATGCCCGCCCTCCTCTCCCCCCGCCTGCGTACGCGCAGAACAGTCACCTTTCCGGACCGGGAAAAACCCGCGGATACATTATACTCCCGGTCGTCCGCGCGCAAAGCGGCCCCTGGCTCCGGCACGGGGACGCCCGTCTGGCTGATTACCTTTGCCGACCTGATGACCCTGCTGCTCGTTTTCTTCATATTGCTGCTCACCATGTCGGGCCTGGACAAAAATGTGGTCAGCAAAATCGGCGGGCAGATGCGCGGCCAAGGGGAAAATCCGGCCCCGCCCTTCAACCCCGGGGCGGGAAATATCGACATCTTCGCCAACTATCTCAGAAAACCCAAAGATATTCCCGGCAACGCGGAAAAAGCACTGGATGCGTTCATCGCCATGGATCAATCCGCCTCCGAAGCCTTCCGGACAAAGGTGCATGAACAGGCAAAAGTTCTCGGACACCCGGAAGGCGTCGTCATCGTTTTGACGGACGGTCTGCTTTTTGCGGCAGAATCCCCCACCCTCAACACCGCGGGCAAAAAGTTGCTTGACTTGCTCACTCCTGTTATTCTGGATCTTAACGTGGACATAAACATAAGCGGGCATACGGATTCCGGCGCGGTCGAGAGCGGCTTTGACCCCGGCGCTCTCTATGAGTTGAGCTATTTCAAGGCCGCCGCTGTTTTGGAACACTTCCTGCAAGGTAAAGTGCCGGCGGGGCGTTTATCCGTCAGCGGCTACGGATCTGACAAAACCATGTATCCTGAAGCCGACGCGAAAGACAGGCAAAAAAATAACCGCCTGGAAATACTTTTAAAAACAATGCCGAGAACGGCATCCTACATCTGATTTGCGCGAAAAAAGTGAGCAGCCATGGCAGATGAAGCACCTCCCAAAAAGAAAAGCAAATTAAAACTGCTGATTGTCATATTTATCATCCTGGTGATCATGGGCGGTGGCGGCGCGGCGGCCTGGTTTCTCTTTTTGGGCGACAAACTTATGCCCATGATAAAAAATTTTACCAACAAAAACCCGGTTGAGGTCACTGAGCAGGCTGCGCCGCCGCCAAGCTCCACAGTGGCTTTGCCGGTTTTTACCACCAACCTTGCAGATCCGCTGGGACAACGCCTCATACGCCTGCATCTCGAACTTGAGACAACGGATGCTTTGGTAAAAAATGAAGTGGCCAGGAACAATGCCCGGATACGGGATGCGATCCTGCTCTTGCTTTCAAGCAAAAGCTTTGCTGATTTGTCCACACCGGAAAAAAAAGTCCAGTTGAAAAATGAGATAACCGAACGCTTGAACGCAATTCTGGGCCGAGGCAAGATCAGTCAGGTATTCATAACAGATTTGGTTGTGCAGTAAGGGACAACTCTATACCCAAAAAAGGAAGCCTTATGGCCAACGAAGATCAAGATGCCCTTGCCGCCGAATGGGCGGCCTCGCTGGGGGCGGACGACGATGAACAGGATGCGCCCGCTGGCGACGGCGGAGCGTCCGCAGAAGGAGAATCCTCCGATGACGCTCTGGCCGCCGAATGGGCTGCGGCTCTGGCCTCGGACGAGCAGGCCGAGGTAAAAAAGGAAAAAGAGCAGGCCGTTCTGGCCGCCCAGGCTAAAGTCATGGATTTCAAGGACTTAACAGACGAAGCCAAAGCCCCGCGCCAGGATTCCGGACGCCGTGAACTGGATTTTATCCTGGATATTCCCCTGGACGTTTCTGCCGAACTCGGTCGCACCCGTCTGCTGATCAACGAGCTGCTTCAACTCGGCCAGGGTTCGGTGGTGGAGCTGAACAAACTGGCCGGCGAACCCCTGGAAGTCTATGTGAACGGGAAAATGGTCGCACGGGGCGAAGCCGTGGTCATTAACGAAAAATTCGGCGTCCGTCTTACCGACATCATAAGTCCCATCGAACGGGTCAAGCAACTGGGCTAGACAATGCGTATCATTTACACTGTCTTCAACATCTTCGCCCCGCTTGCGATCTTTCCCCGCGTGGTCAGCGCCGTGGAGGCGGATTCCCTTCCGACCGCTCCCGTTCCTCCCGCAGCTCCCGCCCAGCCGTCGCTCATCCCGGATGTACGCCTGTCATGGAGCGGATATTTTGAAGCTCTGGCCATACTCTGTTTTCTTCTCGCCCTCCTGTGGATTCTGCTCTGGTTTATCCGCAGACGCGGAACAGCCACTGGTCTTTTTATGTCCCAGGCAAAGACCCTGCAAGTGGAAAATCGCCTCTCCCTCGGACCCAAAAAATGGATCCTGGCCCTGCGCTATATGGACAGACGCCTGCTGATCGGGGTCACGGAACATAATATCTCCCTGCTTACGGAAATATACGGGGAAGATGACGAAGCGCCTGATAAAACAGAAGCGCGGCCAAAAGAAAAAGATACGACGCAAACAGCGGAATCGGCGGCGGAAAAAGATCGCTTCACCCTGAAACTGGACTGATAAGGACGGACCATGCCGGGCTGCTTTTTGAACGGACGGATAAAGGGTTTTACCCTCCTGACCGTCTTCGGGCTGGTCTGTTTCTGGGCCGCGACAGCCGAGGCCGCTCCCACCCTGGCTCTGCCCAATATCCAGATGACCCTTTCCGCCGGGCAGAACACGGAACCCAGGGGGATCGAACTTGCCCTGGAAATCCTTTTCCTGCTCACTGTCCTTTCTCTGGCTCCGGCCATTGTGCTCACGGTGACCAGTTTCACGCGCATCATCCTGGTCTTCCATTTCGTGCGTCAGGCGCTGGGAGTGCAGCAGCTCCCCCCCAACCAGATACTGGTAAGCCTGGCCATCTTCATGACCATGGCAATTATGATGCCCGTGGGCCGCGCCATCAATGACACGGCGCTTCAGCCCTATCTTGAGGAGCGCCTGGATTTTGCCGAGGCTCTGCAGAACGCGGAAAGACCCTTGCGCGAATTCATGTTCAAACACACGCGGGAAAAAGATTTGTCGATATTTTACAGCATCACGCGCATGGATCGCCCGGCCACGCGCGAGGATGTGCCTACCATTTCCCTGGCGGCGGCCTTTATGATCAGCGAACTGAAAACCGGATTCACCATCGGTTTCATGATCTACATACCTTTCCTGATCCTGGATATGGTGGTGTCAAGCATCCTTCTGGCCATGGGTATGATGATGCTGCCGCCCATGATGGTGTCCATGCCCTTCAAACTGTTGCTTTTCGTGATGGTGGACGGCTGGTCTCTGCTGGTGGGTTCCCTGGTGAACAGTTTTCTTTTGTGAGGCGTCATGACTCCGGAATTTGTCGTCGGCTTCGCCAAACAGGCCATTGAACTCACCCTGCTCATCTCCCTCCCCCTGCTCGGCGTCGGTCTCGGAGTGGGTCTGATCGTAAGTATCATCCAGGCGGCGACGCAGATTCAGGAGGCCACTCTCTCCTTCATCCCCAAAATTGTCGCCATGTTTCTGGCCCTGCTTTTCAGCTTCCCCTGGATTATGGACAAGCTCGTCACTTACACTACCGACATTTTTCTCAATTTCCCCACCTACATCAGGGTCGGCGGCGCCTGATCCTGCTTTGTCAGGCCTGGAGTGGTGATTGCGGTAAAAACTGCCCTTACGAACAGTCCCCCCGCAAGATCCCGACGAGCGGCGCTGCCGCACTGAGATCCCCCTACGAAATACCGTCCCGTGTGGCGTTCAGCACACGAAGGCAAGTCTTGAACGTCTAATGTTCATCGTCAATTGATTGAGCTGAAAGTGCGGCAAGTCTGGATTCCAGCCTGGAGAGCATATCGACGCTGGAGATGCCGAGGGCGCGAGAAAGCACCAAAAAGGCATTGAGACTTGGCAAATGTTCTGCGGTTTCCAAAAAAGAGACAAAAGAACGGGCGCACCCAACCTCACGCGCCAAGCCCGCTTGCGAAAAACGTGCCTGCCTTCTTGCCTCATACAAAATCTGTGCAAACGCGGTTGCCAAATGCGGGATATCCTTCATATCTTTTTAGGCTACCACTGACTAGACAATAAGGCATTCATCGACTACTATATAAGGCAACAAATCGTCTTCTCGTCAATATTCAAGATTATAAGGAGTTATCATGACACTTACGTCAGTTAGCACGCCTCAGCCGCCTACCGCAACCATTCGCCGATCAGCACACGCGGAGGGAATAAAAATCGATCAGCCCATAGCGGACAACGCCTCGACAAGGCATTGCCGTGCGATATTTTCCCGTCCGAACGGTTCGCGAAAACCGACGAAAATAAATTTTATCGCCGCCTCTTTGGGAAGGTAAAACGTATGTCGGCGGGACTTCGGAAAAGACTCCTGGCAATTCTTGAAGAGCTTTTTGAAACATTTCTTTTTAACTCGCGCCTGTTTACCATTCTGGCCGTGCTCGGCTCTCTCGCCTCGTCTCTGGCCATGTTTGTCAAGGGAACCTTGAACATCCTCAAGGGGCTGATGATTTTTTACGGCCAGATCGTCAATTTTCACCTCGGCGAAGAACATGGCCCGGACACTTTGGTCGCCGTCTTTGTCAGTTCCGTGGACAACTATCTCTTTGCCACGGTCCTGCTCATCTTCAGTATGGGACTCTATGAACTTTTTGTCAGTGAGATAGATCCGGCCAGCCGTCAGGCGGATACGCGTCCCAACTGGCTGAATATCACGGATCTGGATCATCTCAAGTCATCTCTCGGCAAAGTAATTCTCCTGATTCTGATTGTATCTTTTTTTGAACAGTCGATGAGCATAGAATATAAAACCGCGCTTGACCTGCTCTATCTCGGCCTCGGCGTTTTATTTATAGCTGGAGCGCTGACTTTGATGCACAAGGCGCACAAAAATGAAAATGCCGAACGCACTCTCAATTTCCCCGATCATCCGGAAGATTGACTTTGATGTACAAGTCTCACAAAAAAATGAAAAGTATGTATAGATTAAAACAATTATAAGGAGTTGTCATGACACTGACTTCAGCAAGCGCGCCTGTGCCGTCCACCGCAACCGCCCGTCAATCGTCACACGCGGAGGGAATAAAAATCGGTCAGCCCCATAGCGGACAACGCCTCGACAAGGCATTGCCGTGCGATATTATCCCGTCCGAATGGTTCGCGAAAACCGATGAAACCAAATTAACGGCATTTATTGACGGAGTTAAAAGCCGTCTGCATAACCAACTCTTGCCGAGCTTTGTCGATTCCGCCAAAACCGATGCCGACCTCGCCGAGTTAAAGCAAAAGATCGCCGCTGAATTAAACACCGCGCTCACCAACCCGCAACTTTTCTCCATCCTTAACGGAGGCGAATCGCTCGCGCCTAAGGAAACGCAACGCCTCATTTCTCACCTGAATACGCTCCTGTCAAAACTCAGTATCTCCAGTCCTTTCACGGTGTCGGAAAATTTGGCGCCGGTAAAAATCGGCGCCGCCGCCGGCGTGGGCGGTTTCGGCGGATTTATTATCGGCGGCGCCATCAGCCTCTTATGCGCCATGCCTCCCGAAACCGGCCATCTCTTCGGATCGGTTTGCGGCGCCTTTCTCGCGGTGGTTGGCGGGATGCGAATCGCTTATAGTCCACAAATGCGGCAATGG
>JAISKK010000029.1 GCA_031260965.1 Desulfovibrio sp. | reverse complement strand
CCTGGCTACTCCGCCAATCTGGTTTTTACTCACCAAGGTCTGTGAGGTTTTCTCCGGCGCAAAACACATTGCTTCCAATCTCCCGGAGGAGCCTTTCTGGTACCTGCTTGCCGCTCTGGTCATTTTTGGAATGCGTTATCTAAAAAAGCCGGAGGCCTTCTGGGAAAAATCAGAATATTTTCTGATCGTCATCAGCGGTTGCTGTCTGATGATCGCATGCTGGCTCATGGCCATAGGTCAGCCCAGCCTCCTGGCGGTAATAGCCTTGCCGCGTCATGCCTGGGCCTTGGCGCTGCTGTTTGTGTCAGCGATTTTGCTGTGGTGCGCAAAGCATATGACCGATACTCTTTTCGGCATCTGTAGTCTGATTGGCGTAGCCTCTGGAATTTACACCTTTATCTCCTCTTACCCTTGGAAATAGGAGAAGATATCCGGCGGTAGCTGGAGCTTTTGCCTTATCCGCAAAAGACGATACCTCTTCCCGCCAGGAGCATACCCATGCTAGTTGTGGTTATAGGCGCAGTGGCCACAGATCCCAAGGCTACGGCTCGCTTTAAGCGCCTGCGTCCAGATGCCGGAGTCATTCTGATCGATCGCAGTGAACGCATTTCCTACGGGGCTTGCAACATTCCCTATTACCTTTCCGGTGAAGTTGACGCGATAGAAATTTTGTCATCAATTCCGGCCAGGACCCGGATTTGCACAATATCCTCCAAGACGAGATTTGCAAACGCCTCGCTGAAATACCCACCGATAGCCCTGTGGTTGTTATCTGCAATACAGGGCTACGCTCCTTTGAGGCTCAGCTTAACTTGAATTCCGCTGGATTTCACACAGCTCGCTCCGTCTTGGGCGGGATTGCCGGCGCCAGACGCCTCGGTGTGAGAATCTGATATCATCGGCAACAAAATGTTTATGTGCAGCCCGGTCACTTTAATTTAATACGCGCCATGAGTTACGAAAAGAACCCAAGCGAAAACGAAAAAAATCCCGCATCTTCGGAAGACCTGCTCCCGGATCGTCGAAACGTGGATGAATACCTGCTCCCGGTGCGCGCCTTCATGGACAACGGGAACATGTTCGTGACCCGCGCTTTCCTGGAACGTCTGGCGCAGCGTCCTCCCCAAGTGCTACTTCTTGAAGGAGGCACAGCAGAGGAAAGACTGGCAGCTGCGCACTACTGGATCATGCTTCTCAATTGCGATCCGCAAAACGCCCCGAAAACTGCGCCTGCTCCAATCCATCTGGAACGCCCTGCTCTCTTTGCCCTGCCCGGTCTGCCCTCCGGTCCTGCGGATGAAAAGAAAGCCGCGCCGCCAGTCACGAATGAGAAACAAAACCAGCTGCGCCCCTGCCTGCAATGCCCGTCCTGCATCCGCATGGCAGCTCACATGCACAGGGATTGCTTCTTTTTTGACGGTGTCTCCCAGAGCATAAAAATTGACGAATTGCGCGCCGTAAAATCCGTACTCTGGGAACCGCCGCGTGACGCCCGTTTCCGGGTGGTGCTTATTCACGAGGCCCAGGCCTTGACAATTGCCTCCGCCAACACCCTGCTAAAAGTCCTTGAAGAACCTTTAAGAAATACATCTTTTATATTGCTTGCCCCGCAACGTGAAATCCTTCTGCCCACCCTGGTTTCCCGCAGTTTTGTCTTAACACTGCCTTGGCCGCGTGTTGGCGAACCTAACCAGGATGAGCGGCTACCCGCCTGGGAAGCATATCTCTGCTCATTTTTGGAAAGCGGTCAGGGGATTTTTGATAAAAGCGCCGTAAAAAGCGCTGTGGACGCCACTCTGGTGCAGTCAATCATTAATGCGTGCGCCAGAGCGCTTATCGCGGCCATTCTGTCCCGGCAAAACGGGGAGACAAAAAATGCGGGACTGGGAAAAATTTTTTCCGCTCTTCCGGAAACGCAATTGCGTGTTCTGAACGAGATCCTGGCCGAAGGTCGGGAATGTCTGACCTACGGTGTAAACCCAACCCTCGCGCTTGAATGGATAGCGGTACGCGCATATTTTCTTTTTCCGTGGAATTCCCCTGTATTTTCAAAACTGGTTGAACGGGGCGGGAAGTTCGCATGAAATTTATCTTCTCGCAAATGGCCTTTTTCATGGCCCTGGAAAGCAACAGGCGCAACATGAGATTCATGTTGCGTTTCGCGCTTTTTACCGTGGCCCTTATTTTTGTTTACAGCCTGATCTTTCACAACATCATGGGTCTTGAAGGACGGGAATACTCAATGCTCACCGGCCTGTACTGGACGATGACAGTCATGTCCACTCTGGGCTTCGGCGACATAACCTTTACCAGCGATCTGGGCATGATGTTCAGCATCTTGGTGCTGCTCTCGGGCATCATCCTCTTTATGCTGGTCCTGCCTTTCACATTCATTCGCTTCGTTTACTCCCCCTGGCTGGAGGCGCAAAGCAAGGCCAAAACACCGCGCGAACTGCCAAAAGACAGTGCCGGACATGTAATTATAGTCGGCACGGACAGCGTTGCCTTAAGCCTCGCCCTGCGTTGCGAGCACTACGAGATACCCTATGTGCTGCTGACGGAAAACAGCGGCGAAGCCCTGTCCCTGTATGACCGGGGCTATAACGTGGTATTCGGTGAAACGGATTCCATATCCGGATATGCAGCGGTACGGGCGGAAAAGGCGGCGCTGATCCTGGCCCTGCACGACGATCTGAAAAATACCAATATAGCGTCCACCGCCCACGAATATTCACCGGACACCATAGTGGCGGCAAGCGCGAACAACGAAACCGCCACGGAAATTCTCCGGCTCGCCGGCTGTCAGCATGTGCTGCATTTCCCGCATATGCTTGGTGAATCCCTGGCCCGGCGTGTATTCAGCGCAGAATCCGGCTCCAACATCATCGTCCGCTTTGAAGGCTTCTGCATTGCCGAAAGCCCGGCCAGTGGCACTGCGCTTGCAGGCAAACGCCTGCGGGATACGGATTTGCGCTCCCGCTTCAGTCTGAATGTGGCCGGCATCTGGCAAGGGAAAGAATATCTGCCCGCCAAGCCGGACATGCTTCTGGAAGACGGTTCCATCCTGCTTCTGGTCGGCACGGCAGACAAGCTGGCCAATTATGACCGTACCCTGCGCCGCCAGCCAGACGGACCGGCCTCGCCCACATTGATCCTGGGCGGTGGCCGCGTGGGCGGAACTGTAGTCAGGACCCTGGAACGGCGCAAGATTCCCTATCGTGTGGTTGAACAAAAGGAAGCGCTCATACCCAAAAATGACCCGCGCTACATACACGGAGACGCTGCGGACATTGCCACCCTGCGCGAGGCAGGACTTGACGAAACTCAAAACGTCATTGTGACCACGCATAATGACGACCTCAACATATACCTGACAATCTACTGCCGCAAATTGCGCCCGGACATAAAAATTATCAGCCGCGCTACTCTGGACCGTAACGTCCCCTCTCTCTACGACGCCGGGGCAAATCTGGTAATGAGTCAGGCAGGGTTGACTGCGGATACCGTGATCAACCTACTTAAACCCGGCCGGGTCATTATGTTCAGCGAAGGTCTGAATATTTTCCGGGTGCCCGTCCCGCCCATCCTGATCGGGCAGACCCTGAAAACAAGCGGCATCAGACAGAACACGGATTGCAACGTCATCGCAGTGCAGGCCGGGAAAAAAGTTTCCGTGCCCCCGGACCCTGCCCGGACCCTGGCTGCGGATGAAGAACTAATCCTGATTGGAACCGCTGAGGCGGAGACACATTTTATGCGCATTTATACCAAGGCGCAAAAAGTCGAACCAATCACGACCGGCTTTCTAAGGTGACGGTCGGAAAATACCCTTGATATTTTTAAAATGACTTAAAAGGCCTTCGCAGCAAATTCGCATTATAATAGCGCCTGTCTCCTGTCACTTCCTGTCCGAGCCAGTCCGGTCTGGGAAACTGCGCGTCTTCTCTCTCAAGCTCAATTTCAATGAGTACCAGACCTTGATTATCCCCTAAAAATTCATCCACTTCCCAGAGAAAACCGGCCAAAGATATGGAATAGCGGATTTTTTCCAATACCGGTCGCAGAGCCAGATGCTCAAGCATGTATTCGGCTTCTTGCGCGGCGATGGGATACTCGAACTCCGCTCTGACCGCCCCCCGGCTTTGTCCTTTTATAGTAAGCCAGGCCTGATCTTCCGACATACGCACCCGGACGGTGCGTCTCGGATCAATGCAAAGGTAGCCCTGGCGAATTGACCTGCCGGCGGCCAGACCGCGCCAGCCGTCATTGGCCGGAAGAAATTTCCTCTCGATTTCCCTGTTTTCAACTTCAAGTTCCGTCATAAATTACGCGCCTGCCTGTTTTTTAAGCCAATCAGCATCTTGCTTTTTTGCCGGTTATACTTCAAAGTGCCTCTGTTTTTCTCGTACAATATTCGCAAGTGGCCGGGTGGCGAAATGGTATACGCATCGCACTCAAAATGCGACGTTCTCACGGACATGAGAGTTCGAATCTCTCCCCGGCTACCAGATTGTAATCCCTCAAAGTCCCGCAACGCCTTAAACCATTGCGGGACTTATTTTTTCTAATTCAGGCAACTTGTCAACTCTTTACAATGGTCAAAACATAGGCGGAAACGATGCTCATCAAAATCCTGTTGCTCGCCGTTTTTTTTGCCGTTACGGTTGGCATCGGTCTGTATTTCCGCAAAAATAACACCAACGTGAACGATTTTGTTTTGGGAGGGCGCGCGGTCGGTCCCTGGCTTACCGCTTTCGCTTACGGCACATCCTATTTCTCTGCGGTCGTCTTTGTCGGTTATGCCGGGCAATTCGGCTGGAAATTCGGAATATCGGCCGTCTGGATCGGCATCGGCAATGCCCTGATCGGGTCCCTTCTGGCCTGGGTGGTGCTGGGTCGGCGCACCCGCATCATGACCAGACACCTCGGCAGCGCAACCATGCCGGAATTTTTCGGAGCGCGCTTTCAATCCTCCGGTCTGAAAATAGGCGCATCCGCCATAACCTTCATTTTTCTGGTTCCCTACACCGCCTCTCTGTACAACGGCCTGTCACGACTTTTCGCCATGGCCTTCGGCATCGACTTTACCATCTGCATTGTGGTCATGGCCGTGCTTACCGGCGTCTACGTCATCGCCGGCGGCTATGTCGCCACCGCCGTCAATGATTTTATCCAGGGCCTCATTATGCTTGCCGGTCTGATAGCGACCGTGGCGGCTGTCCTTCAGGCCAACGGAGGCTTTACCGCCTCCCTGGACGCCTTGTCCAGGATAAACGATGCAGCGGTTGCCAAATCTCCCGGCATATTCGCCTCCTTTTTCGGGCCGGATCCTTTAAGTCTTCTCGGAGTTGTGCTTTTAACATCGGTAGGGACCTGGGGGCTGCCACAGATGGTGCAGAAATTCTACGCCATCAAATCGGAAAAAAGCATCGGGAAAGGCACTGTAATTTCAACGCTTTTTGCCCTTGTAATCTCCGGTGGCTGCTATTTCCTCGGCGGCTTCGGACGGCTCTTCGCCGACCGAGTGAATGTCGCAATGGACGGTTTCGACGCTATCGTCCCGGCCATGCTTTCCGGCTTTTCCCCCCTGCTCATCGGCATTGTTGTGATGCTGGTGCTGTCCGCGTCCATGTCAACGCTTTCCGCCCTTGTGATGACTTCGGCCACCACCTTCACCCTTGATTTCCTTAACGGCACCATCATCAAAGAAATGAACGACCGCCGGCAATTACTGGTCATTCGCCTGCTAATCGCCGTTTTTATCCTGATTTCCTCCGTAATCGCCATTATTCAATATAAAGGTGGCGTATCCTTCATCGCGCAGCTCATGGGAATATCCTGGGGAGCGCTGGCCGGAGCTTTTCTGGCCCCTTTCCTTTACGGTCTCTACTGGCGGGGAACCACACGCGCCTCCGTATGGATTTGCTTTTTGTTCAGCACCCTGCTTATGACAAGCAATATATTTTTCCGGGCAGGTTTTCCAACCCTGCTGCAATCTCCCATCAACGCCGGAGCCTTCGCCATGCTGGCTGGACTGGTCATTGTGCCGGCGGTAAGCCTGGTCACCAGGGCGCCGCAGGTGCAAGAAACGGAAAAAATATTCTCCTGCTATGAACGCCCGGTGACGGTCAGGGCCAGGGATTCCCTGGGTGGGGAAAACGAAAGCGCGGATTAGAGCCCGTTCACACCCTTTCTTATTGAACACAACCACGGCCTGTGGAAATTTTTTCCTGATTCTTTCTTCTTCTGTTGTAAATACAACAGATTCTTTCCACCTAACCGCTATGCTGTGTTCATGCAGTCGGAGAATTTTCTCTCGGCTGATCGTGACCAGAATACTATGCAAAAATCTAAAGGAGAAGACGATGTCAAGCATGTTTTGTTTTCAGTGTGAGCAGACAGCAGGCGGAAAAAGTTGCACTGGCAAAGCCGGAGTCTGCGGCAAGCAAACCAACACAGCCGCCTTACAGGACACGTTAACCGGAGCGCTGGTGACGCTGGCTCAAGTAGCGCAAAAACACGCTCCAAACGCGCGTACACATCGCATCATGATAAACGGCCTCTTTACAACTGTGACAAACGTCAATTTTGACGATGCGGCTGTTGAAGAAGTTATGCTGCAAACGCGGCGGGAAATAGCCGCGCTTGCCCCTGCCGCGGCTGATTATGCCAATTTTGCCATGACAAAAATCTGGGAGGCAACCGAGAACATCCGTTCCCTTAAGTCACTTATTCTGTTCGGCGTGCGCGGTATTGCGGCCTATGCCAGTCATTCCCTTGCACTTGGCTATACGGATGACTCTGTTAACGCCTTTTTTTACAAAGCGCTGGCGGCCATTGGCGAAGACGGCTATGGGCTTGACGAGCTTTTGCCTCTGGCCATGGAGACCGGCAAAGTGAATTTAACGTGTATGGAAATGCTGGACAGGGCGAACACCGAAACATACGGCACGCCCAAGCCCACAACCGTGCCGCTCGGCACTGAAAAAGGTCCCTTTATTGTTGTCAGCGGGCACGACCTGCATGATCTCAGACTGCTTTTGGAACAAAGCAAGGACAAAGGCATCAACATATACACCCACGGAGAAATGCTGCCTGCCCACGCTTATCCCCGGCTGAAAGAATATACTCATCTCAAGGGTAATTTCGGTACGGCCTGGCAAAACCAGCAAAAGGAATTTGACAGTCTGCCCGCCCCAATATTGTTTACAACCAACTGCCTTATGCCCGTCAAAGAAAGTTATAGTGACCGCGTGTTCACAACAGCGCTTGTGGCCTACCCCGGCATGACGCATATTGGTGAAAAAAAAGATTTTACGCCGCTCATCAATAAGGCGCTGGAACTGCGCGGCTATAGCGAATATCACCCCGGAACCGGGATCAACGGAGGAACGGAAGTTACCACCGGCTTCGCGCACGGCACAGTGCTGGGCGTGGCTGACACTGTCATCGCCGCAGTCAAAAGCGGAGCGATCAAGCGTTTCTTTCTGGTTGGAGGGTGCGATGGCGCAAAGCCCGGACGCAATTATTACACCGATTTCGTAAAGCAAACGCCAAAGGACAGCATTATCCTTACCCTGGGCTGCGGCAAGTATCGCTTTAACGATCTG
Organism: Desulfovibrio sp.; assembly: GCA_031260965.1. GTDB lineage: Bacteria > Desulfobacterota > Desulfovibrionia > Desulfovibrionales > Desulfovibrionaceae > Frigididesulfovibrio. The sequence continues at coordinate 21,402 of JAISKK010000029.1, read as the reverse complement.
AATATCGGGACAATAGGCGGTCTTCCCCGTATCCTGGATATGGGACAGTGCAATGACGCCTATTCCGCCATCAAAGTCGCCATAGCGCTGGCGCAGGCCTTTAACTGTGGGGTCAATGAATTGCCCTTGACCCTGGTTATATCCTGGTATGAACAAAAAGCGGTAAGCATCCTTTTGACGCTGCTACATCTGGGCATCAAAAATATGCTGCTTGGCCCTTCACTCCCGGCCTTTGTGGCGCCGGACATATTGAAGTATCTGGTGGAAAACTTCAACATTTCGCCTGTCAGCACGCCGCAAGCGGATTTGGCAAAAATTCTCGGCTAAGGCAGGTTAGTGAAAAAATATACCAAGCGGCAAGGATTTTCCGCCTTTCCGCTTGGTATTCAATTTCAATCAGCCAAAATAAGCCTTTTGCACCTGCACATCGTTTTTAAGGCTCTCGGCCGTGCCGCTGGCTACGACCTTGCCCTGAGAAAGCACATAGCCGTACGAGGAAATGGCCAGGGTCTGCCGGACATTCTGCTCCACAAGAAACACAGCCACGCCTTCTTCGCATATTCTGCGGATGATGCGGAAATTTTCATTAACAAGGGCTGGAGAAAGGCCGAGGGATGGCTCGTCAATAACGATAAGCCGGGGTTCGTGCATCAACCCCCGACCAACGGAAACCATGGCCTGCTCTCCGCCGGACATGGTCCCGGCGAGCTGGGAACGGCGCTCTGCGAGACGGGGAAAAAGAGTGTACACCCGATCCAGGGTAGAACGGATTTTCGCCTGGGAACGCTCCTGATAAGCACCCATCAACAAATTTTCATGCACGGTCATTTTGGGAAAGATGCGTCTGCCCTCGGGAATACAGGCTATTCCCATACCCACGATACGGTGCGTTGGAAGACCGGTAATATCTGTTTCATTAAAGATGATAGAACCCCGGCGTGGCGGTGTGAGTCCGAACAAGGCGCGGATCAGTGTGCTTTTGCCCGCGCCGTTGGCCCCAAGCAGGCAGGTAATGGTCCGGGGGCGAACTTCCATGCTCACCCCACTTAAAACATCGGCCTTATCATAGGCGACATGGATATTGTCAAACAAGAGAGACTCGTCCATAAAATCTCCGCGACCTTTGTCCCACGCACGGGTCTGAAACTACTCTTCCAGTTCCCTCCCCAGATAGGCTTCCTGTACCTGGGAATCCGCAGTTACGGTTTCGTAAGCTCCTTCGCATAGTTTTCGCCCGAAGTTCAGCACCACGCAGCGGCTGGTAATACGCCGGATCACTTCCATCTCATGTTCAATGAGCACAAGGGAAAAAGCCTGACCATCCGTATCCAGGGCGACTATTTCATCCATGAGCTGCCTTGTTTCATCAGGGGTCATCCCGGCTGACGGCTCATCCAGAAAAAGAAGACGTGGACGGCTGATCAAAGCCCGGCAGATCTCCACACGGCGGCGGTCTATCATGCTCAGATCCCCAACCGGCTTCAGGATTCGATCCGCCAGTTCCGGGTTTAAGGCGCATAAAAGCTGCGTGGCCTGTTCCCGGAAAAGCTCATATTCCGCCTTAAACTCCCGCCTTTTAAAAATGTTGTGCCAAAAACCAAGATGCAGTGCCTTATGATTGCCGATCATAATATTGTCAAAAACGGAGAGATCAAGACAGAGGCGCGAACGCTGGAAGGTGCGGGCGATACCGCGATAATAAATTTCCTGCGCCGCGAGGCCGGTAATATCTTCCCCGTCAAAGGTCACGTTCCCGGAATCAGGACGGTAAATACCAGTGACGACATTAAAAAATGTAGTCTTGCCCGAACCATTTGGGCCGACCAGACCGAGTATCTCCCCTTCCAGAACGTCCAGATCAAGACTGTCCAGAGCGGTCAGTCCGCCAAAACGCATGGTCAGGTTGGCGCAACAAAGCAGCGGCTTCATATCCGACCTCAGGAATAACTGCGCGGCTGGCGCGGCAAAAGCCCTTTGGGGCTGAAAATGATCATGAGCAGGACCAAACCCGAATAAATCAGATAACGAAATTCCTGTATAACTTGAAATTTTTCCGGGATCAGGACAACAAACACCGTAGCCAGAATGACGCCCCACATATTGCCAATGCCGCCCAGCAGCAAAATGGAAAGAAAGAGCAGGGAATCGGAAAAGGTAAAATTGGCCGGGCTGATATAAGCCTGCATCATGGCATAAAGCGCTCCTGCCAGCCCGGACAGGCAGTTGCCGACCACAAAGGCGGTTATTTTCCAGCGCGATATGTTGATGCCGAAACAGGCCGAGGCCGTGTCATCAGAGCGCACAGCGTCCATGGACAAGCCGATCCAGGAGCGTTCCAGGCGGCGCACAAAACAGAAGGCCAGCCCAAGAAGCAGAAGACAAAGCAGATCATAGCGCAGATAAAAGGAAAGTTCCGTATCGCCGAAAAGCATATTGTGTGAAAAATCTATTCCGAACAGGGTCATGGGGGGGACTGTTATGCCCTGCGGCCCGCCAAAAAAATCGTTCACATCCATAAAAACCTTGAAAAGCAGGGCAAAAGCCATGGTCACCAGAGCGGCGTAATGTCCGGAAGTTCTGAGCACGGGGAAAATAAGGATACAGCCGACAAGGGCTGCCATAACTCCGCCCAGCAGCAGGGCCGCCAGAGGCGGAAGACCAGCGCCCGTCATCAGCATTGTCGAGGTGTAAGCGCCGATGCCGAAAAAAGAGGCGCAACTGAAATTTATAACCCCCGCATAGCCGAGTTGGACGTTAAGGCCCAGCACAGCTACGGCATATACCATAATCGCGCCGATCAGAAAAAGATTGTAATGATCCTCCCGAAAAAGCCAGATAAGCGCCAAAGGCACCGCCAGCGCGCAAAGATTCCAGAGCCTCTCGTGCTCAGCAAGGGAAGTGCGCACGGCGTCAGTCACTTTAAGCATATTGGCGGCGACTCCGAGCCCCACCACAGTCACCAGACAGATAAAAATCGGAACATGCTCTTCAGCCATCAAAAATACATGCAGCCAGACAATAATGGCGAGAGCAAAAACTATGCAGCCTGCCGACCCGGACAAAAAAGCAAGCATCTGACGCATCATCACACCCTCTTGCTCGCGGGTTCCGCAATCAGCCCGGTGGGCCGCCAGGCCAGAAGCGCAATAACCACCCCAAAGGCGAAAACATCTTTATAGGCTGCCGCAAAAGGCATGGCCACCGCTCCTATGGTCTGGAGAAAAGCGAATATGAAACCACCCAGGATAGCCCCGAAAACATTGCCAAGGCCACCGATGACCGCGGCGCTGAAGCCGATGGCCCCGAGCAGCAGCCCCACCCCGAAAGTTATTTCGTTATAATAAATGCCGTTCATCACCCCGGCAAAAGCGGCCACTCCGGCGCCCATGGCAAAGGTGGCCAGCACAACCAGCCGGAAATTGACACCCATGAGCTTTGCCGCCTCTTCATCCTGGGCTACGGCTCTTATGGCCAGACCCAGGCGGGTACGATTTATGATAAAATGCACCAGTGCGATAATCAAAGCCCCGCTACAGAAAAGAGCCAGATTATCAAAGCGCAGCGTGAGCTGACTGCTCCGCCAGGACCAGTCCGGCAAAAGCCCGGGGAAAGGGTGCGGATTGGAACCATCCGGGAAGAAAAGCCGTATGGATTCGCGCAAAACCGTGCCCAGCATCATGGTCGCCAGCAGGGTATTCAGGGCAGGCGCCTTGCGCAGGGGCACAATAACAGCATCCGCCACCCCCATGCCCAAAAGCACCACTACAGACACCGCCGCCAGCACAACCAGAAAAGCCGTCCCCGCGGCGGGCATTGCCGGATAATAGGCGTTAACCCACCAATACATGCTCAGGCCGGAAAAAGACCCAATCATAACGGTATCGCCGTGGGAAAAAACAATAACGTCCAGCACGCCAAAAAACAGCGTAAAGCCCACAGCCACCAGTGCGTACATCATGCCCAGCATCAGGCCGTTGATGCAGAATTGCAGGAGGAGTTCCATCTCCATATTTTCCTCAAGCCTTTGCTGTGTCTGCTCCGGTCCAGCCTGTCCTTAACGGACTTTGCAGGATCGGAGCAGACAACTGCTATTTCCCGGCGCCGGGTTTTTTTAACGAACGCTTGCCGCTTGCATACTCGCTGTCTTCCCAGACCACCCATTGTCCATCCTGGGCAACATATTTGGAGACATAGGGCTCACTGTTCTGCCCGTGATCGTCATAGCTCACCTTACCAATCAGGGTGTCCGCATTCTTGATCTTATACAGGGCTTCAGTAATTTTTTTCCGGTCCGGCCCCACTTTTTCGATAACATCCAAGAACTGCCGCATGGCCACATATGCGAAGGGAGCCATGGTATCAGGCAGATTTTTGAAATCCCGCGCCTGATAACTGCGCAAAAAAGCCTCGCCGCCGGCCAGTTTTTCCACAGGAGATCCCTCCAGGAAACTCAGGCAACCCTCGGCCAGATCCGGTCCCAGACCGGCGATGAAGGCATCGGACTTGATGCCTGAAACGCCTTCAAACTGCGCGTCTATGCCAAGCTTTTCCATCTGTGAGCGGATACGTACTCCAAGCGGCGTTAAACCGCTGAAATAAATCACTTCAGGATTCATGGATTTGATTTTCGTCAATTCCGTTGTGAAGTCCTGCTGATCGGAGGTTACGCCGAACATGGGTTCCAGAATTTCCCCGCCCTGCTCTTTGATAAATTTGGTAAAGTAATCCTTATGGTCTTTGCCGTAATCCGTAGTGTCATGAATTATGGCAAAGCGCTTGTACCCCTGGGAGAGCATAAACTCTGAGGCCACCTTGTTCTGGTTGATCAGGGTACCAATGATGCGCAGTATTTCAGGGTAATTGTTGCCGTAAGTAATGCCGGGAGACACTGCGCCGTAAACAATGACCGGCATGCCATACCGATGATAAACATCAACAGTGCCCAAGGCGACCGCTGAACAATAATGCGCGACCGCGCCGAGAATTTTTTTGTCCGAGGCCATTTTGGTAGCCACTTTGATGCCGGCGTCCGGCTTACATTCATCATCCAGAGAAAAAAGTTCATAATTATATGTGGCCCCGGAATCTTCGTTACGTTCAAAAACCGCAAGTTCTGCGGCATTGCGCGCTCCAAGTCCGATGGAACTGTTGCCGCCCGTCAGCGGTCCTATGTATCCCACGCGCAAGGCAGTTTTAGCCTCGGCATCACCCGCCGCGTAAAAAAACGCCGCAAACAGGGCAAGACAGAGAACTCTCCTCCATAAAATATGCCGCGCAGCCATTATCGCCTCCTTGAATATGTTGCCGGGAGATCACATGAGTGCTTGTCTTTTCGAAACATTCAGCCGTTGAAACTTTTCAGCGGCGAATATCCCGAAGCAGATCCCCGAATGCTTTTATGGTTAGCAAAAAATGATCCATGGACAATAAAGATATAAATTCTCCGATGTTGTGATATTAAGCAGATACAGAAAACAGGGGAGAAAGAGTTTGAGCGGAATAAAGATACGTTTATGTAAAAAAAACGAGTGTCTTTGTACCTCGTCCATAAAATATAATACGGATTCGTTGTTTTGCATTTTTAATCAAGGATGGCGTCAGTCCAGCTCGTACCAGTCGCGGATCAGTGCCTCATAAATAGCTTGCGCACTGCGAATATGTTGCAGGGGACAGGCTTCATCTGTCTTGTGCGCCATAGCCGGATCCCCTGGACCCATAATGAGCAAGGGGAGATCCGGAAAAAGCGCACGGGCGGCGGCGGCATCCGTAAAATACTGAATGCAGGCGATTCCTGGCTCCGCGCCGAGGAAGGAGGCGAGCAGACGACGCACTCCCACGCACCAGGGATGATAAGGATTTGTCCACACCGCCTGCAAATCTATCAGACTTTTAACTAAGACTTCCGTACCGGCCAGAGCGGCAAAATCGCCGACCAACCGCGCATGGTCCTGACCAGGGACTGTGCGCATATCCATTGTCAACACAGCCTTGTCCGGGATTGAATTGGCGTTGAGACCGGAGTGCAGGGAGGTGAGGGCCATTGTGCAGGAGCCGAGAAGAATGTGTTCCGCTTTTGGCGCCGCCCCAAGAAGACGGTTGGCGGCGGGGAGCAATTTGGCCAGGGCGTTGTCGCCCTGTTCGGGCATGGAGCTGTGCGACGTGCGGCCATTTGTTTCAAAAGCCAGCCATAGCGCACCTTTGTGCCCGGACAAGGGCTGGTTGGCGGTAGGTTCGGCTATAATGCCGGCGCCGGGATTACCATAAAGTTCCGGAGATTTCATAAGATGAAAGGAGCCGTGGCATCCGATCTCCTCTCCACCATAGATATGCAGGACAAGATCGCGTCCGCGTAACCTGGGCGCGGCAGACAAAGCCGCGCACACATAAGCGGCCACGCCGCCCTTCATGTCGCAGGACCCGCGCCCGTAGATGGCCTCATCCCTTATGCACCCGTCAAAGGGATCATGCTTCCAAGGCGCGCCGCCCAAGGGCACGGTGTCTATATGTCCGCCAAAGAACAGGGATTTTCCGGTATCATCCGGGCAAAGCCTGGCGATCAGGCTAACCCGGTCCGCATTGTTTGCGTCATAAGAATCAAAAACGCAGGAAAAGCCCGCTTCTTGCAGCAAACCCGCCAAAAATTCCAGGGTCTGTCTCTCCCCTTTGCCGCCTATGATAGTATTGGAACGCACAAGATTTTGTGCAAGTTCAATAACATCCGGAGTCGCTGCAGACATATAAAATCACCTGTATGGTTTATATGAATCAGGAAATGAGCGCAGTCAACATGTTGGAATAGCATTTTTTTGTCAAGCGTAGACTCCCTCTTGCAATCCAAATGGAATAGGATAACATGGCCGAATCAGGGGGCGGCATACGCGGCCGGGTCCAGGAGGGTATTGTGGGAAGCGCTTCATTTTTGGGAATCTTCGTAGTAAGCGGCAAAAACGCTCTTGACGCGATGCCGACGCATAACGAAAGCGGTCTGTGGCAGGCGTGGAATCTGGCAGACGGCAGCATCATGGTCCAGCCCCTTGATGTTGACCAGACTCCCTGCGGAAATATTTATACCATCACCGGCAGTGAGTTTGCCCTGCTTTTAAAACCCCTGGATTCTTTCAACGATATGGTCGAACAATTTCAAGCGCAAGATCCCGCAGAAACATACGAGTCCAACATCCAGGGCACTCCCTCACCGTCCGCGCAAACAACAAAAGGCAATCGTCCCTCTATAGCGCCTGACCTCCTCCGGTATGCGGACGCCCTTGAGTCCGGATCCGACACTCCCTCCCCGCTTTTCCCCTTTGCCTCTCCATCGCAAAACGCCAATGCCGCGCAAACATCCATCCTGACGGATAATTCCCGTCAAATCAGGGCGAACTCTCCGAATCTGCTGGAAATATGGCACAATGCCTATATAAAAGTTACGGAAAACACAAAAAAATTTTCGCCGGGCAACGCGGGCCCGCGTATGGTTATGGATTTGGAAGCCCCAAGCTTTGAACAGGCTTTTGAAATTCTGGATCCGACCGAGCAGATGCCAATCCCGCGTAGCGGCATTGGCTATTCCGTCGGACAAAAAAGAAATAACGAGTCTGGTCCTGGATCGCTGTCTGCGCAAATGCAAAATTTCTCCGGCTCGCAAGCGGAAACGCTCCCGCCAAGGACGGATGGACAGACGGAACGCAAGATGGACATCACTTCCTCCCCGGTTGCGCTTAAGCAAATGCAGGGCGCAGAGCAGGAGATGCGGGAGCAATTCGCCCTGTTGCTGGCTGAAGTTCAGGAAGACATGCCCAATCCAACCCTGGAAGATGCCATAACCCGGCTGCTGACCCAGGATATTCCATCCAGTTCACGCCACAGGTTCATGTTTACGGAATTCGGAATGGCTTTAAGACGTAAAAAGAAAATTAAACTCGCTTTCCTGTGCCATATGCGCGCTTTATATTTCGCGCCCGAGGACGAAAATGTGCTTTTCAACGTAGCCAGAACGGAATATGAACTGGGTAGTATTAAAAAAGCTGAAGAAAGGTTGAATCAGGCCCTGTCAGTTAATCCAGGCTTCAGCGCTGCAGCGAATTTCCTCGCTTTTCTGCGCGCATTAAACCCTGCGGGCAACTGAAATATCTTTGCGACCGCGCAGACTTCTTGAGCGCCAGATTACGAACCCGGTTCGTCTTTGCCAGGAGAATTCTTCGGATGAATAAAGGCATTGCCATTCTGCTCCTTTTTGTTGTGCTGGGAGCTATGGGTCTGGTCATGTTTTCCCATTTAACTTCCCGCCCCGACAAAACTACGGAGGCAGCCGTCCCCAAGACAACCTATCAATACCAGTCCGGCGTGCCACAGACATCAGGCCTCGGACAATCCGGGGCTGGCCGGATCAACTCGTCTTCGGATCTAATCAGAATAGACCCGCCCCTGTCTTCTCTGGACACCCCACAAAAAAGCCTCCCCGAAGGAGCGCCGAAGCCGGTTACCCTGATCGCTGGCGCTCAGACCACGCGCCCAGCGTCTGAGATCCCTCCTCCGGATACGCGGCCGGAGCATTCACCCCCGGAACAAGTAAACACAGCGGAAAAAACAGAAACCAAGCCTGTAGAGGCGCCACCCGCACCGAAGACGGAGCCCGCAAAACCACAAGCCCCGACCAACTCCATTTCCGCTTCTCCCGGTCTGACGCCTTGGGAAAACCCGCCCAAAACAGCCGCCGCGCCCGGACAATCCGCCTCTCCTGCGCAGAAAGGCAAAAGCGAGAACCCCGCTCCCCGGCACCAGGACACATCCGTGGCCCCGACCACGCCCTCAAAGCCGCCCGCTCAACCTGCCGCGCCCACACCCCCCTCCGCTCCGCCGACAGTCGCGAATATGTCCGAAAAAGGAACTCATGCCTTAAAAAATATAGATGTGCATCTTGCCGGCAACAATGTCATCCTGCGCATCGAAGCCGACAACTCTTTCCCCTGCAAGACTTTTACCCTGTCCGGCCCGGACCGACTGGTCATTGATTTGCCGGGGACATGGAAAGGCATGAAGAATCCTTCCCTGCCCGGCAACCGTCTTATCCGGAGCATCCGCATCGGCCAGCAGAGCGCTGGCCCCCGGCTGGTGCTTGATTTGAACGCCGCCTTGAAAAACCACAAGGTGGAACGTCGCGACAATGTGGTTGAAATAATAGTGGTGCAATGATGCTGGCCGGACTTGATGTTGGCGGAACCTTTACCGACGCCGCGCTCGTCGACCCGGTAAGTGGTCGTTGTCTCGCTTCGGTGAAGGCCCCTACCCGTCCTGACACCGTTCTACCCGGCGTGCTCGAAGCTCTGGAACGGCTTTTTCGTGAAAATGCGGACTTAAATCCCGGAAAAGTAAAACGGCTGACGGTATCCAGTACCTTGGGCCTGAACGCTCTGCTTACAAACAAAACCAGGCCGGTAGGCATTATGGCGCTGCCCGGACCGGGAATTGACCCGGCCCTGTTCTGGAGACCCGACCCTCTTTTGCGCATTCTGCCCGGCGCTCAGGACCATCGTGGACGCGTCACCGCAGCGCCGGATAAAAAATCTGTTACGGAAGCCCTGGAGACTTTAAAAAAACTCGGCGCCGTGGCACTGGCCATTGTCTGTAAATTCAGCCCCAAAAACCCGGACCTGGAAAAAGAGCTGGCCGTTCAGGCACGCCTGATCTTTGGACCGGACACGCCCATTGTGCTGGGTTCCGAGACCAGCGGCAGCCTTAATTTTCCCCGGCGTATGCACACGGCATGGTGTAACGCGGCCCTTTACGCCATCAGCCGTGAATTCAGCGACGCCCTGAAAAAAGCCGCCCAAAATCTTGGACTTGTCTGTCCAATCAATATATTGAAAGCCGATGCCGGTTCATTTTCAGCGGCCCACGCCATAACTGACCCCGCAAGCACCATGGGGTCCGGTCCGGCGGCGGGACTTCTCGGCATCCTGGCTATGTCCAAACGTCCGCAGACAAACGCGGACAGCAAAATTTTCGAGCGGACAGACCAGTATATGATCGACATGGGCGGCACCAGCACGGATATTGCCCTTCTGGCCGCAGGAGAACCACTTCTTGCGCGTAAAGGCTTAAATGTGGGCGGCAGGCCCACGCTGATCCGTACGCTTTGGACCCGGTCCATCGCTCTTGGGGGAGACTCCGCCCTGCGTGTGCGCGCAGGCGAAGTTTGCATCGGCCCGGATCGCTCCGGGCCAGATCTCTCCCTTCAGGGCGAAGGGGAAGTACCTGCTTTACCGCCACCGACTTTAACGGACGTTTTCAATATCCTGGGACTGGCATCGATCAGTGACGTACAGATGTCCAGGCAGGCCTTGCGCAGGCTGCTGGCCGATCCAGACTGTCCACAGACAATCACGAAAGAAAGTCCTGATCCGGAAAAACAGACTGAAGCCCTGGCCAAACTGTTTCTGGATACGGCCCTCGCACGCATAAAAGAAGAAACCCTGGATTTTCTGCGGGAAATCAATGCCCAGCCGGTATATACCATCCGGGAACTGTTGGTGGATAAAAAAATTGCGCCCCAGGGAGTAATTTTCATAGGCGCGCCCGCGCAGGCCTTACGTTCGGAACTGGAAAAAGCGCTGGGACTGCCGGTGAAAGCGCCGCTGGAAAGCCCTTTTGCCAATGCTTTGGGCGCGGCTCTGGCAAAACCTACCCAGGCGGTCGAGCTTTATGCCGACACGCTGCTCGGACGCCTGACCATCCCGGACTTCAATGTGGAAAAAAAGATAAATGCCGCTTACCGGCTCGAAGACGCACAGGCGGATATGGCCCAAGCCTTCGCCGCCGCCTTTCGGGATGAAAAGGCCGTCAACTCTGACGCTGATTTGCAGGTGCAGACAGTTTTTGCGGAATCTTTCGCCGTTTTTGACCCCTCCGGCCAACGCGGCCGCATTCTGCGGATACGCTCCCAATATGCGCCGGGACTTGCCCTGGAGAGGGAGGAGTAATGCGGGAAACACAGCCGGACAAAACATCTGACCAGTTCAGCGCGCCCCGTGCCGTACACAGCTTGGGACTCATCTTTTTCCCGGCCTTTGACTGGGCCATCTCGCCTTCCCACCCGGAGCGCGAGGAAAGACTGCTTTATACCCAGGACCAACTGCGCGAAGAAGGACTTTTTGATATTCCGGGCATAAGCGAACACCGTCCGGAGCTGGCCGATTTCAGCGATATTTCCCGCGTCCATTTTTGTCCGCCCGGTTTTGCACGCGTGGCTGAAGTGCCGCATCTGGCCTCGGCGGGAAGCGCGATCAGCGCGGGACATCTGGTTCTTTCCGGCACCTGCGACAAATCCTTTGCCCTGACCCGGCCTCCCGGACATCATGCCATGAAGGTTGTGCAGGGCGGACGCGGCTTTTGCGCCGTCAACATTGAAGCGGTGATGCTTGAACGCCTGCGCAAAGATTACGGCGTCAGACGCGTGGCCATTGTCGATACCGACTGCCACCATGGCGACGGGAGTCAGGACGTTTATTGGCACGATCCGGATACACTCTATATCAGTCTGCATCAGGACGGACGCACCCTTTATCCGGGCAGCGGGTTTTCCAATGAACTGGGCGGACCACAGGCACTGGGCGCGACAATCAACATCCCCCTGCCGCCCCGCACCGGAGACGCAGGTTTCCTTCTGGCCAGCAAAGAAATCGTCAAACCCGTTCTGGATGCCTGGAAACCGGAGCTGATCATCAATTCCGCCGGGCAGGACAACCATTTCAGCGATCCCATTACAGACATGCACCTGTCCGCACGCGGTTATGCCGAAATGGTGAAGACCATCAATCCGGACATCGCTGTGCTTGAAGGAGGCTACTCCATTCAAGGCGCTTTGCCCTATGTCAATCTGGCCGTGATTCTGGCTCTGGCCGGCATGGATTTCAGCCGGGTCATAGAACCGGCCTGGAGAGAGGATCTGGCCGCCACTTCCCCGGACTGCATGGATTATATAGGCAGACTCCGGGATAAAACCCTGGAGATCTTCCAGCGCCCCGGCCAGAGCGCCACCGGTTACAGGCGGGAAAAGGGCGGTTTTGTCCGGGAGCGGGACATCTATTATGATACGGACGGCATCAGCGAACAGCAAAGCGAAAACTTGCGCGACTGCCCAAATTGTCCCGGCCTTTTGATCATCCGGACCCGGACTTCTTACAGCGACTGGACCATTTGCATCCATATACCGCGTTCGGCCTGCCCGGCCTGCGCGGCCGCAGGCGAAGATCGCAAACGCGAAGCGGAACGCAAACACGAAGCCTGGGAATTTTCGGACCAACGCAACGACATCTATCTACGCGGCTGAAAGGAAAAAAATGAAAAAATTAATTCCCCTATTGTTCATCTGCTCTCTCCTGCTCACCGCTTGCGGCGAGGAAGGAAAAATTGAGAACCTTAAAAAAACAGCCGTAAACAACTGCTCCGGCAAGACCATGCAGGATCTGGCCGCCGGACTGCTGAAAAATCCGGTCTGGGCACTGAAAAAAGAGGCTGACGGCAAAGAAATCGTCACCTTGAGCGGAACTATGGATGTGGAAATGCTCCCGGCCTGGGTCAAAGACCAGAAAATGCTGGATATCACTTTCAACTTTGCCCTGGACCCGAAAACGCATAAATTTGACCCGGCAAGCCTGGACGGTTTCCCCTCCCCGAGCCGGGAAGGAATTTTTCAAGGATACAAAGTCTTTATATGTAAATAAGCCGCTTCGGAAAAATCTGAGCAAGGATAATTTTCATTGATGAGCGATATGACCCAAAAACAAGTGATTACGCGTTTTGCGCCCAGTCCTACCGGGCATCTGCACATAGGCGGCGCGCGCACCGCCATATTCTGCTGGCTCATGGCCCGCCATTACGGCGGAAAATTTCTCCTGCGCATTGAAGACACGGATCTGGAACGTTCCCGGCAGGAATTTACGGACTCCATTCTGGCCTCCATGCGCTGGCTCAAGCTGGATTGGGACGGCGAGCCTGTTTTTCAGCGCGCCCGTTTTGATCTGTATAACGAAAATATTGAACGTCTGCTGGCCAACGGTCACGCCTACTGGTGCAAATGCAGTCCGGAAGAAGTGGAGGCCATGCGGGAAAAAGCGCGGGCCGAGGGAAAAAAACCCCGTTATGACGGGCATTGCCGCCACCTTAACCTTGGCCCCGGCCCGGGACGAGTGGTGCGTCTGGCCGCGCCGCAGGAAGACCGCGTTGCATTTGCCGATATGGTCAAGGGAAACCTTTCTTTTGAGGCCTCAGAACTGGACGATATGGTCTTGCGCCGGGCGGACGGTTCGCCTACCTATAATTTTTCCGTAGTTGTGGATGACATCGCCATGCAGGTGTCCCATGTATTGCGCGGCGATGACCATGTAAACAACACTCCGCGCCAGATCCTGATTTACAGGGCTCTGGGGGCGGATCTGCCGGTCTTCGGCCATGTGCCCATGATTCTCGGAGCGGACAGGCAAAAACTGTCCAAACGACATGGGGCCAAGGCGGTCATTGAATATGAAAAAGACGGACTGCTTGCCGAGGCTCTGGTCAATTATCTGGTGCGCCTCGGCTGGAGCCGTAAAGACACGGAAATATTCAGCCGCGACGAACTGGTGGATTTTTTCAACGGCGAAAACATGAGCGGATCGCCCGCAGCCTTTGATCCGGAAAAACTGCTTTGGGTAAACGCGAAGCATCTGCGTGAGGCCACGGCGGAAGCGCTTGCGCCCCAGCTTGTTCCCTTTATACAGGAGCTGGACGTGGCCACGCCGGATCCGGCGCGCATCCGGGCGGCCATTCCCCTGCTTCAACCCCGCTCCCAGACCCTTAAAGATATGGCCGCGCAGATGCGTCCGCTTTTATTGTCCGCCAAAGAACTCCCTTATGCCGAAGAAGCCCTCGCCCTTCTGGAGCAGGAGGGATGCGGGCATATTGCCGGGATACAGGAAAAAATCGAGGTTTTGACCGATTTCAGCAAAGATTCGCTGCACCAGTGTCTGCGCGCCTATGTTGACGAGAAGGGCGTGAAATTCAAGGTTGTCGGGCAAGCCATGCGCATTGCCCTGCTAGGCGCTCTGAATGGCCCGGACTTGGCTGAGGTCATGTCTATAATCGGCCGAACTGATACACTGAACAGACTTAAACGCTCCCAGGCGTTATTTGAGTCTGGAAAATCCAACATAATCAAGTGAGATGCCCATGACTTTACAAATTGCCGCCCTTGCATCCAGAGTAGGTACAAATGTGGCGGCCATCATCAAGTGTATTGACGATGGCCTGCTGGACGCCAAAATCAACATCGTAATTTCCAATCAGCCCGGCGCGCCCGTGCTGGAAAAAGCCGCGCAGGCAGGTATAGCGGTTTACGTCTGCAACAGCGACGATTACAGCGACCGTGAAGCCTATGACCGCGAACTTTTATCCGCAGTCAAGGGCGCGGGCGCGGACACCGTTGTGCTGGCAGGCTATATGCGCGTACTCACGCCAGTTTTTGTGCAAGCTTACCCGCAGCGCATTCTGAACGTACACCCCTCCATCCTGCCAAGTTTTCCGGGACGAATGGGCAATGAGGACGCCATTAACTACGGAGTGCGGCTTTCCGGTTCGACCGTGCATTTTGTTGAAGAGACCCTGGACAAAGGACCGGTGATCATCCAGGCGGTGGTGCCGGTTCATTCCACGGACACCGGCAAAACCCTGATGCCGCGCATTCAGGCCATGGAACACCGCATCTATCCGCAGGCCCTGCAATGGCTGGCCGAGGGAAGGCTGAAAATTGAAGGACATAGGGTTACACTGCTGTCGGCGAAGATCCCCAGCATATCCCTGGGATCTTCCGGACAGGGACCGATGGGACCCTGGATGGTGAGTCCGCCCCTGGAAGGGTTTTAAAGATATAATGATTGAACGAAGCTGAACAACAGTCTGTCCATCCTTGCAACACATGGGTTATGCTTTGAGCATAAAAACCAGGCACAGAGCCACCATCAAGGAGGACAGACCAATGAAAAAATACTCTATGTAGGCATGGACGTCCACAAGGAAAGTATTTCCATCGCGACTGCGGGGGAAGGCGAAGAGGTTCGTCATTATGGGACAGGCCCGAATTATCTTGATGCACTGGATTCGGGCGTCAGCAAATTAGTCGGGACAGGCCACACCCCGTATTTTGTGTATGAAGCCGGGTCTGGCGGCTACACGATTTATTGGCATTTGCGAGATAACGGCCTGGACTGCATGGTGGCGGCTCCGTCGTTGATACCCAGTGACTGCAAAGCACAACCCTCGGAAACTTCGAGGATGGATAGACGCATGCTTATTGACAGGGTTCAATCATAACAGATTAAAAAGAGCCACCCCCAAGTGACCAGACGAAAATTATTGAAAGGTATCGTTGGCGGCGTGGCAGCCCTTGGGCTGCCTGTCTTCGGTCTGACCTTCCATGCCTTCCCTGAACTGGGACATCCCCCGGACCCTCACGATTATGCCCTCTACAAAAACCTCTCCTATTTTGCCGATGGCAAATTCCACGGCGAAATCAGTGATTTGCCCTATTACCCGGACCGGGTGATAGGAGGGGGACCGGGCTGGCTGCGTTTCCTTCTCTCGAATACAAACATGCCCAAATTTACGCTTCCGGTTAATAAACTGACCCACACATCCTTCCCGGAAATTCCATCCAAATTCGCCGCCTGCTGGCTGGGCCATTCGACGCTTATTATTGAGTTGGACGGTAAGCGCCTTTTGGTTGATCCCGTTTTCGGAAATGCAGCGCCTGTGCCCGGCATAGTGCGCAGGTATGAAGAATCCCCCCTGAAACGTGAAGATTTGCCCTGCATAGATTATGTGCTCATCACCCACGATCATTATGATCATCTTGAATATCCGACAATCAAGTTTTTGCGGGAGAAGCGGGAAACACATTTTATTGTTCCCTTGGGGGTTGATAGTCATTTACTGGAATGGGGCATTCCGCCTGCCAGAATCCACCCACTTGGCTGGGGGAAAACTTATACGGGGGGACTTGATGTCACATCTGAACCCACGGTCCATTTTTCTGGCCGCACTTTTGGTAGCCGCAATAGCACCCTTTGGACATCATACGTGATCCGGGGGAAATCCCAGCGTATATATATCAGCGGAGATACGGGCTATGGCCCGCATTTCAGTGAATCAGGCGAAAAGCACGGCCCTTTTGATGCCGCATTTATAGAAATTGACGGCTGGAATCCTGGCTGGCCCAAGACCCATTTGTTTCCTAAAGAAGTAATCAAAGCTTGTCGGCAACTGAAAGCGCAAGCCCTGATCCCGGTCCATTGGGGGGTATTTGATCTGGCGCTACATCCCTGGGATGAATCCATCACCATACTTGCTGATCTTGCCGCCCAAACCGAAAACATCAACCTCCAGACCCCTTTGCTGGGAGAAATATTTGTTCCGGGAGAAACATCGACCAGAAAATGGTGGCTTTAAGCATTTCACACATGGAATGCTCGAAATGATTTTCCACAAATCCTTGCCGCGAGATTGTTGCACGATGTTCGCCGCTCCGCCGGAAACGATCGTCAGGCCGTCCCTGTCGAGGTGTCCTCCAGGCGGCGTCCCTTGGTGGAGGGGCCGAAAATAGCCAGGGCGACTATGGCGACGAACAGGATGACGTCGCTGATAAGGAAAAGCACGAGCTTGCCCTCGACCACGGCGAACACCCCGAAGGTCAGCAGCAGCAAAATAGCTCCGGCCCGACCCCAGGCGGAAGCTATGCCCATGCCGGTGGCCCGGATTTCGGTCGGGTACAGTTCCGGGGTATAGGTGTATATTGCCGTGGACCCCAAAGCCAGAAAGAAAGAGGTCATGCTGCCGAACAGCATGATCTGGGGCGGTTCCGTCGACATGCCGAATAGCGTGCCGCAAATGGCGGTGGCCGTCAGGGCCAGCATGGCGGTGTATTTCCTGTCCAGCCATTCCACCACATACCCGCCCAGAATATACGCGGGAATAACGGTGATATAGATAACAACGGAATACTGGAAGGAACGGACTATGGAATGCCCTTCAAGGGCCAGCAGCGTCGGCACGAAGGTCATAAAGCTGTACAGCACGCCGTATTCGGCGAACCACGCGGCCCATAACATCCAGGTTATCTTGCGGTAGCGGGGGCTGAGCAGGTCCCTGGCCGTTATCGCAGGTCCAGCCGGCGCGGCCGCCGTGGTCTGCTGCGCGGGAATGGGGGGTAGCGCCTTTCCGGTCCGCTTTTCTATCTTCTTTTCTATCCAAGTCACGGTTTCTTCGGCTTCTTTCAGCCGTCCCTTTTTAATCAGCCAGCGGGGCGATTCCGGCAGGCCGGAACGCATCAACCCGCCCAGGATGGCGAATGGCAGGGTCAGGAACAAGGCAAATCGCCAGCCGAAGTTGGGGATCAGGAGCAGTGCCCAGATCGGAGAAAAAGCTATGCCCATGGCGAAAAAGCTCATCATCCAGCCGTTCAGCTTACCTCGCACGCGCGATGGCCACAGTTCGGCAAGATAGGGCGGTACGGTGGAGCTTTCTGCCCCCACGAAAAGCCAAGTGAAAAAATTCAGCACGGCAAAGCTTGTCATGTTGTCCGTCAGTCCCCGGGACGCGGAAAACAGGGAATATAGAATCAGGGTAAACAAGATGGTTTTTTTGCGACCGAACCTATCAGCCACAAAACCGGAACAAAAGGAACCGATCAGATACCCTGAGAGCCCGATGGAGGAGACAATGCCTATAGTTTCCGTGCCGAATTTCCAGAGAGGGCGCAGTTCCGCCAGAACAAAACCCGTAACGACGGTATCCAGGGTATCAAAAAGCAGAGAGAGCGCGGCGACAATAAGGACCGAAATATGGAATCTGGAGACAGGCAGTCTGTCCAGCCGCAGCGAGAGCTGATTTATCGTATTACCATTCAGGTCATTGGTATTCATAGAGGCGACTCCTGTTGCACACGTTGCGAGGTTGTTTGGCGGTGGCGCCTGGAACAAAGTGACCATCCGCCATTTCGGGATACAGACCCACCTCATACCGGGCGTAATCGACAGGGCTTTTGGGGTCACCAACGCTTTTTTTGCCCTTAATTTTCTTCATATCTACCTATAATGTTGAGGTTGTGGATATAGAAATCCGCCAACATGTTCATAGAATAGAGCCTGACAAATTATTAAACAGCCCCGGGTTTCCCTTTGGACATACGGCCCCAACCTGGCTTTCCGGTAATGGTTCCCTTGCTGTGGACAATGCTCCCACGAACTATCGTGTACTCAACTGAACCTTTAACCCGCACACCGTCAAACGCTGTCCAGCCGGAGCGAGACAGGGATTTTTTTGAAGAGAGCGTCTGCTCCTTATTCATATCGACAATAGTGATATCCGCATCTGAATTTACGGCCAAAGCGCCTTTACGCGGATATTGTCCAAAAATGCGTGCTGGATTTTCCGTAGTTAGTTTAAGAAAGTGTTCCAGGGAAACAGTGCCTTTATTAATTTCATTAAGCATCAGCGGCACGAATTCCTGAATTCCAATCACTCCGAGCGGACCGGAGAAATTGTCTTTCCAGCCGGGTTCGACTTCATCCCTGTGATGGGGAGCATGTTCCAGCACCAACACGTCAGCAGGGCCGTTTTTTAGCACACTATACGCCCGTGGGAGGTTGCGGCCAAAGATATAAGCATATGGGCCCAGGCGGTCAGCCATAGGTCGGTCTATCAAGAAAGAGCAGGCTTCCAGTTCAGAATACACGGTCTGCCCGTTACTTTTAGCAAAATTGATAATGTCATAGGCGTATTCGGGCATCACCCCCACATGCAGGACATAGAGGCGAACGTCTGTGAGCTTGGCCAGATACAGGGAAGATGCCAATCCTGAAACCATGCCGTGGCCGTACATGTAGCCGTTGGCTACGGCATCCACGTAAGAAGCTGCGTCAATTTTCCCTATGTTGATGTAGTCACGAAAGACCATGTATTTGGTCCAGTCCGAATCATCATGATGCACGGCACAGACCAGACCGGTTTTTTGAACTTCCTCATAAATATGGTGCAAGAGGCCATGATTAACAACCCCAAGTTCAGAAATATATGGATATGCTTCTTTGGGATGGCGAGTATTGAACACTTTGATGCCAATGGCTCCGCAATCAACTAAAGGCCGCACCTGTTTGGGGTCCAACCCGGCGCCATATAAGCCAAAGTCAACTAGGCTCTTGGCTTCGGCATTCTCCTTTTTTGCAAGAAAAATTTCAGGAGTGGAAGGCATGGGTGAATTATTTGTCATATCAATGATGAAGGTGATGCCGCCGGCTGCAGCGCAACGGCTGCCTGATTCAAAATCTTCCTTGTTAGTCATGCCGGGATCGCGAAAATGGCAATGAGTGTGCCACAAGCCAGGCAGAACATGCAGACCCTTTGCGTCAATGACATCTTCAGCATCTTTTGATTCGAGATTTGCAGCAATGGCTTGTATACGTCCATTGCAAACTCCTACATCTGCCGGGTAGCTTTCCGTTGGTGTGGCAATTGTCCCGTTTTTGATTATCAGATCATACATTCTCTTCCTCCTGTATTGTTTTTACATGTGCCGCCGAAGCAGGCGTTTTCTGAACATGCCCCAGAGCGTGCGATAGTTGCGTGGCGTTACTCCTGGTAATGTCAATAATTCTACTTAGATATACGGTCTCTTTAAAACGGGATTCCGGACCGAGGCAACTTAACCCGGCAACGACATTATCGGAAACATCCAGAATCGGAAAAGAAACTCCGGCTGTTCCCGGATCAAGGGCCGAAAAACTGACCCCATAGCCATTTTTTCTGATTACCCGCACTTTTTCCAAAATATCTGAAAAACTAATCTTCTCTGCCGTTTCTTCCATGTCGTACAAAAACCGGATTTTTTCATCAGGCAGGTGAGCCACCAGAATCATGCCGCTCGCTCCACGCAGAAGGGGAATTTGGCGTCCCACATCAGCAGTAATGGTCAACGGCTGGGTACTTTTAATGCAATCTAGGCATATCCCCCTGTCCTTATTTAATATATTTATAACCACTGTTTCACCGGTCAATTTATGTATCGCTTCCATATAAGGACGGGCAGCCTCACGCAGGTCAAATCCAGCCAGGACTATGCGGCTGGAGTATAAAAATCCCACTCCTAAAGAAAATTCACCGGTTTTTTCATTTTTGCTCAAAAAATTATGATCCGTCAGGTTCATCACAATACGATACAAGGTCGTTTTATCTATGTTCTTATTGCGACACAGCAATTCGGAAAATGTTAACCGCGGCTGCTCAAGGGTAAAACTGCGCAGTACGACAAAGGTTTTTTCCAAGACCTTGATTTCATATTTATGTGGGTTATTTTTCATATTATAAAACTTAGTTTTATTTATTTATTATAATATAAGCTAATTACCAACGAAAAGCAAGAAAATTATAAAAAAATTATCGTGACGCAAGTAAATGATATGACCGAATTAGGTCGCACGCGAATTGACCGAAAAGGAGTATCCCCTGCGCCGACATCGACAATTTATGAAGTTGTTGCCATGCGATTTTTTGAAGGCAAACAGGAGATTTGGACAAGAGAATTTACTACAGATCAGGCAGCGGAATTTCTCGGTGTGTCAGTGGGCACCTTTTTGCGCAAAGGGACGCATTTTGCGGAAGAAGGTGATTAACCTCATATTACACTAAATTTTAATGGTAGATCGCTTTTGGGGAAGCGGGTCATATGCCCCGCTTCCCGCCGAGTTCGCCAAAAGATGGAGGCGGACATGACGACCAGGCGGCCCGCACACGTACCTTTTGGCCGGCCTTGTTGGTAAAAAGCAGATAGCCGTTGTCGCGGCCGAAAAGATACAAATCACGGGTCAGCTCCACATCTTTGCGGCAATACTCCTCAATCTCGGCGAGACGCTGCTCTTTCCACCATTTCAGGGCCATCAGCCCATCCGCGCTCTTGGCGCTGTTCAAGGTGGCCGTAGCCAGATTGTCCAGGGAAATGCGGTAGGACAACTGCCCGTAAACCTCAGTCAAAAGGTCCAGGGTGGGCAGGGAAAGAAAGGAAAAGCCTGGCGCGTGCGGCGCGAGAACGGCATAATCAAAACGCCGGATATTAAAACCCACAATCAGAGGCGCGGCGCTCAATATCTCCACAAGACGCGGTATCTCTTCCTGGCGAAAGGGGCTGAAACTCCGCGTGCGGGAATCATACAGCACAACAACACTCACCCCCATACGATCCGCCCGCTGCCAGCCCCCCACTTCCGCCGCCGAATAGCGCGTTTCCACATCCAGAACCACAAAAGCGGACGGCGGCACAGACACGGAAGCTGGAACCGCAAAAGCGGACAATGGCGCATCCCCGGAATCCGGAACTACAAA
>JAISKK010000140.1 GCA_031260965.1 Desulfovibrio sp. | reverse complement strand
GTAAGGGATACGGGTGTCTGTATAGGTGACATACTCCGGCCAGAGACCGGCGACCAGATTGCCGGAGCGCACAACGCGCCAGCCGTCAAACTGGACGAGTTTTTTTAGCTGTATTTGCGACAGATAGTCAAACCAGATATTGCCTATGCATTCACTTATTTTAGCGCCTGCATCCGGGACCTTCTCCAATACAGGGTGCAGATAGGCAATTTGCCCTGCGCCGGCGCTGAGGGTGAGA
This sequence comes from Desulfovibrio sp., assembly GCA_031260965.1. Classification (GTDB taxonomy): domain Bacteria; phylum Desulfobacterota; class Desulfovibrionia; order Desulfovibrionales; family Desulfovibrionaceae; genus Frigididesulfovibrio. The sequence goes on along the minus strand of JAISKK010000140.1, from coordinate 7,529 downwards.
TCAAAGAGCCGCATACCCAGGCCGCCCAAGCCGACAACATGGATGAGGTCTTTGTCCATATCCAGGCGCATCATGCCGTCAAATCTCTGGGAGATATCCAGGCCGGGAATGTCCAGATACACTTTATGTCTTAAGACCCATACTCTGGACGAGTACTGTTCGGACCTGGCCGGTTTATCCTGCGCAATATCGCGCGTTGCGCAAGCGCCGAGAGCTGACAAAAGAAGGGTGAGCACAAGGCCGGTGAGCGCGGACCGAAAAGGTGCAGGCGCTGTTCGTAAATCAGGCATGACCGGACTCGTTTGCCGGGTCGGCAAGATGCGGCAACAGAACAAGAGCGGTGACAAGGGCTGCGCTCAAGCCCAGGCTGACTGTCAAACCTATGGAGTGCAGGGCCGGGTGCCGGGTCAGCAGCAACACGCCAAAACCGGACAGAGTTGTTATGCCGGAGAGCAGCACGCCGGTGCGACTTTCCTTGCCGAGCCTGCCTTCCAGATGCGACAGAATGAAAATACCGTAATCCACGCTGAGCGCCATGACCAGGGGAAGGGCCATGGCGTGGAAGATATTCATCTCCATGTCCAGGAAACGAAATGCAGCCAGTACGCTGGCCAGCCCGCAAGCAACGGGTAGTAAGGCAATGCCCATACGGGAGGGAGAACGGAAAGCAAAGGCGATCATAACAAGAATGGCCAGCAGCGACGGTCCCCCGAAACGCAGAAGATCGGAGCGTATGGCTTCATCCATGGCCGCGCGAAAACTTCGTCCGGAAATATAGATTGCGCCGTTGTTTTCCAAGGTTTGCATCAGGCCCGGAGGCGGCTCCGTCGCCCGCACCAGACTATAAACCAGCCAGGAAGAACCAAAAGGACGCGCCAGCATCAGGGCGACCTCCAGACCTGCGGAGGAAAGCAGGTCCGGGGTCATCGGCGTGGGTTTGCCCGCAATCCAGTCCTTGAAAGGGTCAAAGGCCTTTGTGCTGAAGCCGCTTTGGGTGGCGAGCGTGTCCAGGCTGGGCAAGATGGCGTCACTTTGTGCGTCCCAGAAGTTTTTCCAGGTCTGAAAGCGTATTGTCTGCGTTGCAGAGGCGGGAAGCAGCGGGGCAAGACTGGCGATCAACCGGGCAGGCTCCCAGCCTTTCTCAGGAGCTGCGCGGCCAAGTTCCTCCCATATGCGGTCATTGGCGAGCAAGGCCTCTTCCAGGCTTTTCCCTCTGACGGCATACAAGCCCTGTTCCCGCAAGCCCCCGAAGATCTCGCCCATGCGCTTTTCGTCCCTGGCCGTCTCTTGTGAGACATAGGACAGCGCCCGAATGTCTCCATTAACGGGTACTTTATACAGCAAAAGAACAAGACAGAAACCAAGGACAAGCCAGAGAAGGGCCAAAGGCCTTTGTTTCAGATGCATTTTTTGTAAGGGGCAACTGTCGGCCGCTTGTTTGTCACCCGGTCCGAGCCAGGGGGGCAGCAACCCCAAGGCGAGGATGAGGGCTGTCAGCACGCCGCACACGGCAAAGACCGTCATCTGTATGATGCAGGGAATACTGGAACTGAAAAAGACCAGGAATGCAGCCAGAGTGGTCATGCCCCCGAGCAGAATCGGGCCGCTGATTCTTTGCAGGCTGTCCGCCGGATCAGATCCGTTGCGCAAGGCGAAATAGACATGGATGGCGTAGTCAGCGGTGATGCCGAGAACAACGCTGCCAAAACCGAGCACAATCCCGGAGAGTTCGTCAAAGATCAGTCCGGTCACAGCGGCGGCGGTGACCAGCGCCGCCACCGGCAACAGCACTATGCACAGGCCTTTCAGGGTGCGGACAAATATCAGAAAGGCCAGGGCAAGCAAAAGCATAGAGGCGGGCAAGATACGGTTTACGTCCGCGCGGATGACTCTGGCGTTTTCCTCCGTATGGCGGTGTCCGCCGACCACGATGGTCTCTGTTCCGGGCGGCAGTGTTTGAACAGCGCTACGCACCCGGTCCATGACCCGGATTGCGCCTTTTGAATCGGACATGGATAACGCGGGTTCGGCCAACACCAAGGCGTGGGCGCCGTCTACATTGAGCATCACCCCCTGGTCAGTCCGGATGCCCAATGAGCCGGCTGCCGGCGCCAGCCTTTGCAGCACACCGGCGCAGATGCCCAAGGGGTCAATAGCCAAAAAGTCGCGCAGGACTATCCCTTGCGGGGCCAGCAAAAGATCGCGGTCGCGTTTGAGAGAGGCGCGTATGCTGTCCTCGTCCAGGCTGGAGAGCAGGGCAGTCATGTCCAGCAGACCGGGAGTGGCCCTGCATAGTTGGGGCAGAATCCGGGGATTGAAAGTTGCGCCCAAACCTGACAGCACACGCGGAATTTCCGGGCTGCGCAAGGCTTCGGACAAAAGTTGGGCGGAAAGGGCAGGCTCCCCTCCGCCCACAGCAATGCTTAAGCCCTGCAGAAGTGGAGCTTCACGCAGAACAGCGAATTGCTCGGCCAGACCCAAAGGGCTGGTGGGTATAAGGGATCTGATATCCTCGCGTATTGTCAGTTGTGAGCTTAACAGGGCACAGGCCGCCAAAAACAGGAGGGCCAGAGCGCTTAGCTGGCGGACCCACTTGCGGGAGTGGCGGTACAGGCTGGCAAAAAAGAACACGACTATTGAAATTCCTGACCATCCATAGGTCCGTTGACCACAGTGTTACTGAAGCGGATGCTTGTGCCGCCGCCGCCTGCTTCCTTTATTTCCACCAGAGAGGCCGGACCTGCCGGGCTGAAGGTGATAATTATGGACGTGATGACGCCTTTGACATCATCGCGCAATGGCGTCATTTTCAGGCGCACATCTTTTCCGGGCACAGGTTCTATGCTGTATTCACTCCCGATGCGTTGCATGTCAAAGGTGATCCAGACGATCATCTGCCGGGCTACTATGGTGGCCACAGGGTCGCTGCCGGGAATAAAAGGTTTGCGTGCCGCAGAGTTGTTTTCCCAGCGAAAACCTGTGTCCCCGTTTAACACAAAACCTTCCCGCATGGGATCATGGTATTCCCAGCGCAAGCTTTTCGGGCGTTTAAAGGCAAATCGCCCGTGCGAACGCACCGGTTCAGCAAACATGGGGATGGAGGTTTCCTGCACAAAGTCGGCGCGAACACTGTTTAATTGTTCCGCTTTACGGCGTAGCGCGGACAGGACCTCGTCCGCCTGGGCAAAGGCCTTTTGCGGCGTACAGCAGACGAACAGCGCGGTCAGCAGGAGAGCGGCGGCACGGGCGGGGATGCTATGGTTACTTTTCATGCTTCCGGTACGTAGACTTTAATCCGTCCTTCGGCCAGGAGAGTCTCTCCCCGCAGAATGCGGGAGGAAAGCACGGAGACTTCCCCCAACTCGGCTTCAATGGTGACTTTTATTGTCAACAGATCTCCCGCGCGGGCCGGGGCATGAAAGATAAAATCCTGTGCGCCCGCCAGATAGCCGAATTTTGGAGGTTGCCCCTTCATGTACAAATCATAACCCTGCATGGCTCCGGCAGTTTGAGCGGCCAGTTCAACACAGCCGGCATTGTCCAGTGTTCCGTCGCTTACAAGGCTGTGCCTGGGTGTGAGCAGGACTTCGGCAACGGCTGCTGTCCTTGAGGAAGACAGCAGCCGTTCAATGCAGCACATGGGACCCGCGTGCGGGAGGAGCCGGCCGGCTTCCATTGGTAATTGACCAGACTCCCTTGCGGGAAAAACTGTAGTCCTTGCGGACATGTTTGTTCCTTCTCTCTATTTCTTGGCTTTGGAAAGTTCAGCGTTGATGTTCCGGGTCAGACGGTCGACCCAACGGTTATAATTTGAGTGGATCTCGCCTCCTTCAGCATTCATGTTGACGCTGCTGCGGTATTTGATTTCGTAAGCGCTTGTGGAGTATGGAATTTCGACGGTCAGGACATGTTCTCTCGCTTTCCAGACGCCTACAACCAGACCGGAGCGCTCTTCGCTCATTTGCCAGCCGATGTTTGAACCACCGCGAACAATGGCGTCACGCACCTGGGTTTTGCTCAAATTGCCGTATGCCGAGAGACCGGGATTGCCGAAGCTTTCAATAGGGACGGTTCTTTTACAACCCATACTGATGAGGGCCAATGTGAAAATAACAAGCACCAAGGTCAGGGCATTGCGTTGCATGACGACTCCTTTGTGTTTATGTTGAGAGTACGGTCCGGGCATTCCGAACGCAACTCATCCAGGGCCTTTTGAAGGCGCGCCTTGACGGTTTTACGCAAGAGCAGCGGCACTTCGTCTCCTGAATCCGCGAAATCACGCGGGTAGACGGGGTCCAGCACCTTAACGGCAATGCGGGCCGGGCGCAGCAGAAAGCCGTTGCGGTGCAGAAACACGCCCGTTCCTTCCATACATACAGGCACAATTGGCACCCCGGTCAGCGCGGCCAGATGAAAAGCTCCACTGTGGAAGCGGCTCATTTTGCCGTTCGGGCTGCGGGTGCCTTCCGGAAAAACCCCGATGCAGGCGCCGTTATTCAAGATTTCTTTTGATTGGCACAACAGTTCTTCAGCGTTTCCGCTTTCTGTATTCAAGTAGCCGGCAAGGCGCATGTAAGGTCCGTAAAAAGGAATGAGAAAAGGCCAGGCGCGAACGGCAAAGACCACATCGCGCTCGGGCATGAAGGCAAAGCAGTAGGTATCGAAAAATGACTGGTGGTTGGGGGTGATGATGCAGGGTTTGGGCAGGGGCATGGCGCAGTTTTCAAGCTTTACGGGCACAAAAAAGGCCAGGAGTTTGGTCCAGGCGCGACCATAATACCAGACCAATTGGCGCATGGCGGCGCCCTTGTTAAGGCCGCGTACAAAACGGAACCAGCACAGAGCGGGAAAAGATATGAAAACGATGGATACAGTGGTCATAAGGATCAGGCCGCTGTAAAAGCCGACGTTAAGCCAGATAAGCCTGAGGCCGTGAACGAACCTGCCTGTCATCAGTTTTGCTCCTGCTCCAGTTCCCGTTTTTTGCCGAGAATGTATTGGTGCATGTCGCCCACAGTGCGGATCTGCATGATGGCCGGATCGCGGCCAATTTTGATCTGGAAGGTCTTTTCCAGAACAATGACCATGTCTACGGCGTCCAGGCTGTCCAGGTCGAGGTCCTCGCGAAAGAGCACTTCCGGTGTGAAGCGTTCCACATCAAGTTCAAATTCCTCCGCCAGGGCCTTATTGGCCGCTTCAATTACTTGTTCATCCGTCATTTATACACTCTCCGTCAGTCTTTGGCGGCTCGCAACACAAGAGAACAGTTAACGCCCCCCAAGGCAAAGTTATTTTTCACGATGACGGATACGGGCTGCCGTTTCGGGGTTGTCAGCAGATTAACCGTGCCGCATTGCGGATCCGGATTATCAAGGTTAAGGGTGGGCAGCAGCACACCGTTTCGTAGCATCTCCACACAGACAATACTCTCCAGCGCTCCGCTGGCGGCCATGGTGTGACCCATGTGACCTTTAAGGCTGGATGTCGGGATACAGGCATCTGTCAGCATGGCAATGGCCTGACCTTCAGCTATGTCGCCCTGCACCGTGGCTGTGGCGTGCGCATTGACGTATGATATATCGTCAGGCTGCAACCCGGCGTCATCCAGAGCTTCGCGCATACAGCGGAAGAGCGGCTCCGGATCGGGGTTGGCAATGCTCGACGTGTCACAGGTGGACGAAAAGCCGGCTACTTCAGCCAGGATGACTGCTCCGCGTTTTCTGGCGGATTCAAAAGATTCCAGAACCAGCACACCTGCGCCCTCGGAACATACAATGCCGTCCCTGTCCCTGTCAAAGGGTCTTGGGGTTTTCTCCGGCGTCGCGTTATATGAGGCTGACGCAGCCAGCATCAGGTCAAAGGTGCCGGTCGTCAAAGGATGATATTCATCCGCCCCTCCGCAGAGTATGATGTCCTGGCGGCCAAAGGCGATGGTCTCGTATGCGAGACCGATAGCCTGGCACGAGGTGGAACAGGCTGCCGTCGGCGCAAGCACCCGGCCGCTTATTCCCAGAGCTTGGGCTACATTGGCGGCCACGGAATGTCCCATAACCCTGAAAAAGAGCATGGATTTGACCTGATCCAGGTTTTCTCTTGCCAGATAGTCGCGGAAAAATTCTTCTATGGTGTACACACTGCCCATGGTGGAGCCCATAATCAGCCCGGTGCGTCCGTCAGCCAGTCTGGCTGCGTTTAAATTCGCCTGGGCCACGGCTTCCCGGGCCGCCATCAGCGCGTAAATGGACATGGGAGACATGGAACGTCGGTGTTTACGCGGTACTTCCATCAAATCAACGCCGGTCACGATGCCTGCCACACGCGGCCCAAGACTGCTGAAGCGATCCAGCTCCCTATGGTAGCGGACGCCGCTTTTTCCAGCGAGCATGGACTCGAAAAGAAGGCGAGATCCTTTGCCGTAAGGGGAGATCGCCCCCATACCGGTGATGGCTACACGTTTTAGCTGCATGCCGCTTCCTTGTGCAAGCTGTCGTGACCGAGAAGAAATCCACAGGCGAGAAATGCGGAGATCATTGCGCCCATTAGTCCCGGCGCGATAATAGACTGCCCGGCCAGCAGCAGATTGGGAATGCGGGTGAGGGGCAGGGGATTGGACTGGTGTACTGTGTGCTTGCAGCCGTAAAGACCGCCTGCTGGCGCGTGTAAAAAGTCACGCATGGTCAAAGGGGTGGCGACTTCCACAAAATGAACCGTTTCAAGCTCTGGGCAGAGATCCACAATGGCCTTGTTAATACGTTGCAGGATCGTGTCTTTGAATATTTTGTAACTTTGGGGACGTGACCCGCGCGTACTGTCCGCCCAGGGGGACATATCCGCGAAAAAACCGGGCGCCAGCACGACTACTCCGGACCGGCCGGCAGTGCTGTCCGGCTGCGGACTTGCCGCCACGAAAAAGGGACCATCCTCCGGGTTTGCGCCTGGAATAAAGGCCCGGTTCAAATTCGGGTCCCTGCACAAGAACAGGTTTCTGCCTTCCAGGCATTCAGGCTTTTTTTCTGCTATGCCGAAAAGCATGAAGGCCGAGGCAGTTTCCTCAAGGCTGCGCAGGTGTTCTAGGTAAGACGGTCTGAACACATCCTGTCCCATCTCGGCAAGAGCAGCAGGGTGGCAAGTGGAGATGGCCGCATCCGTTTCCAGCAGTGCGCCGTCATCAAGCTCAAGAGCAGTCAGACGTTTTTTTTCAGCGCAGACAAGATGTTTTACGGCCTTGCCGGTTATAACAATCACGCCCAGTTCTTCCAGTCTTTGTTCCATGGCTTTGACCAGAGCAAGTCCGCCGCCGCTGAAATTGTGCGCTGAGTCAAAGTAGGATGCAGACACATAGGCGTGTTGGGTAAAAGCCACCTCGTCCGGAGAGACTCCATAGAGCAGGGCGTGAACGGACAATACGGCTTGCAAATGGGGGTCATCGGTCAGTTTTTTAAGAAAGTCCGCGAGAGGAACCGCATGTCGTTCCCGCGGAGTCTCTTGCAGGTTGAGGAAAAAATTCAGCAGGGAAGAGGCTTCAAAAT
>JAISKK010000083.1 GCA_031260965.1 Desulfovibrio sp. | reverse complement strand
TTCTGCCCAAAATTCCCAGTTTCCCAGCCATGATGACCTCTCTACAACTTTATTTCCACATCCACGCCGGCAGGCAGGGAAAGCTTGCCAAGGGCGTCAACAGTCTGCTGCGTAGGCTCCAGAATGTCCACCAGCCGCTTGTGTATGCGCATTTCGAACTGCTCGCGGGATTTTTTGTCCACATGCACACTGCGATTCACTGTATATTTATGAATATTTGTCGGCAGGGGTATGGGTCCGGCCACTCCGGCGCCAGTATTGCGCGCCGTGTCAACTATTTCGGAAACAGCCTTGTCAAGGATGCGGTAGTCGTAAGCCTTAAGTTTTATTCTAATGCGATCGCTGCTGACTGTCGTCATCTCATACTCCGTAATAAGAAAAAAAAGCCGGCTCCAAACGACAATTTTCTTTCATAGCGCCGCCTGCATTAGCCGACTGAACCATTCCAGGTTCACGATAATTTGCAGACTGCTCAGACCGAGACTACCCAATTTTCCGCTCTGGAACCGGAGACGGACCCGGCGACATTGAAAGGCCGGGCAAGCCTGCAAATGTCAACCCCGACCGGCGAGGGTACGGCCGGGAGCGTTAAGGCGAATTCAATCCGCCTTCCCGCGCTATGACGCGGGCGCGCTGCTTTTCATCCCTTTCGCAACGCGAGGGTTGTGATTACACAATCGCTCGCGCATGGTCAAGTCTTTTTTGCTTTTTTCCGCTATTATTTTTCGACGTCTTTGGGAGTTAACTTTTGCTCTCGCTTCTCTTCCTTTTCTGGACTGGGGCCGGGAAATTTCCTATAGTATCAAATCGGCTTTACACCATATGTCAACACAGAGGAGATGACTGATGAAAATGATCATTGCATTGCTGGCGATTATGTGTCTGGTATCCATGAGCGCTGTTGCCCATGCCGCAGGCGTTCCAGTCAGCACGGACAAGGCCCCGGCCGCCATTGGACCCTACAGTCAGGCGGTATGGGCGGGGAATGTGCTTTTCCTCTCCGGACAGATCGGGATCAATCCAGCCACCGGCAAGCTGGCCGAGGGCGGCACCCTGGCCCAGGCGGAGCAGGTTTTCAAGAACATCAAGGCCATTCTGGAATCCCAGAAACTTGATTTTAAAGATGTCGTGAAAGTTACCGTCTTCGGCATGGATATAAAAGAATTCCCGGAAGTGAACAAACTCTATGCCACCTTCTTCCCCAGTAATCCCCCGGCCCGCTCCTTTGTACAGATAGGTGCGCTCCCGGCTGGCGCGGCCATTGAAATTGAAGTCATAGCCTACAAGAACTGATTATCCCGCTACAAAAAAAAAGCAGCGGCCCGGAAAGGAAATTTTCCCTTCCGGGCCGTTTTTTTTCAGTATTCCCCCTGCGGCCATTCAAAATCATGACTCCGCCCCCCCAAATCTTTGCAATCAGGACCATGTCTTTATTTCAAGACTGTAATTATATTGGATAAAGCGATCCAGGCACGGCTTTTGCTCAAGACTCGGCGCACAGACTTAATTCTTCCCGGACAGGGAAGGAGAATACCTAGCAGTACAGGAGCCGCATATGGTAACCAACAAACCACCCATCGTTTTTCAGAGTGCCACCAACCCCGGAGCAGCGGAAGTCAAACGCAAAGCCGGGCGCATGGATCGCATTCAGGAATCCTTTGCCTCCTATCTGCCCGCAGAGCAAAATTCGCGTAAAATGCAAGCCGGACCAAGCGCACTAAAGCTCGCCAACTACGGCGCGGCAATGCCTCCCGCCGCCCTTGCGCCCACCTCCGCTACTTCCACCCCCGGTCGGGCCGCTGCCCTGCCGTCATCCGCTTCTCCATACGCTCAGAGCACTGGTTCAGTCCAGGCTGCAACTATGCCATCACCCGCTTCTCCCTATGCGCAAAGCATGGGTTCAGGCCGGAGTCTTCTCCCTGCTTCCGCCGACCTGTCGCCCGTTCCGGGGACAGGTTCAGGCCGGATTGCTCCGGCGGCAGGCAAAGAAAGCACCACCGCCAAAAACTCGGCGCCCGCCAATTCCAACGCCAGGCCAGAAGGACTTTATGTGAAAAGCGCCCCCCTGCCCGTACGCCGCATCCCCGGGCAGCAGCCGATCACCGGCCGCAACGGCATAGGCATGGAGGACACACGCAAAAGAACCGATCCCGCCCTTACCACCCAGACCCCAGTTGCTCCCGCTTACCGTCCGAACGAAGTCAATCAATTCAACATGCGCTATAACCCAACAGGGTCAGGCTCGAATAACTTTATGACGCGCGGATTTGCCTCCAAAAATGCGGACCTCGCCCTGAAGAACCTTGGCTACCGCGCAAGCGAGCAAAATAAAATTGAAACCAAAGCCACTCTTCTCGAAGCCATACCCGCCGAATTACGCGGCAACGCGGCAGCCGACCCCGGCAAAATCCGGCCTCAGGAATTCGCCAGAGGCGATGCTGCCGCGCGCCAAGCGGTAAAACGCCAGAGCAGGGACTTAAGCCCCGCCAATAATATAAACCGCCCCACGCCCGTCAATGCCCAAATCGCCCTGGAGCCCGGCGCTCTGGCCGCAAAATTCGAATCCGGCGATGAAGGCATTGCCGCCATCGGCTATGATGGCAAAGGCGGAACATCCTACGGAAAATTCCAGATCGCTTCGCGCCCCGGAACCATGCGTAACTTCATCAGTTATCTACAAAATAAAGCCCCGGATATGGCGCGTCGACTCTCCGCAGCCGGACCCGCCGACACTGGCGGCAAAAGCGGGCGGATGCCCACGGAATGGCGGAAAATCGCCGCTGAAGACCCGGCGCGTTTTGATGAACTGCAAAGCGACTTCATCCGCACTACCCACGTTGAACCGGCAAAGGACGCCATAACCGAGGCCACAGGCGTCAATTTCGAACAACTGCCCACGGCGCTGCGCGAAGTCCTGTTCAGCACCGCTGTCCAACACGGACCGGCGGGGGCCACCCGTATAATTAACAGGGCCATGGAATCCGTGAACCGGGATAAACTCATGACCGCTAAAAACGAAACGTCAGCCCAAAACGAAGGACGCAGACTTATAACTCAAATCTATAACCTGCGCGCCGGCCAGTTCTCTTCCTCCACTTCCCGAGTCCAGTCCGCCGTGCGCAACCGCCTGCGTCAGGAAATGCAGGAAGCCATTCAAATGTTGTCATAAGATATATAAGGGATACAGAGACATAAAATCCCTGCCGAAAAAATTTGAGGGGACAACGCCCCCTCACTATATTTCAATATTTTAAAATCTCTCCAGACAAAAATCAGCGTTATCCTGCCTTTGAAGTGGCCAGGGTATAGATTTCGTGCGGGTCGAGGATCAGGATCACGGAACCGTCGCCCATGATAGTTGCCCCGGAAATGCCTTTGATGTCGCCAAGGTAGGAACCGAGGGGTTTGATAACGACTTCCTGACGTTCAAGGAGACGATCCACAACCAGACCGAGCCTGCGTTCGTTATCGTGGATGACCACAACATTCAGGAGGGAGTCGTCGTTCATGCAGGAGCGCAGACCGAGGAATTCCGCCAGACTGATAATGCCGAGCACCTCGCCGCGCAGGGTCACGGCTTTGCGTCCCTTGACGTCGGTAAGGCGTTCCGCCTCAATTTTGACGGTCTCTGACACCGCATCCAGGGGGATGGCGTAGGTTTCGTTATCCACATTGACCATAAGCGCATCAATGATGGCCAGGGTCAGAGGCAGGGAAAGAGTAAATTTGGTGCCCTTGCCGACTTCGGAAATGGTATTGATGCTGCCCTTGAGATTTTTGATGTTGGTGCGTACCACATCCATCCCAACCCCGCGCCCGGAAATGTCCGTAATCACCTCGGCTGAGGAGAATCCGGGGGCAAAGATGAGTTCAATGGCTTCGCGATCATCCAGGGCTTTAGCTTCTTCCGCAGTGACGACGCCTTTGCGCACGCCGACCTGACGCATTAGTTCAGGGTCGATACCCTGACCATCGTCCTCAATTTCGATGGCAACGGAATTACCTTTATAGAAAGCACGCAACCAGACCGTGCCCAGTGGAGGCTTGCCGCGCTCGGTGCGGACGCTTTCTTCTTCGATGCCGTGATCCACGGAATTTCGGATCAGGTGCACGAGAGGATCGCCTATGACCTCCACAACACTCTTGTCCAGTTCCGTGTCTTCGCCTTCCACGATCAGTTCAACTTCCTTGCCGCTTTTACGCGACAGATCGCGCACCAGCCTCGGGAAGCGGGAAAATACCGAGGCTACCGGGACCATGCGCACCTTCATGATCGTGTCCTGTAAATCATCGGATATACGGGCCATGGAGTAGGTGGTTTCAGTCAGATTCTGCGCGATGGTGGGCACATCAGCACGCCCGTCCGTTTCTTCAAGCTGGCGGGCGAGCATGGAATAACGGTTGCGGTTGATGATCAATTCCCCAATCAGGTTCATAAGATGATCAAGTTTTTCGTGATCCACACGGATGGTGGATGAGACCTTGGCCGAGGAATCGCCGCCTGCCGCCGGTTTGGCTGCAGGTTTAGCAGCCGGAGCCGCAGGGGACGCGGGTTTTGCATCCGACTTGGCTGGGGCCGATACAGCCGCTGCTGCGGATTTTGCTGCCGGAGCCGCGGGCGGCGCGATTTTTACGGCTGCCGGAGCGGCAGCGGCTTTACTCTCCGGGGCTGGAGCGGACACCGGTTTATCGGCCGAAGTGGACGCCGGAGCTTTTTCAGCCGGAGCGGGCGCGGGCTTGACCTCGGGGACGGCCGGGGCGGGTGCGATTTCTCCTCCCTCCATTTTCACAAGCATGGCATCAATGGCCGGAGTAATCAGATCCTGAAGTATGGCGCATTCCTGTTCCAGGAGATCGGCCATGATAGAAAAATCCATGCCCGTCGAACGGCCCTTGTCCACTATCCCGGCCGTGCGCTGGGCATAAACCTTGATATCGTCCAGACCCATAAATCCGGCGCTGTTCTGGATGGTGCTCAAGGAACGGTACATGGCGTTGGCGTAATCCAGATTGGTCCCGTCGCTGCGCATGCCTTTGATGGCTTCGGCGATGTGTGCGAACTGCTGGCCAACAGTGTTCTTGAAAATTTTGATGTCTTCGCTGTCCACGGCGGAATAGGCTCTACCCCCCTGCCCTCCTCCGGTCGCGGCTGCCGGCTGGACGGCGGAAGACACGGATGCGCTTTGCGGCTCATCCAGAAAGATGCTGTTCGGCAGGGTAATGGCCTCCCCGGCGACAGCCGCGCGCAATTTTTCCAGAAGCTCGCTGGCGTCGAAAGGGGTCACGGTCCCGGCCGCCGGGTCTATGCAGAAGATCAGAGCCTCCAGCGCGTCAACGGCCAGAAGGAGGATGTCCACCAAAGGACCGGTCACGACACGCTCACCCTTGCGCAGATCGTTAAGCAGGGTTTCCGCCTCATGGGTCAGACCGTTCATCTCCTGAAAGGCGATAATGCCGCTGTTGCCCTTGAGGTTGTGAAAATAACGGAAAAGGTCGTTGACAAGTTCAGTCTCGCCCTCCCCTTCCGGGTTCTTTTCCAAATCCAGAAGACCATCCGAGAGACTGGACACATTGTCCTTGGCCTCCTCGATAAAATCACGCAGATGCGCTTCTCCGAAGGCTGTCAGGGTATAGGTCGGCAATTTGGTCAGAGATTCGAGCCAGGTCTCGGTGTCTATTCTTTTCCTGCTATCGGCCACAGATGTGGCGGCAGGGCTTTCCCCTTCCCCGGCGGGGGCGGATTCAGGCGCGCCTTCTTCAGAGGCAGGGCTTTCATCCGGCGCGGTCCCTTTCACTTCAGGACTGTCCTGCGCAGCCTGGGGGGCTGGAGAGGCCTGGGCGACAACAGGTGTTTCACCGGCCAGAATGGATTCAAGCGCCGCCACCATATCGGTGGTGTCAACATCCCCTTCGCTGTTCTGGGTTTCCAGATTGTCGATCATGCGACGCAACAAATCTGTGGTAGCGAGGATGACGTCCATGATTTCCGAAGTCACGGTCATTGAACCCTTACGCAACTCGTCCATCACGCTCTCGGCCTTGTGGGCCAAGCCGTTCATCTTGTTCAGACCAAGAAAGCCGGAAGCCCCCTTGAGCGAATGCATGGGGCGGAAAATCTCGTTAAGCAGGGATAAGTTATCCGGCGCCTTCTCCAGTTCCAGAAGATTGGGCTCAATAGTTTCGAGGTGTTCTTTGGCCTCGATAATAAAATCTGCCAATATTTCCGGATCCATGAATTCCTGGCTCATTTCATATCCTTTGCTGCTGAGGTTCCGGTAAAACGGCCAAGGCCGCGCCCGCTTTCGCCCGCAGTCCGCTTGTCATACGTCCTAGCCTAACAGCATACGTATGTTTTTCATCATCATGTCCGGATGCGCCGGTTTGACCATATACAAATTCGCGCCGAGCTGTATCCCCTGCTGAATATCCTGCTCCTTGCCCTCCGTGGACAGCACGACTATGGGCGTATCCCGGTAAGCTTCCTGCTCGCGCACGGTTTTTATGAAAGTAAAGCCGTCCATGCGGGGCATATTGATGTCGGAGATAATCAGATCGATGCTGTCCGCCGCATACAGCTTTTCAAGTCCGTCCAGCCCGTCTTCGGCCATTGTCACCTTGAAGCCTTCCTTCTTCATGATAAACGCCACCAGATTGCGGATCGTCTTGGAATCGTCAACAATCAAAATATGCTTTGCCATGGGTTCTCTCCACTCACTTTAATATGCTGGCTATCACCTTATCAACGGAAACAATGCCCACCAGTTGATCCCGCACCTTCAGCAGTCCGGATATGAAATCAACATTCGCTCCTATATGGGCCTCTATGCTCCAGTCTATGTCCGCCTGCAGCTTCTTGTACATGGTATGCACCCTTTCAATGATCATGCCGATCTGGATGCCTTTCCGTCTGCAAACTATTATGAACTTGTCCTCGCCCTTGCGCGGCGAAGCCACTTCAAGGACATCGCGCAGATGAATGAGCGGAGTGACCCGGCCACGCAGATTGATTACCCCGGCCACAAACTCCGGGGCTGACGGCAACTTGGCCACCGGCTCATTGCGGATCACTTCCTGCACGGCGACAGCGGGGATGGTAAACTCCTGCCCGCCGATAAAAAAACCCACCATGAGCAATTCCGGCGAATCGCGCAGCATGTCGTCAAGCGGGGTCTCCGCTTCCATTTCCTTGTGCAGATCCGCCGCCGCCTCCGGATGGGGAGTGGAAGAATTCAGACCGAGTTTGCTGATCACGGTCTGACCGTCGACGCCGACGTATTTGTCCATGAAAGCTTTTTCGGCCGAGCTTAAACCATCGGCCTTGTTCGGCTTCTCGACATCAAAATTCTGTTCTTTGAAGTATTCTTCAGGACTTTTGTTCATAAGACAAGTATCTCTTTTGCAAGTTCTTCATATTCCCGCGCTCCCCGGCTCTCCGGAGCTATTTCATATATAACGCGCCCCTTGGCGCTTGCCTCGCGAAACCGCGTGTCCATGCCGATAACCGTTGTGAACATACTGTCTTTCATTTTGAAGGATAAAAGTTCCAGCACCCTGGCGCAGGCTCTGGCCCGGCGGTCATACAGGGTCGGCAGGACCCGGTAGCAAATGGGCTTGGGCAGAACCTTGTTCAGCACCCGGATCGTGTCAAAGAGCAATTTCAGGCCGTGCAAGGCCAAAAAATCCGTCTGGATTGGAATAACGAGCAAATCCGAAGCCACCAGTGCGTTAACCAATAATATGCCCACATGCGGCGGACAGTCCAGCACAATAAAATCATACTCGCTACGCACATGCTCCAGGGACTGCTGCAAAATGGCCCCTTTGCCCTTGCGGTGACGCAGATCAACCTCCAGTTCAGCGAGACGGATAGTGGCCGGGACAACGTCCAACTCAAGGCCAGCATGATGCTGCCGGATCCTGTCCCACATGTCATCCATATATCCGGGGTCCGGACTATGTTCGAAAAAAATGTCATTGACCGAATTTTGCAACTCCTCCGGGTAATAGCGCAAATGCACCGAAGCGCAGGCGTGCGGGTCCAGATCCATCACCAGCACCTTTTTTCCGAGCCTGGTCAAGGCAGCGGCAAGCGTCACACTGGTGGTGGTCTTGCCCACGCCGCCCTTCTGGTTGGCGACGGTCAACACCTTGGCTCTTTTGATCCGCCCGGTCGTTCCCGCAGCTTCGCTCATCTTCTTTTTACGCTTCTTTGCGATACACTATTGTACCGGTATGGTATTCAGGCTTGAAGGCACGGGAAATATTATGCAGAGATTCCGAATGCCCGATCAGCATACACCCGCCCGGCAACAGATTGTCATAAAAAGATTCGATCACCTGACGCTTCATCTCATCGTCAAAATATATGATGACATTACGGCAAAAGACTATGTTCGACCGTTCTATGCGCTTCAGCAGCATGCGGTCGCTCAGATTGACCGGTCCAAAGGAGATCAGGCGCTTGAGTCTCGGGTCCACCTGATAATTCGTGCCATCTTTTATAAAGTAAGTGTCAATAATGGATTTCGGGGTGGTGCGCAGGGCATAGTCCGTGTAAACGCCCTTGCGCGCCGCCGCCAGCACGGCCTCGGACAGGTCGTTGGCGGTAATTTTTATGTCCCAGGCGTTTATTTCGCTTTTCAGCACCTCATGCAAAATTATGGCCAGAGTATAGGGTTCCTCGCCCGTCGAACAGCCGGCCGACCAAATACGCAATCTTCTGCCCCGGTTCGCGCGAATCTTTTCTATTTCCGCCGTCAGCACCACATCCTGAAAAACCTTGAGTTGGGGCGGATTGCGCCAGAAACTGGTCTCGTTGGTCGTTATGACCTCGAAGAGCTTGGTAAGTTCGTTGCGCCGGTGGGGATCAAAACGCAGATAGTAGTAATATTCCCCGAAGGTCTTAAGATTAAGCTCCCGAATCCTGTTGTTCAGTCGGTTCTCAATCAGATATTTGCGGGCTTCAGCAATAAATATGCCGCTCTGCTGATAAATAAAGTCCCGAAGCTGTATGAATTCGTCGTCTGTCACCCTGACCTTGCCCGCCAGCGGACTGGCCGGCACAACGGGCGAAGTGCTCTGAAAAAGACCCATGGATTACTCCTCCCTCCCCGCCTGCTTGTGGATGGCGTTTACGGCGTTCTCCACAGCTTCGCGCACATCCTGGTCCGGGTGATCCAGAAGAGGCATGAGGGCACGAAAAGCCGTCTCCCCGCCTATGGCCCCAAGCACCGCCGCAGTTTTTACCACAATAAGCGTATTCCCATCGTGCAACATTCCCACCAACGGCTCAATAGCGCCAGCGACCTTATACTCTCCGAGGCGCTCGGCGCAACGTATACGCACCCAGGGGTCCGGGTCGTCAAGGCCGTGGATCAGGCATTGGAAAAAGCGTTCGTCCGGATGCAGCCCAAGGGTATCAAACACGGCCATACGCACATCGCGGTTTTCATCATTCAGCCTGCGTTCCATGAGATCCCGCAAATCCCCGTCCAGGGAGGGCAGTCTTCCGAAAGCCTCCACCGCCACCTTGCGCACTTCCGGGGCAGTGTCTTCCAGGGCATCGTGCAAAAGCTTCAGAGAAGCGCTGACGTCAAAAAAGCCGATGCCGTAAGTGCCGATCATGCGCTGCACAGGGTCGGCGCTTTTCATGAAGGAGCGGAAAACGTCCTCCACCTCCGGAGTGTGCAGGGCGATACAGGCCTCAAGGGCCGCTTCCTTTACGTCATTATAGGGGTGCGAGAGGAAAGGCAGAATGCTGTCCAGCACCACGGCCGGGTCCCCTTTCTGGCCGAGGAAACGTAAAGCGTCGCGCACCACGCTCCCGTCCTTGTGGTTGACCAAAACGTCCATGAAGAAATCCGTATGTTCGCGCCCGGCGCGCTCGGCCAGCTCTGCCATTATGGAACGCTGCATGTCGCGGCTGCGTTCCGGAAAAATTTCTATAAGCAGGGGAACGGTGCCGGCCTCATCAACCCGCAACAGCACTTCCATGGCTATGGCGGACAGATGATCGTCGGATCCCCGCAAAGCCCCTTCCAGTTCCGGAGTGCGGCCGATTTTGACCAGAGCCGCGACTGCGGCGGACATGCGCCGCACGTCATTTTCCGGGTCCAGGCGGGTCATGTGCTTCAGCACATATGTGGTGGCGCCATCGCCACGCAGGGCAGAAAAACCCCGGATGGCCGCATCCTGAATATCCGTGTCCTCGTCCTCAAGGGCCGAAGGCAGATAACCGGCCAGACGGCGGCATTCTTTACTTCCCAGCAGGCTGAGTGACTGTCCGCCCATGATATTCAGCACGGCGCGCACAATTTTATTGCACAGGGGCAGAGGTGAAGTATCCAGACCTTTGAGCAACAGGGGCACAGCCTTGATATTGCCCATTTCGCCCAGAGCATCAACTATGATTGAGGCCACCAGTTCCGAGGATTTGCCCAGAGCCTTGACCATGGCCCCTATGGAGGAGGCGTCTTTTATTTTTGTCAGGGCTTCAATAACCGAAAACTGCACCCATTCCTCGTCGTCCAGGGCGCTGTTCAGGCAGGGCGCGGCCTCGGGAAAGGCCAGTTGTCCCAGGCTCACCGCCGCCTGATAGCGCACATTGACCTCCGGATCGTTGAGCAGGGCGTGGCAAAGCGCCGGAACCGCCAAAGCGGAGTTTGTCGAGCCCAGAATGTCGGAGGCGAAAATGCGCACATCCGGGTCGTCATCGCGCAACAGTTCCTGAATGGCCGGGAGATCAGTGCTGCCAAGCACCCGAAGCAGGTCCATGGATATATTCCGCTCCGGCGCGTCATCCGATCGCAACAGGGGAATAACGGCATGCACCACAGCCGGACCGCCAATTTTGCGCAAAGCCCTGTCCACGGCCTCCTGTACCCCGATGTTTGAACTTGTAATATGCCGGACCAGATCGGGAATGGCGCCCGACATCCGCTCTTTGCCGGCAAGTTTGGCCCCTTCCCGGATCTTCTCCGGATCTTCCTGGCGCAGGAGAGACAGGATATCGGTCGGTTCAGACATAACAGCAATCTCCATAATGATAGTCACGCGAGGCGCAAGCTGAAGCGCACCGCAGAGCGCCTCAGGGTTTCCGGTTAAAATGAGCCAGTATAGTCGCAGCCATATCTTTAAGATCCACAATTTCATCCGCCAGACCGGCGTCAACAACCGCCTTGGGCATCCCGTACACCACGCAGGATTCTTCATTCTGGGCGATGGCCCAGCCGCCTTTCTGCTTGAGTATTTTTGTTCCTTCAACACCGTCATAACCCATGCCGGTCATGGTCACGCCCAGGGCCTTGCGCCCCGAGGCAAGAGCCACAGTCTCCATAAGCACGTTGGCCGTGGGTTTGTAAAGGGCATCTTTCGGTTCTTCGGTAATCACGACCATCAGCGATGCGCCTCTCTGCTCCAGGCGGATATGCTTGCCGCCGGGACAGATATAGACTACTCCGGGCTTGGCCCGTTCCACCGGTTCGGCCTCTTTGACAGCTATGGCGCACTGGCTGTTCAGGCGTTGGGCAAAGGGACCGGTAAAGGCCGCCGGCATATGCTGCCCGATGAGGATGGGCACCGGGAAATCGGCGGGCAGGCTGGAGAGCACGGTCTGCACAGCCGGCGGCCCGCCTGTGGATACGCCGATGGCGATGACTTCAAAAGGCCCGCCGCCACCCGGATGGGGGTTGTGCCAGGCCGGCTGCTGGCTGAGTACGGAGCGGGGAGTTGAGACGGCGCTCGGACGCATGGGTGCTGCGGGAGCGTGCAGGGAAGAAGAAAAAGTTGGACGGGCAGCGCCTGCCCCCGTTGAGAGCGCGTTGCGCGCGGCCGCGTTCTTGAACTTTAAGCGCAGAAAAGCCTTACGTCTGGCCAGGGCTTTAATTTTGGAGCAGAGATCTTTTTCCACCTGTTGCGCGTCACGCGTATTGTCCGAACCCATTTTGGATATATAATCCAGAGCGCCCAGTTCCATGGCCCGCAAGGTAGTTGCCGCGCCTTCCTTGGTAATGGCGCTGACCATAATCACAGGCAACGGATTTTCCGCCATTATGCGCTCAAGGGCCGAGATGCCGTCCATCTTCGGCATTTCCACATCCATGGTGATTATATCCGGATCAAGCTGGGCTGCTTTGACAATGGCCTCGTTGCCGTCATTGGCCGTGCCGACCACCTGAATATCGGGATCTTTTTCCAGAATTGCTATAAGGGATCTCCTCACAAAGGAGGAATCGTCAACAACAAGAACCTTTACCACAGCTAACTCCTTGTGAGGCCAAAACTGTTTTTTTCCGGCCAGACAGGCAAAAAATCAATCTGTTTTGATTATGTTATCAACCTTAACGCGAAATTGCAAATGAGACGTTTTCCTGAAATGACGCGGGGGGAAGTTTTTTTCTTGCCGGATAAAACGACTTGCCTTATAGACATGCATACGCAGTCGGGATGTGGCTCAGTCTGGTAGAGTACAGCGTTCGGGACGCTGGGGCCGGAGGTTCAAATCCTCTCATCCCGACCAAAAGGCTAATCAACAGGGTTCAGATAAGTCCAAAATACCTTGAAAATAAAGGTATTTTAAGAAAACAAGACTTATCCGAACCCTGTTTTGTCCATAGTCATACCCCTTGATTGGGGGTAAAAACGGGGGTATTGTTTCCGAAACGGAGGCAATACCCCCAAACATCTTTGAAGGAAGCGCGGGAACTCAGCGCGGACGCGAAAAAACTTTTGAGCCGGGAAATTGATCCAGGCGCGGAAAAGCAGCTTAAAGCCAAAAGTTTGCAAAATACTTTTGAGGCTGTCGCCAGGGAATGGTACGACAACCAGAAGGCAATATGGACGGAAGGCTATGCCAAAGACATAAAGGACAAGGCTGAAACAGCGCCGACACCTGTGCCGACACCAGTGCAGGCAGTTCTACAAGCCCGGCCAGCGCCGCAAGGTTTCAAGGTAAGGCCAGATTGTGATGATTTGTAGCGGCATGGCTACAGTTAAAAATGCGGACGAGTGACATTCTGTTGCCCGTCCGCATTTTTTATAAGCTCTTTTCGCGCTTGCCTATTTTCGCCATTTGCGCTAACCATCTGAAAAAGTGTGTGCGGTGATGATATTGGCGTGTTTACGCACATAAAAAAAGCGGTGGGCATGTGAGGTGTAAGGGTGAAGCAAGGGCAAATTTTCCCCGCGCGAATGAGGAGAAATACAGGCAAAACGGCTAGTTTCGGCCCGATTTTTGACACACACACACACACACACACACACACACACACACACATTAACTCCGCCATATACCGCGCGACTTTCCAAGCCCCGCGCGGCTTTTCGTGTTTTCTTTCCTTTCCCGAAAACCAGCTTTATCCGTGTAATTCTGCCCTGTCTTCTGCGGACAGGGCTTTTCTTTTTTTCCCCGCACTGCATGCCCAGGAGGCGCCAATAATGCGCTCTTTGCCCCGCGTTCGCCGTCTGCTTGCCGTTTCGGCCCTGTTCATCTTCTGCCTGTCGCTTCCGTTTCAGTCCATGGCGGAAACCGTCACCTACCCTGTCCCGGACGGGACGCTGCAAGATGTGGGCGGCACTGCTTATCCTGACTCCGTGGCCCCCGGCGGCAGCGCCGGCGGTAAAAGCAACAGTATTTCGGGCAACACGGTCATCGTCAACGGCGGCACGGCCGTGAGCGCCTTTGGCGCGGTGAACGGGCTTGATGCAGCGGCCGTCACTGGCAATCAGGTCATCGTCAACGGCACGGTGACTGACCAGGTTATGGGCGGCGTCGCCATCGGGCAAAATCGCGATTCCGCTCCGGTTACGGGCAACCGCGTCACCGTCAACAACGGCACAATGCGCAATGTATATGGCGGGTATGGCAATGTTAGCTTCGGTTCCGGTTCCGCCACGGTCAACAACAATAGCGTTGTCATCAACGGCGGCACGGTGGGTAATATTGAAGGCGGGTATGCCTTAAGCTATAACAATTCCGCTACGGCTAACGGCAATACTGTAACCATCAACGGCGGCACGGTGGACCTTGTATACGGCGGATCTGCCGCGGTCTATAACAATTCCGCTGCCGCTTCCGCCGCGGCCACAGGCAACCGCGTCAACATCAGCGGCGGCTTGATTCGTAGCAGAATTTACGGCGGGCGGGCCACAATTCTGACTGCCGGCGGTGGCGGCGCCGCCGCCGCCGCCACGCACAATATCGTGACCATCAGCGGCCATCCGGTCTTTGGGATCAACTCCGACTTCTACGGCGGCCTGGTCGCTGACAGGAGCGGCGCCCCAATTCCCGGCTACGACGCCTTCAGCGGCAATACCCTGAATGTGTGGAACTATCACGGCAGCGCGGTTAAGGGCCTACAAAACTTTCAACTGTACAATTTTGTCCTGCCGGCCGGATTCCGAACGGGAGACACGGCGCTGACCGTGACCGGCGCAGTGGATTTTCGGGATGGGAGCGGTACGGACGCCTCCTCCATCGAAGCTGTGAATTTCATGGGCGGGGGGCGTGTGCAGCAGGCGGGCGAAATTTTTACCCTGATCAACGCGGGCAGCTTTACCGGAACTATCATCAACGACGGGCAAACCCTGAGCGGCAAAAAAGGCGCGGCTCTGCTCTATGATATCCAAATAAATCGAAGTGGCGCTAAGGTCACGGCCACTGTTCTCGGAAACCCCCGCCTCAATCAGCAAACCAAAGCCCTGTCCGAAGGCTTCCTTTCCGGCGCGGCGCTCATCAACCAGGGGGGCGACCTTATTGCCGGACAGGGTATGAGTGAAGCCGTGAGCGCGGCGCGAGCGGGCGTTGCAAGCGGCCTCGGCCTCGCCACCTTCGGTACGCTCTCCGGCGGCTGGTCGAGATACAACACGGGTTCGCACGTGGATATGTCCAGCCTGTCCCTCCTGGTCGGGCTGTCCTGGGGCAAAGACCTTACCCCCGGACATCTGACCCTGGGCGCGTTTTTTGAATATGGAACCGGCTCGTATGATAGCTACAATTCTTTCAGCAACGCGGCTTCCGTACATGGCGACGGCGACATCTACCATATCGGCGGCGGCATCCTGGGCCGCATGGACTTCATCAACACCGGCCCCGGCCATTTCTACGCCGAAGCAAGCGCCAGAGCGGGCGGCGTGCATAACGAGTATTCATCCGGCGACCTGCGGGACGGCATGGGCCGCAAGGCGGACTATGATTCATCAAGCGCCTACTACGGCCTGCATCTCGGCGCGGGTTATGTCTGGAATATCAATGAAAAAGCATCCCTCGATCTCTACGGCAAATACTTCTGGACGCGGCAGGAAGGCGACAGCGTAACCCTGTCCACCGGCGATCCGGTAAAATTCGAGGATACGGATTCTCAGCGCGTCCGTCTCGGCTCCCGCTTCGCCTATGCGGTGAACGAATACGTTTCCCCCTACATCGGCGCGGCTTATGAGCATGAATTTGACGGGCGCGGCAAAGCATCCACTTACGGCTACAGCATAAAAGCGCCTTCCCTCAAGGGCGATACGGGCATCGGCGAACTTGGCCTGAGCGTAAAGCCCTCGCAAACCCTGCCCTTATCCTTTGATTTGGGCCTACAGGGCTATGTGGGGAAAAGGGAAGGCGTTACCGGTTCGCTTACGGCAAAGTGGGAGTTCTGATGGATTGCAGAAATAATCAATAACGGATATATGCAAGAGAGGCGGTGTAATGCCCCTCTCTTGTTTTTTCATTTACCCCGCCTCTTGTCCCAAGCCGTACAAAATAGCCTGATGCCATCCTTATAATACACGGGGTATTTGCAGGGGTATAAAAAATATTTTTTATTTTTTAATAAGGATAAAGTGAACCATCTAAAAATTTCAGCGCAGCGGGTAGAAGACAATTTTCCGCACCGCAAAGGAGAATTACGATGAATACTTCACTACTTGTTGCAACGCAGCAACTTTTAGACGCGCTTGGGCATAGAGAAATTCCTTTTGGCACAATATATTCCGATATGGAACCGGCAAAAGGGTACGGACCCAAAGAAAGCCTGTCTGTGGTTGAGGCAGTGGAACAAGGGTGGGACATGGCAAAACTCTTTGCCAATTTTACCTGCTTCATCGGCAGCATCTGGCTTGCGCGCAAAAAACACATGCCTGCTTACATAGCCGAAAACAAATTCGGTTGTATCGGAGGCTCATATTATTGCGGCTTTTCCTCCTCGCCGGCACAGAAGAATATTATTGCACAATATGTCTCCACGGGTAGCCCGAGCATGGGGCCGGGGGAGCGCTATTTCGGCACTCCCGAGGGGATGTTGCGTTTTCTGGATGCCATTGTCCCGCCACCCGCTCCCGCTAAATATTGTGTGACAAAACCCCTCGATCTGTTTGCGGAGGGTGAAAAGCCCTTGTTGGTCACCTTTTTTGCCCGCCCGGAAGTAATCTGCGGACTTAGCGCCCTGACAACTTTTACAACGGACAGCTATGATTCTGTGCTTAGCAATTTCTGCCCCGGTTGTGGAAGCATGGTGGCATGGCCTTTGCGGATGTTGGCCCAAGGTCGGGAATGCGCCGTGCTTGGGATATCAGACCCTTCTTGTCGTAAATTTTTGAAAACAGATGAACAGATATTTACTGTTCCTCTTTCTCTATATGAAAGGATGCTGGATGCCATGCCGGAATCACTTCTGCATCAGCACACCTGGCAGACCGTTTATAAAAAAGTCGCGCGCAGCAACAATGCATGGGTTGAGTCGGCATGAGCTAACCACGGTGGACGCATGAGGCAAAATATCCGGATAAATATCTGGGTCTTTAAGCCCAAAAGTGTTATGCTTAAGGCCACACTGCCGGAGAAGCAAAATGAGAAGCGTAAGTTCAAACCTCATAGTGGAGCGCGTCGCCGCCATGTGCGTCAGCGCCAACCGCATCCTGCCCCAGGACGTACGCCGGCGTCTGACCGACTGCGCCGCCCTGGAAAGCAGCCCGGCAGGGAAAGAGATCTTCCGCCAGCTCAAAGAAAACTACGAACTCGCCGAGGCCGAAAGTCTGCCCCTTTGCCAGGATACCGGCCAGGCCGTGTTTTTTGTGGATATGGGCGAGGATCTGCGCGTTGAAGGGAAAAATATCCGCGCGGCCATCAACGAGGGTGTGCGCAAGGGATACAGCGAGGGCTTTCTGCGCAAATCCGTCTGTGATCCATTCAGCCGGGCGAACAGCACGGACAACACCCCGGCCGTCATCCACTTTGATATTGTGCCCGGCGATCGCCTTAAAATCATCTTCGCGCCCAAGGGCGGAGGCTGCGAAAACATGAGCCGGGTGACCATGCTCACCCCGGCCCAGGGCTGGGCTGGCATCCGCAAATTTGTTCTGGAGCGCGTGGCCGAAGCCGGACCCAACCCCTGTCCGCCCATAGTGGTCGGCATCGGCATAGGCGGCAGCTTTGACTCTGCGCCCATACTGGCCAAAAAGGCCCTGCTCCGGCCTCTGGGAGACAAAAACCCCGACCCGGCCCTGGACGCCCTGGAAAAAGAACTGCTCGCGGACATCAACAAACTCGGCATCGGCCCTATGGGACTGGGTGGAACAATCACCAGCCTGGATGTGAAAATCGCCGCCGCCCCCTGCCATATCGCCAGCCTCCCCCTGGCAGTGAACATCAACTGCCATTGCGCGCGGCACGAGGAGATTGAACTTTGATGGCCGAATATCGTCTTAAATCCCCCCTCTCCGACGCGGACGCGCACAAACTGCGCGCCGGGGATATGGTCTATCTCTCCGGACTTGTGTACACGGCCAGAGACGCCGCCCACAAACGCCTGACCGCACTGCTGGAACAAGGCGAAAAACTCCCCTTCGATCTTAGAGGCGCGGTCATTTATTATGTCGGCCCAAGCCCCGCCCCGCCGGGCCGCCCCATCGGCTCCGCCGGACCGACCACAAGTTACCGCATGGACAGCTTCGCCCCCTTGCTTTATAAACTCGGAATCAAAGCCAGTATCGGCAAGGGTAGACGTGACCTCAAGGTACGCGAAGCCCTGCAAGAATACGGCGGGGTTTATTTCGGCGCCACCGGCGGCGCGGGCGCCCTGCTTTCCCGTTGCATCACCGCAGCCAGGATCATAGCCTTTGAAGATTTGGGGACCGAAGCCGTCCGCGAACTTGAAGTCATTGATTTCCCCTTGCTGGTCATCAATGACGCCTATGGCGGCGAACTGTACGCCACGCCTGATCTCAAGGCCGCCGGTCTGTAACTTCCGGTAAAAATACACACAAGGAGTCGCCTATGTCTCTGTTCACACCCCAGGAAGCTCTGGATTATCACTCCAAAATCCGTCCGGGCAAGGTTGAGGTCATGCCCGTAAAACCCTGCCGCAATCAGAAAGATTTATCCATGGCTTACAGCCCCGGCGTCGCCGAGGCTTGCCTGGCCATCCATAAAGATAAGGAACTGGCCTATACATACACGGGCAAAGGCAACCTGGTGGCCGTGGTCTCCAACGGCACAGCCGTGCTCGGCCTCGGCAACATCGGCCCGGAGGCGGGCAAGCCGGTCATGGAAGGCAAAGGTGTGCTCTTTAAGGTTTTCGCCGATGTTGACTGCTACGACATCAACCTGGACGCTTCCGATCCGGATCAGATCTGCGAGATCGTCAAGGCACTGGAGCCGACCTTCGGCGGCATCAACCTTGAGGACATCAAAGCCCCGGAATGCTTTTACATCGAAAACCGCCTGAAAAAGGAAATGAATATTCCCGTATTCCACGACGATCAGCACGGCACGGCCATCATCTCCGGAGCTGGGCTGCTGAACGCCCTGGACATCTCCGGCAAAAAAATCGGGGATGTGCATATTGTTGTGAGCGGCGCGGGCGCAGCCGGTATAGCCTGTTCCCGCTTCTACGCCAGTATGGGGGTCCCCAGGGAAAATATCTCCCTCTTTGATTCCAAAGGGCACATCCACGCCGGACGCTCCGACTTAAACGAGCAGAAACGCGAATTCGCCCGGAAAAAGGCCTTTGCGGACATCGGTGAAGCCTTCAAGGGCGCGGACATGTTCCTCGGCCTCTCCCAGCCCGGAGTAGTCAGCAAGGATATGGTAAAAAACATGGGAAAAAATCCGGTTATCTTCGCCTGCGCCAACCCCGTGCCGGAAATTTCCTACCCGGACGCCAAAGAGGCGCGCCCGGACGCAATCATGGGCACAGGCCGCTCGGATTACCCCAACCAAATCAACAATGTTTCCGGATTTCCCTATATTTTCCGGGGCGCCCTGGATGTTCGCGCCAAAGCCATAAACGAGGACATGAAACTTGCGGCGGCCAAAGCCATCGCGGACCTGGCCCGGCAGCCCGTGCCGGATTATGTGCTTGAAGCATACGGGGCCAAAGAATTCAAGTACGGCATCGACTACGTCATACCCAAACCCCTGGATCTGCGGCTCATGGAATATGTGGCCGGCGCAGTGGCCGAAACGGCCGTCAAAAGCGGGGCAGCCCGCCTGAGTCCGGATTTGTCCGACTACCGCGCAAGTCTGAAAAAACGTCTGGAAGCCTCCAGAGCGCGCATGGAAAGCCTGCTCCAGGCTTATGGCTGGTAAAAAAAGGAAAAAGCAAATTAATTCTTGACAAGAGTGATTCGCGCTTTTATAGCTGAAAAAAATCATTTTTGACCAATTTTAAAGGCGAAAAAATGTATTCTTCCCTCTTCAGCGCAGACGCAGAAATAAAGACAGAAGCCGTCTCTTACGGTTTCTGGTATTATTTCTTTAGCGGCTTCAGCGGCAGAGGGAGGCGCACCGTCTAAGCACGGGCAAAAACGCCACCTCCGGGGCCGCAGGCAAAAAACCTGCGGCCCTTTTATTTTGCGGAAAACGCAAAAGGAGGACGGGCGGTGGCATTGAAAACACGGGATCGAAACGATGGGAATCTTCCCCTGCCTTGAAAGCGCTTATATGAGGAACAAGCCATGCACATCGGAAAAACAATCAGAATGGAAAGAATTTTCAACCGCGATACAGGTAAAAGCATTATCGTGCCTATGGATCACGGCGTTTCCGTGGGTCCGCTCAAAGGCCTTGAGCGCATGACCCAGGCCGTGACCGAGGTTGCCGAGGGCGGCGCGAACGCCGTACTCGGGCACAAGGGACTTGTGCGATGCGGACACCGTAAAAGCGGACGCGACCTCGGCCTGATCATGCACCTCTCCTCCAGCACGGACCTCTCGCCCGCGCCCAACCGCAAAACCCTGACCGCCTCGGTTGAAGACGCCATCTGCCATGGCGCGGACGGAGTTTCCATTCATGTCAATCTCGGAGACTCCTACGAAGCGGAAATGCTCGCAGATTTCGGACGTGTATCGCGCGAGGCCGAAAGATGGGGCATGCCCCTTATGGCTATGGTATATGGCCGTGGCCCGAACATCAAAAACAGTCTGGACCCCAACATCATCGCCCATTGCGCGCGCGTCGGGGCCGAACTCGGGGCGGATGTGGTCAAGGTCCCCTATACGGGCGATATGGACAGCTTCAATTTTGCCGTTGAATCCTGCTGTGTGCCCGTGCTGATTGCCGGGGGGCCCAAAACAGAGACAACCCTGGAATTTTTGCATATGGTGCATGATGCAATGCGGGCGGGCGCCTCCGGGCTCTCTGTCGGGCGCAACATTTTTCAGCACCCGACCCCGCGCAAGCTGATGACCGCCCTGACCTGTATAGTGCACGCGGGCATGAGCGTTGAACAGGCCTATACGGTTCTCGGCGAAGAGATCACGGTTTAAGGAGAAGAAAGGCATGAAAAAAGTTTTTTTCCGGGCCGTGCCCTTTAACAAAGGGGAAGTCACCGCTGCCCTTGAGGCCGGGGCGGACGGGCTGATAGTTCCTGAAGACAGCCTGCAAAGCGCCTCTTCCCTGGCCCGCTGCACGGTGCTGGGGCTTAACGGCATTCAGGAAATAGACCTGCGATCCGGAGCGGACGCGACCCTGGCAGCCGCCTGCCTGGATGAGGGAAAGACGATACTTCTCAAGCGGGGTTGGGAAATCATTCCTGTGGAAAATCTCCTCGCCCATGAAGAAACGCGCGCTAAAAAAGGCCTGATCATTCTGGAGGCCATTTCTCCGGACGAGGCGGAACTGGCAGCCGGCATTCTGGAAAAAGGTGTCGATACCATTGCCGTTACCCGGGAAGGTCTGGGCGCGTTCAGAGAAATCGCGGCCGCCGTCAAGGGCGACGCTGGGCTCATCCCGCTCTCGGAAGCAGTAATAACCGAAATATCCAATGCCGGCATGGGCGACAGGGTCTGCGTGGACACCCTGTCCGTATTCCACACCGGCCAGGGAATGCTGACCGGCAATTCCGCAGCCTTTACCTTTCTGGTAAACGCGGAAACCGAACACAACGAATATGTGGCCGCGCGCCCTTTCCGCGTCAATGCCGGAGCCGTGCATGCCTACGCCATAACCCCCGATGACCGCAGCGCCTATCTGCAGGAGCTGCGCTCCGGCGCCGAGATTCTGATTGCCGATTTTAAGGGCAGGACATCCAGGGCCGTGGTTGGCAGGGTCAAGATAGAAAGACGCCCCATGCTTCTGGTGCGGGCCAGATGCGGCGAGCGGGAAGGAGGGGTCTTTTTGCAGAATGCCGAAACCATCCGTCTGGTCCGGCCTTCGGGCGAGACGACAAGTGTGGTGGATCTGACCGTGGGCGACAGCGTTCTCTGCCGGCTGGACGAGGCCGGTCGGCATTTCGGAATGCGCATCAAGGAAACTATCCGGGAAGAATGACGTGAAAGAACAAGACAAGACCGAAGCGCATTTACTGCGCATCCGCGAAGACATAAACGCAACCGACACCGCCATAGTCGAGCTTTTGAACCGCCGGGCCGCTTTGAGCATTGAAGCCGGGAAACTGAAGGCGCAAAGCAATGCGCCCGTATTCCGGCCGGGGAGGGAGGAGAAAGTGCTGGAAGGTTTACGTGCCGCCAATACCGGTCCCCTGCCCGACGAACATCTCCTGGCCGTTTACCGGGAGATCCTTTCCTCATCCCGGGCGCTGCAACGCTCCCTGCGCATCGCCTTTCTCGGTCCGGAAGGCACTTTTTCCCATATGGCCTGCGTTGAATATTTCGGAGCGGGATTTAGCGGCGCGCCCATGCCCGACCTGGAACAGGTCTTTCTGGCCGTGACGAAACGCGACTGCGATCTGGCCATTGTGCCCGTTGAAAATTCTGTAAACGGCACTGTCGTGCAGAGCCTTGACCTTTTTGCCGCCTATGACGTCCATGTACAGGCCGAATGTTACAGCCGCATCCGCCTCTGTCTGGTCAGCCGGGAAACCTCACCGGCCGGGATAACATCCGTCTATTCGCATTCCCAGGCTCTGGGGCAGTGTTCAAACTGGCTGCGGGACAAAATTCCCCACGCCGAGCGCATCTCCATGGAAAGCAGCGCCCTGGCTGCCACACGCGCAGTCAACGAAGCGGGCAGCGCGGCCATCTGCCATCCGGTCATGGCGGAAAATCTCGGCCTGAACATTTTGGCCTCCGGCATTGAAAACGTGCCGGACAACCGCACCCGCTTTTTCATAATCGGCCCGGAGGCGACCAGAGAAAAAGACGGCGGCGGCGCGCCCCTCAAATCCTCTCTCCTTTTTGTCATCGCAGACCGACCCGGCAGTCTGGCCACTGTCCTGCAAAGTCTTTTCCAGGCGGGCATCAACATGAGCAAGCTGGAATCACGCCCCATGCGCGGAGAATCCTGGAAATACATTTTCTTCGCCGACCTGGACTGCGACATAACCGCGTCGGAACATGCCGCCCTGCTCGCCGCAATGCGCGCCAACTGCCTGCGTGTGCGTATTCTCGGTTCCTATTTCAGCGGCAGACAGAATCACGGCGTGATCTGAAAGACATTTCCATAAAATGTTTCCCGCTAAAAGCACCATGCGCTTTCAGCGGGGAACAGCCCGCACCTCTGTCCCTTAAGCCAATCTACTTATTATCCTGCAAGACGGCAGCCAGGCTGCTCACTACGGCGCTACCCAATCCGCCTTTAAACAAATTTACTTTTTAGCGGCACCATTCTACGTAAAAATAATTTTTTCTTGACAATGAATTTCAATTTCATTAAC
>JAISKK010000054.1 GCA_031260965.1 Desulfovibrio sp. | reverse complement strand
CTTGTGACACTGCTTGGTCTGGTTCGCAGGTTTCAATGCACCGCATGAACCGCCGTATACGGAACCGTACGTACGGTGGTGTGGGAGGACGGCGGGGGCAACCCCGCCTCCTACCCGATCAGCTTTTAAACTTTGCCTTTGGCTTTTCACCTTTACGCCGCGAAGCGGCGTCGATTTAAAAAATTTTTGCAGATGAACAGGCACATATGAACAGAGCAGAAAAATTGCGCGCATTAATCGCGGCCTTGACCATATAGGCGGAACGGCTCATGCCGCTTGCCTTGGCAAACCTGTCAATCATGGATAAAGCGTAACGCGGCGCAGTGATGTTGATACGTTGCACGGCATTGTCAAGAAAGGCGGTATCCACATCAACCGCCGCCAATATCCGTCCCCTGGCGTCTTCGCTTGCCTGAACCTCTTCAAAAGACGAAGGGGCCGGAAATATGGCCGGATCTTCCCCCTCCATCCATGTTTCAACCGCTCCCTGAACATCCCGCAGCAAGGCGTCAAGACTCTCCGCCATGGGGTAACAGCCGGGGAAATCCGGCAACACAAATTATTCCAGACGCAGGGCAGGCGCTCTCTGTTCCATGATATCCACAACGCTGAAAGTTGTGGCGGCAAAACGGCCCTCTTCATCCAGCATGGACAGGGTGTGTTTGCCGGGCTTCAGGGGCAGAAGCAGCGAGCCGCCCCCAGGCTGCGCAGCAAAAAATTCCTGATCCATAAACCAGTGCACTGTACCCCTTGCGCCCTCGACCGTAAGGGCAATCTGCTGCTCCGGAGCCTGGGGCGTATAAAAATAGCGGATGCCCGGCTGGGGTGAGGTTATTTCCAGCTGTTCCCGGCGGGAAAAACCCGTATCCTTACGCGCGACATAAAATTCCAGTTCGGGAGGAAGCAGGGTCCGCACCTGGCCAGCCCGCAAAAGATGCATGGAACAGGGAGTGACGGCGCTGACATCTTTGACGCGCCACTGCATGGCGCGACCGGGGCAAACCGGGGTCGCGGGCATGCCGGAAAGGGAACAGGCGGCAAAACGCTCCAGTTCCGGGGGTGGGCTATACCAGCGCGCTTCTCCGGGGGCGCAGGGAATATCCAAAAGTAAAGACACGGCCGCCGGGGCGGCTGCCGGCTGTCCGCTCAAACCCAGGTGGGAACGGCCCTGCGGGTCGCCGATCCAGATAACCGCCGTATGTTCCGGTGTATAGGCAGCCGTCCAGGCATCGCGAAAACCGTAGGATGTGCCGGTTTTGAAGGCCACGGAACGTCGCTGGTCCGCAAGTGACTTGCGCAGCAATATCGGCAAACGCCGGGTGTCGCGCAGCGATTCCGCAATCAGATAGGCCCCGGCCTGAGAAAAAATCCGCTCCTCGCCCAGGCGCGGTCCTGCCCTTTCTGCGAGCGCGGTCAGGGGACGCCGTACGCCCAGGGAGGCCAGGGAGCTGAAAGCGTTCAAAGCCTGTAAAACCGTTATTTCGCAGCCGCCCAGGGCCAGAGAATCCCCGTAATGCTCCGCCGTGTGTCCAAGGCCGGACAGCCCGCTGCGGCGCATAATCTGCAAGCCGCTCTCCCCCCCCGCCAAACGCAGCACCCGCACCGCCGGCGCGTTGAGAGAATCCGCCAGTGCGCTCCCGGCCGTGACCGGCCCCCGGTAGCTGCGGTCATAATTGCGCGGGGCGCTCCCGCTGAAAGACAAAGGGGTGTCGGCCAGAAGCGAGGCCGGGATCAGCCTGCCCTGTTCATAGGCGAGCAGATACAAAAAAGGTTTGAGCGTTGATCCGGGTGAGCGCGGCGAAGCCCCGCAATCCACCCACTGGCTTCGCGCCTCAAGGTTAAAACGGGCGTTGCCCACATAGGCGAGCAGCGCCCCCCGCGCATTATCCACAATACCCCCGGCCGCGGTGACTTCCTCGGGAAAAACGCTCAAGGCTTCCCTGAGCCTGAGTTCCAGAAGACGCTGCAGGGCCGGATTAAAGGTGGTCTTGAGGGCCTGGCCGCCCGCTTCCCAATAACCGGCGGGCAGGGAACGCAGGACGAAATCCGCGAAATGTCTGGCCTCGCCCGGCATAGCCCCGCGCCCTGCGGGCAGGGGTTCGAGCAGGGCCATTTGCAGGGTGGACTCGGGCAGAACCTTACGCTGCAAAAGACGGCGCAAAATCGTATTACGGCGCTCAAGAATTTTTTCCGGATTGCGATCCGGCCTGTACAGGGAAGGCCCGCGCAACATGCCGATTAACAGAGCCGCTTCGGACAGGGAAACATCTTCCGCTCTTTTGCCGAAATAACTGCGGGCGGCGGCCTCCACGCCCCGCAACGGCCCGCCGAAGGGAGCGCGGTTGAGGTAGAGTTCAAGAATCCGCTCTTTGTCGAGTTCCCTTTCCAGCATACAGGCCTGGACGAATTCCCGCACCTTGCCTTCCAAAGTACGCCGGCGCGGATAGGTGACCCGGATCACCTGGCTGCTGATGGTGGAAGCTCCAGAGACAAGACCCCCGGCGCTCAGGTTTTGCCAAAGCGCCCTGGCGAGAGCCAGGGGATCAACTCCGGGGTGGGAATAAAAGCGTCTGTCCTCCACCTCCACGGCCAGCAGGGGCAGCCACTTGCCCATGCGCTCCAGAGGCAGGGGCAGACAGTATTCGTCACGGGCGGAAAGACGGGCGTGGAAAAGCCTGCCCTGCGCGTCCAGCAGGGCAGGTGAGACAGGCCAGGTTCGGACATCCGCAAGGGGCGAGGGAATCAACACCCAGAGACAAAGGCAGAGCCCGAACCCCGCAAAGGCCAGAACAGCGCAAAGCCGCGCAGGAAAGATCAAGCGGAAACCAGAGCGGATAGGACGCGCCACTCTACTCCACCTTCACCCGTCCGGGCACACCGACCGCGCTGATAGCCGGGTCATACATGGCTTCGGCGGCCAGAGGCGGAAGCATGAACTCTCCCTTATGCACGGCGCGCAGGCTATAGGTGAAAAAGGCCGGACGCCCCGGCACGGCGTTGACAAAGAGCAGCAGCCGGTCGTCGCGCATTTCCACACGCGTCTGCTCATAAGAATTCAGGGACAAGGGCTGGCCGAAAAGCTCCGGAGCTTTGAGCGCAAGTCCGGTTTTGGGATCTTTGGGCATAACCGGGGGTTCCCCGCCTTCGCCCGGGATCAGCCCGGGGTTTTCCAGTTCAAAGCCGCCGGGCGCAATGTCCGTCAGGGCCAGACTGTTAAAGGGGGCCGCCGCTTTGAGATAAAGCAGCACGGTCACCTTGGACCCGTGGGGAACGCGGACCTCGCGTTTGGCATTTTTGATCTCGCCGCCCGGTCCATAGTCCATAAAGTCCACGGTCTCTCCGTTCTCCAGCAGCCAGCGCCGGGCGGCGATCAGCCCTTTGAAGGCGGGGTCGGGAGGACTTGTGGGCACGCCGGAACTTTGCCAGGAATAATACACGGGGGCCTCGCCGAATACGTTCACTGCAAGCGGCAACGGATCTTCGGCCCCGGCCGGACAGAGATCCTTACGGCTGAAGACCGGGTTTTCCCCGTCCTGAAAAGTCCTGATCTCAATTGGTCCATCTTTGCTTTGCGCGGTCAGGATCGCTTCATAAAATTTGCCGGAAGTTGCGGTTTTTTCCGTATAGCGGCCAAGACCGAGCACGGCCATGCCGTTTTCCTGGGTGTTCTGCCACTGGTTTTTCCGGCCCGTTTCCATGACCTTCGCCGCCAGCGCAACACTCTCCGGGGCAAAGGGATCGGCATTGGCCCACATGAGCAGACGCAGGGCCTCGTTACGCGCCGGGCTTTCATAACTCCAACCCGGACCATAGGGCCAGTGCGCGGACGCTCTGTCCAGTTCCTTGAGGGCGGCCGTTTTACCCGTGCCGAGCGCTTGGGCTCCGGCCAGGAAAATCCGCGCCGAGGGACTCAGAAAATCCTTCTGATCCTTGATAAACTGCATCCAGCCCAGGGGGACATCCTTGTTCAAAGCCAGCACGTAACAGATATAGGCTTTGGCGCTCAAGGCGTCTCGCAGGGCCCACAAATCCACGGGCAGAGGATCGGCAAGGCGGGAGCGCATCCAGACCAGCACGGCGTTCAGGGCATCGTCGGGCACAAGTCCGGAGGATTTCGCCTCGCTGAGGAAATGGGCGGCATAGACGCTGCCCCAGGCATAGGCGCTTTGCTCGCCCCGGCCCGGCCACATATTAAAGCCGCCGTCCAGACGCTGCATGGACAAAATACGCCGCACCGCATAGTCCAGACCCTGCCGGAATTCGGTGTCCTGCGCCTTTGCCGGGTCCAGGGACTTGAGCATGGCCGGAACAGCCAGATAAGGCCAGGCGCCGGAAACGGTCTGTTCGAGGCAGCCGTAGGGGTAAGAATCCAGATAGTCGAGAGCCTGCATCAGACTTATGCCGGGTGTGCCGGCAAAGGCAAGGCTCACTTTCTGGGTATCCTTGAAAAAGCCTCCGCCCACGTCAATGTTTCCCACAGCATCGGAGCGGATCATGCCGCTTCCTGTGCGGGTAACGCGCGGGAAAGGCGGACGCACCGGCACTTCCAGACGCTGTTCAAAGGGCGCTTCCCGCCGCGCCAGATCCGCCGCCCGCTCTGCCGACATGCCGGACGCCGTATCCGGCGGCCCGCCCTCGATGGAGGTGAGGATGCGCAACACGCCCATGCCCGATCCCGCTTCGGCTTTCAGGGGCAAAAGCAGGGAGGCTTTGGGATTTTTGGCGTCCAGAGACAGGGAATATTGCTTTGCTCCGGCCAGACTGAGCGGTCCCTCCGTGACCAGACTGACCAGAACTTTGCGCGGCGCGGGATCGGAAGCGAAGACAAAAACCGGGGCGGTAAAGACGTCTCCGGGCGCGACCATACGCGGAACCGTGGCCTCAACCGTGACAGCGCGGGCCACACGCACTTCGCGGGCCGCGTTGCCCACAGCCGAGGCGTTAACGGCCACAGCCATCAGCCGGGCCTTGCCGCTGTATTCCGGAAGCTTGAGCAAAGCGGAAGCCCTGCCGTTCTCGTCTGTTTTCAGGACGCCCAGGAAGATGGACAAAAATTCCAGCTTGCGGGTCAAGGGCGAAAGCAGGTCGGCGCCGTCGCCTCCGGGGCTTAAAGCCAGGGCTTTGCGCGCAGAAAGGGGCATCAGGTTGTCATAAAGATCAAAAGCGGAACTCCCCAGAGCGCGCTTGAAGGTAAAAAAGCCAAAGGGGTCAGGGGTCTCAAAGGCGGTCAGGGAAAGCAGCCCCTCATCCACAAGGGCGAGGGCCACTTCGCCGGGCGCCGCTTTGCCCGCGGCGTCTTTCAGGGTGATGCTCACCGGCAGTTCGCCCTTGGGCGTTATTTCCTCCGGGGCCTCAAGATCCACGCTCAGTCTGGCCTGAGCCATGTCCACATTGAGCGGGATAAGCCCGAAGGCCCGGTGCGCGCCCCAGACCTCGTTCGGTCTGACGGGCCGGATAAGCCAGGCCGAGCAGTAGGCATTGGGGGCCATGTCCCGGCTTACGGGCACCTCCAGGCTCATCTCCGCTTTGTCCATGGAGAGAACGCGCCGGGAGATTTCCCTGTCGCTTTCCAGGGTCAGGAGCAGTTTCCCGGTAAAGGGGGCGCGGACGGAAAGTTTCGCCGTTTCACCCGCCCTGTACCGCTCTTTGTCCCAGGAAAGCATGACCCGATCCACCAGAGGGGATCCTCCATCGCCGGAGCCGGCCACGCCGGACCAGACGTCTAGGGCGGCTTCGGCCCGCGCGCCCTGCTCTTTGTCTTCAAAACGAATACGGTAAACGCCGCGCTGAGGCGGGGTGAAGGAAAAAAGCCCCACACCTTCGCTTACGGCCACCTCTTGCTCCGCCACCTGGACAAAGCGGACGCTTTGCGCATAACCCCGGTCCGAGCGCACATAATAATCCTGCCGCCGCTCCGCAAAAACCTTGACCTTGTTCAAAGACGCGGCCCGGCCTTCCGGAGTGACGGCCGCCACGCGCAGACTGTAAGGCGCGCCGGCCTGGGGGACCGCCTCGGTTTTTTCATAGCCGAGCAGCACGGAAGATCGGAACCAGGGTACGGAGACGGCGCGGGCCACCCAGCGCCCGCCGTCCTCCTGCACCCGCACGGTAAAGGAGACAAGGGCGCTGTTGCTTTTATCCAGACCGGAAGGAGTATAGGCGATGCGGCCCCTGCCCTCTGCATCCAGATTGCCCGTGCTGGAAAAGGAAGAGTCATTGCCGGGGGCGTCGCCCGCCGGGAAGGTATAGGCCCGCCAGTCCCCGGGCTGGAAATGATAAGGCAGCGCCTTGACTTCAAGACCCCATTCACCCTCGGCCACGGGAGCGCCGAAAAGATATCCGGCGTCAATATTCACAGAGGCTTCGGCATCTCCCACAAGGACCTGCTGCTCCGCTTCCAGTTTCACCTCGATACGCGGTGGAGCGAATTCTTCAACGGAAAAGACGCAGCCTCCGATAGCCTTCTGTCCGGGAATGCTGACGCGCATAGAATAACGGCCCGTGGGCGAAGTGGGGGCCAGAGACAGGGAAAAGGCGGCCGCGCCCTCGGCGGAAAGTTGAGCCGTGCCCTGCCCCACCGTGCGACCGGTGGAGGATTCCACCTTCCAGGCTACCGGGAAAGAGGCAGGGGGACGCATTTGCGCGTCACGGGTGATTATCTTGAAATCCACCGTCTCACCGGGGCGGAATATGCCGCGCGGCGTGAAACAGAAGGCTTCATAGCCCTGGCGCAGATAGGGCTTGCCGTAAATATCAAAGGAACTGTCCCGATTCAGGGCGGACTCGAATTTAAGATAGGCCATATCCGAGGGCGCGCGGGTGTTTTTCTCGTCCGTGGAAACCAGAACCAGGGCCGGGCGCTCCAGGCCCTCTTTCCAGGGTTCTTTGCGGCTGTAATGCCAAAGGCCATCCTTGTCCGTAAGGCCTTCGGCCAGCAGGATGTTGTTGGCTGTGAAAAGGCGCACTCTGGCGTCTTTTACGGCCTCAGCCGCGGCTATGGAATTGGTCCACACGGTAATGCCGTCCGGCAGCAGGCGGGCCGCTATGCCGATATCGGAGATGACCACCAGTCTTTCCAGACCCTCATCCTCATAATATTCGTCCGAATCGTCTTCTCCGCTCTCGCCCGCACCGACGTTCTGGGAATCCGAATCGTTGGACACGCTGAGCAAAAAGACGCCCTTGGTCTTGCCCGCCATTGGAGCGAGATCGATGGCGCTTTCCACAACACGGTTGCGTGCGCCGTTCACGGCCCCGCCGCGCACGGCGAATTTATGGGAAAGTTCTTTCCGGTAACTGTTGAAAAAACCCATGCTCATGAGCGGAATATTGCTTTCCGGCAACTGCCAGAGCGTTGCCTGCACCCGTTCCACGTTCAGGGAGGAGACGGGCACAAGCAGGGAGCGCAGGGGCGAGAGCACACTGCCCCGCGTGTCAATGGCCAGACGGGGAGAGAAATCCTTGAAGATTACGGTGGAGGTGAAATCTTCCGTGAGATGACCGAGAAGACCGGGCATGCCTTTTTTGAAAGTCAGGGTCAGACGCGGTTTGTTTATAAAATCCCCGCTGATGTTGAAGCCGGACGATGTGGCTTCGATGCGCACTTCCGTGGCCGGCGTGATTTCCATATACTGGCGCACTGTATCCATGTCGGCGCTGTTTGTGGTCTTCACCTCAATATAACGGTCCCAGGGCGGTGAATCCGTATGCCGGGAGCGCACCGTCTGAATCTGCAGCAGGGAGGTGGTCTCGATCAGACGGGTGTTCGCGCTCTCAAAACCCTGGGGGCCGTCTTCGCCCGCAAAACCGGCGGGCAGGGAAAGCTCAAGCTGGCCCAGACGCTCCGGTTTTACCAGAACCTCAAGTTCATTGGCCGCATTCTCCCGGCCTTGCTCCGTCTTTACCTCAAAGGGCAAAAGCGGCCCTGTTTTTGTTCCTTCCTTACTGCGGACGGCAAAAGCGGCCCGGAATTTCGCCGCATCCACCCGGTCGGAAAAATGCAGCTTCAACTGCACAGTCCCATCTTTGTAGTAGCGCGTCTGCCCGGCATCATTCCAGAGAAAGGGGTAGGGTGTAAAAGAGGCCGTCCCCTCAAAAGGGGCCGCGCCCTGACCCTTTACCCCGGCGCGCGCCTTCAGGTTGTAAGTTGTGGCCCTGGCCAGACGATCGTAGGAGATGAAGCGCAATTCCGTGGGGCTCATCCATGTGCCTTCTCCGGGCACGGGAGGACTGAATTCGACGGGCAACCGCTCCGGCGGCAGTATGACGGGTCCCGAAGCGTCGCGCTCGTCCGCCCCCGGCATGGGGGCGCTGAAGCGCAGGAGAAAGACGCCCTGCCCGCTGCCCGTCGTGGCGAAGCCGGTGTTCAGAAGACGCGGCGCGGCCGGGGAATCGGCCGGTTCCCCACCAGCAATCGCTGCGGGCTTTCCTTCCGGGGCGGAAGAGGTAGCGTTTTGCGCGCCCTTGTCTTTGCCGGCTTCATCCATGCAGCCTGCGGCAAAAAGCAGGCAAAAACAAAAGGCCATAAGAAAAAAACCACGCCAACGGGTTATAGCGGGCAGAACAGGCATGAGAACCTCACTCCGGGCTGGACGGGAATTGGTGGCGCCGCAAAAACGCGGACGGCATTTATTATGGTGGACAATAATGTATTTTTGAGCGCCCGGCAAGCGACAAACACTAAATTCCCTAAAGGCGTGTGCATTTAGAAAATATTTTCTGAAAACCGGGCGAAAAAAAGCCGGGCGAACAGTTGACAAAAAAAAATGATCCCTGCATTGTTATAATATGATCCAAAGTAATCATAAAACTTACGCCTTAGCGGGTATATGACGGGATGCTTCTTGGCGTAGAGAGAAACGTTTGGCACAGCTATGGCTGCCTTCCCTGGTCATAGGGGTCGGGTACAGGTCACGAATGGCACTGTCGGCAAGGAAACTACCCACTAGCGCTCATGCGCCAACCTTAGCTCATCGTCTACTACTTCTAAGGAGGAGTCTATGCTGTTTGGTATTATTCTGTCTCTCTGTCTGTTGATCTGGATTGCATACAAGGGCTTTTCAGTCATCATCTTTGCTCCGCTGTGCGCGCTGGTGGCCGCGCTGACGGCCGGTTTCTCCCTGTTGCCCACATACAGCGAACTTTTCATGACCAATCTGGCGACCTACGTCAAAAACTTCTTCCCGGTCTTTCTGCTGGGAGCGGTTTTCGGCAAGCTGATGGAAGATAGCGGCGCCGCCCGGTCCGTGGCCAGATTTATTGCCATCAAACTGGGACCGCAGCAGGCTATCATGGCCACCATCCTGGCCGGCGCCGCGCTGACCTATGGCGGCATCAGCCTCTTCGTGGTGGCCTTCGCCGTGTATCCATTCGCCTATTCTCTCTTTAAAGAAGCCGGCTATCCGCGCAGACTCATCCCCGGCACCATCGCCTTTGGCGCTTTCGGCTTCACCATGACCGCCGTCCCCGGATCGCCGCAGATTCAGAACATCATCCCCACTGTCTACTTTCATACCGACGCCTTTGCCGCTCCTCTTTTCGGTCTCACCGGCTCCGCCCTCATGTTTATCTGGGCTGTTGTATGGCTGAAGTATCGCCAGAGGCAAATGGCTGCCGCAGGTGAAGGCTTTGGTGAAGAAGACACGCGCGCGATGAACACTTTTGATGACGGCATCCCCGAAATACCGCCGATGCTGGCCGCTCTGCCCCTGATCGCCGTGCTGGTGGTCAACTATATCCTCACCAAGGTTATCGCCACCTGGGATCCGGCTATCATCAAAGCGCCCGCTTTCGCCTCTCTGGCCCTGGTCGCCAAGGCTATTCCCGTGGCCAACTGGGCACTGGTGATTGGCCTGATCGTGGGCATTTTGCTGACCATCGCTCTGGGCTTCGCCCAGTTTAAAGCCCGCGCCAATCTCCAGGCCTCCATCAACGCCGGCGCCATCGGTTCTTTGCTGGCTATTATGAACACGGCCTCGGAAGTTGGTTACGGCAACATTATCCGCGCTATGCCCGGTTTTGCCCAAATCCGTGACTTCCTTCTGAGCATTGACCCCGGCACCCCGCTGATTTCCGAAGCGCTGACTGTTAACGCCCTGGCCGGCATCACCGGTTCCGCTTCCGGCGGCATGAGCATAGCCCTTGAAGCCATGGGCGCGCGTTTTCTGGAATGGGGCGCTCAAACCGGCGTGAGCCCGGAACTTATG
Source organism: Desulfovibrio sp. (assembly GCA_031260965.1). GTDB lineage: Bacteria > Desulfobacterota > Desulfovibrionia > Desulfovibrionales > Desulfovibrionaceae > Frigididesulfovibrio. Next base: position 49,032 of record JAISKK010000054.1, on the reverse strand, counting down.
CACCGCGTGGCCTCCATGTCTTCCGGCGGTTTTGACACCATGCCGCACAACGGCGCGGTCATCACTCTGCTGGCCATCTGCGGTATGACCCACAAAAAATCCTATCCGGACATCTGCATGACCACCCTGATTTGTCCCTTTGTGGTAACCCTGTTTCTCATCCTTGTCTGGACTATCTTAGGACTAAAGTTCTAAAGTTTTTTTCAGTTCCCAGTCCATGGGAAGCACGGACTGGGAACTGAAAAACCATCAAACCCAAGGAGGCTTTTTATATGGCTTGGACATTTGCTACATTGAAAGTCGGCGACAAAGACAGCATCAGCAAGGAAATTACCTCCGATGTGGTAGAAAAATTCGCCGATGTCAGCAATGACAAAAACCCCCTGCACCTTGACGAGGCTTTTGCCAAAACCACTCGCTTCGGCCGGCGCATCGCGCACGGCATGATCAGCGCCGGGCTGATCAGCGCGGTACACGGCACCATCATTCCCGGACAAGGCGCTGTCTATATGACCCAGTCCCTTAAATTCCGCCTCCCGGTATTTCTGGGCGACACCCTGACCGCCTGGGCCGAGGTGCAGGAAAAAAACGAGGCCAAAAAACGCCTGACCATGAAGAACTGGGTGGAAAACCAGAAGGGCGAGATAGTGGTCGAGGGCGAAGGTCTGCTCATGTTTGACGTCTGAGGCGAAATCTTTCCACCTCCTTTACCCTCAAGCATTATTGCGGCCGCCGTGAACATGGAAGAAAAAAACGTTTTTCTCTCCCTGTCCGGCGGTCTTGATTCCACCACCCTCTATGCCTTTCTGCTGGAAAAAAAGATGGTTGTCCGGCCCGTCTTTTTCAAATACCCCTCCCGGCATAACGCCATGGAAGAGGCAGCGGCCAGACGGGTAGCGGCTTGGTATGCCGCCGGCCAAGCCCTCATAGAAATAGACGCCTCCGGCCTCTTTTACGGAGCGCGTTCCGTCCTGATGCAGAACGGGGGAAATCTGCCCCGGACCGAGTATGACGAGGAAAACATGAAACTGACCGTCATTCCCGGCCGCAACACCATCTTCATCGCCGCTCTGGCCGGGTTTGCGGAATCCTCCGCCTCTCCCGGCGAAAAGGCCTATGTCGCTCTCGGCGTCCAGGGCGGAGACCACGCCGTTTATCCGGACTGCCGCCCGGAATATATAGCCTCCGCGCGCCGGACCATCCTGCTTTCCAGCCTGGGTCGGGTCGAGGTCATCGCCCCCTTCGTGGACAGGAGCAAGGAGGAAATCGTGCGCTTCGGGCTTGAGCGCTCGGTCCCCTATAGTCTGACCCGGTCCTGTTATGCCGGAGACAACACCCCATGCCGCGTCTGCCCCACCTGCCGGGCCAGGGAAGCGGCCTTCGCCGCGAACGGCCTGACGGATCCGATCCTGTAGAAGCAAGTTACGCTTGAGAAACAAGGCCCCGCACGCCGGGCGGGGCTTCCCTTGCACAAATTCTTATAAACTGTCGGTAATCATGCCCACCGGACGGAATAAATCGTCCGGCAAAGTCAAAGCTTCATCCAGCGCCCGCAACATCCGCTCTTTGTCATCGGGCAGACGCCCGTGAATATCGGCGAAATTCAACCAGTGGTCGCTGAAAAAAAGACCTGTTCCCTCCAGTCCCTCGACCAGGGTACGCAGTTCGCGCAGCGTCTCATGCGGGCCAAGCAGGGTGAAGCGCCCGGCGCGAAAGTCCTCGCCAAGCTCCGTGCCGGACATGGGCGTGAAGGTGCGCACCCGGATGAAGTCCGGGTCCACGGCGTTCAAGACCGCGGCGCTGTCTCTGGCGTGACCCTCGGACATTTCCGCCCCGCCAAGCCCGGCCATATAGTACATGCTGAGTTCGATGCCGGCGGAACGCAGGGCCTTGCCGCCCTCGATCATCTCACGCATGGTCGCGCCCTTCTTAACTCTGGACAGCAGAGGATCATGGCCGCTCTCCATGCCGCAGTGGATGCGGCCAAGACCTGCGGAGCGCAGCTCGGCCCATTCCCCCGCCGTCTTTTTGACCATATACTGGGACGCGCAATAGGAGGTAATCCGCTCCAGCTTCGGGAAAACCTCGTTCAGCCTGCGCAGGATGCGCAAAAGATGCTCCGTGCGCATGATGGCGGTATTGCCGTCAGCCAGAAATACGGTGCGTACACCGTTTGCTCCGTAATAACGCCCGGCGGCGTCAATATCTTCCAGCACCTCCTCCACCTTACGGATGCGGAAACGCTTGTCCTTGTACATGTTGCAAAAGCGGCAACGGTTATGCGGGCAGCCTACCGTAGCCTGGATAATAAGACTGCCGCCTTCGGAGGGCGGCCGGTAAATCATTCCTTCGTAACGCATATAACTCCATCGCCTGCATTTTACGCTTGCGATTGTCGCTCACGGCAGGCAAGAGCCTGCCTGCTCCAATCTCGCGGCAAGGGTGTGCAGACAAACCCTTGCAGAGCATAAGCACCTTTTCAATGTACATCTGCTCTGACTTTTCGGTTTGCAAATTGCGCTGACAATAACTATAATATTAGAATTATGATTTTATTCCGCCCTGTCAAGGTGACCTGCATCAATTCGCGTTGCCGCACGCCGAGCCACGGGGAATCCCGATGCCGGGCGTGAAACACCCGCATTCTCTGCGCTTCAGGGTTTTCCTGCTGACAAGCATGGCAATCGCCCTTTTCGCCGCCTCCTTCTCAGCCCTTTTTTATTTCCGGATGCCGGACCTGCTGCTCAAAGCGGAAGACAACTACCTGGACATGCAGGTCGAGGTAGTGCGCGGACTGCTGAAAGACGTTCTGCACCGCACCGCCATAAGCTGCGACGACTTCGGCGTCTGGGAGGAGGCCGCGACCTTCGCCCTGGGTAAAAATCCCGATTTCATAATCGACAACTGGCCCCAGGGGGCAATCGCCAAAAGCCATAATCTTGAGATCCTGCTGATTAAGGACAAAAGCGGCAAGGATCTCTTCGCCGACTTTCACGACAGTGTAACCGATCGGCCCCTGCCCGCCCCTGAAGGTTTCAGCGATGCCGTGAAACCCATAGCCGAGGCGGTGCTCGCCCTCCATCCACAGACGCAGGGGGAGGACGAGCTGGCCAGGAAATCCCTGCCGGAACACGGGCGCATCGGAATTATGTTCATAAACGGTCAGGCCTATGCCCTGGCCGCCATGCCCATTGTGCTGCCAAAGAGCAGAGAAATCACGGGCATCACAATCATGGGTCTTTCCTTACGCAATGAATACATGCGTATGTTGACGCACTATAACGCGGTCTCTTTCACCTGGCTTGACGGCCCGATCCCGGCGCTCTCCTCCCCCGGAACACCGACCGTTGAGCGCCATAACAACAAAGCGGTGGTTTCCTGGCTGCCTCTCAAGGACATTTTCGACCGGGACATCTCCTTGCGCATGAGCGACACCAGGGTCATATACAGTCAGGGCATGGACATGGTTGTCACCACCGTCTGCGTCCTGATCTTTCTTGTCCTTATGCTCTTTTTAGCCCTTTACGCTTTGCTCGGCGCTTTGATCGTCAAGCCCCTGGAGACCCTGAACACTGATGTCGCCACCATTTCCGCAAATCAGTTTCTGGATGAAAACAAGTACGCGGGCAACAGGGAATTTTCCAATCTCAGCGCTTCCCTGAACAATATGCTCAAGCGCATCGGCAAAATGCGCAATGCCCTGGTCGACAGCAAAAAGGCCGAGATGAGCCTGCGTGAACTCCTGGAAACGCAGGGGCTCATGGCCGCCATTGTGGAGAATTCCACGCAGCTCGTCTGCTTTATCAAACCGAACGGGGATTTCCTTTACTTGAACAAGGGCGGGGCGAACCACTTCGGATACACTCTGGAGGAACTGGACCCAGGCAATATCGCGAGTATCGTCGACGCGGATTCCCTCTATAAAATGAAAAACGAAATCCTGCCTGCGATTGCCGACGAAACAACCGGAGAATATGAACTTACGGTAATCTGCAAAAACGGGGAAACACGCGTTTTGTCTTTCGCCACCTTCCCCCTGCACACGGATATAGAAGGCATGGCCTTTATCGCCAAAGACGTCACGGAGGCGCGACTTCTGGCAATAGAACTGGTGGCGGCGAAAGAACATGCCGAGGCCTCCAGCCGCGCCAAAGGCAATTTCCTTTCCCGCATGAGCCATGAAATGCGCACACCCATGAACGCCATAATCGGCATGGCCAACATCGCCAAATTCTCCCATGACCCGGAGAAAAAAGAATATTGCCTGGACAAAATCAATGAGGCCTCCACCCATCTGCTCGGGGTCATCAACGACATACTGGACATCGGCAAGATCGAGGCCAATAAATTTGAACTCTCTTTCACGGAATTTTCCGTTGAAAAGCTCGTGCAACGCGTATCCACGGTGACGAACTTCAAGGTGGAAGAAAAAAAACAAAAACTGTTCGTCAATATAGATCCAGCAGTGCCGCCCTTCATCGTTTCGGACGAACAGCATCTGGCCCAGGTAATAACCAATCTGCTCAGCAATGCCGGTAAATTTACCCCGGAGAAAGGCCGTATTACCCTTTCCATAAGCCTGCTCAACGAAACTGACGAACTCTGCATGCTGCTCGTGGAAGTCACCGACACCGGCATCGGCATTTCACCGCAACAGCAAACCAAACTCTTCAAATCCTTTGAACAGGCGGACGGCAGCATTTCCCGCAAATTCGGCGGCACGGGACTTGGGCTGGCCATATCCAAAAGTATTGTGGAACTGCTTGGCGGCGACATCTGGGTGGAATCCGAGGAAGGCAAGGGGGCGAAATTCGCCTTCACCCTGATGGCCCGGCGCGGCAAAGGGCAAAATGGAGATAAACAAGAGACCCGGACCCGGCAAGGGGAAAGCGCGGACAATGGCGGCGGCGCTGAAAATGAAGAAGGCCAGCGCTTTAAAGGAGTGCGCGTTCTTTTGGTCGACGATGTGGAGATAAACCGGGAGGTGGCTTTCTCGCTTCTGCAGACACAAGGAGTGGAAGTGGACAGTGCCGAGGATGGACGCCAGGCCTATGAAATGTTCAAGGCCAATCCCGGCGCCTATGCGTTGATCTTCATGGATATCCAGATGCCGGAGATGGACGGCTACGAAGCTTCGCGCAGGATCCGCGCCCTGGATATTCCCGAAGCCGCCACCATTCCCATCGTGGCAATGACAGCCAATGTCTTCCGCGAAGATATCGAACGCTGTCTGCAAGCCGGCATGGACGATCATGTCGGTAAACCCATTGATATGCGCGAGCTGTTTGAGAAACTGGAAAAAAATCTGAAAAAGATCTAGGGCATTTCGCTTGAGATTGTCGCTTCAGGGCGCAGTGAATTCGCCTCGCAACAACCTCGCGGCAAGGGTTTGCGGGCAAACACCCGCAATGTTAAGCTGCTCTGGGCAACAAGATTCTACTGTTGCTAGGCCGGACCGTCTGTTTCCTTTATCAGCCCATCCGCCAGCAGACAGAAACGGTTGCAGACGCGACGCAGAAAGCGGTCATCATGCGAGACGATCAGGGCTGGAACGGCAAAGCGCTCCAGCGCCAAGATCAGCAAATCCCGGCCTTGTGCGTCCAAATCGTTGGTAGGTTCATCCAGAAAGAGCACCTCCACCCCCATAGCCAGAATTGAGGCCAGGGCGGCCAGACGCTGTTCCCCTCCGGAAAGAAGCTGGCCGTTGCTCTCGGACAGAGAGGAGAGACCCAATAAACCCAGGGTATCCCGCGCCTTTTTTTCCGCCTCCCCGGCTGTGAGGCCCTGGTTGCAAGGCCCAAAGGCCACATCCTCCAGAATGCTGGCGCAGAAAAGCATGTCCGTTGCGTTTTGCAGCAGATAACCGAGGGATTTGCGCGCCTCCACAAAATCTTTTTCCCCCGCGCATTCCTGCCCGGCCAAAATGACCTTGCCCTGTTGCGGGAGCAACAATCCGGCCCCTATATGCAAAAGCGTGCTTTTGCCGCTCCCGTTTTTGCCGCAGATCCCGATGCGTTCCCCCTGCCCCAGCCTTAAGTTTGCGCCTGTAAAAAGTGGATCACTTTTCCCCCGGTACGTGAAATGCAGGTCTTCGACTGCGAACAGGGGCGCCGCCGCGCCCGCCCCCTTTCGTCCTGTCATAACCTTATTTCCGCCTCGGTTAAGTAGCAGGCCGGATCCTCGGCCCACACATCGCCGGAGACAGCTTCGGCGCGAGCCCGAAAGTTTCCGCCGCAGATGGACAAAAAACGGCATTGCGCGCATCTGCCGCCCACACGCTCTTTTTTATTCTTGAGAGCGGCCAGAAGTTCTATTTCCGGATCGTCCCAGATGGCAGAGAAAGGACGCTCAAGAACATTGCCGAAACTGTGGTTACGCCAAAACTGGTCCGCATGCACCTGTCCGTCCCAGGAAATGCAGCCGATGCCGCGTCCGGAGCTGTTGCCTTCATTGAAATTCAGCAGTTCCAGCACCTCATCCGCCCGCTCCGGATCTTCGCGCGTAAGGCGTAACCAGAGATAGGGACCGTCGGCGTGGTTATCCACGGTCAGCACTTCACGCGGCTTGCCCTGATCAAAAAGATCCCGGGTGCGATCCATAATCAGGTCAACCACAGCGCGGGTAGCCGCATGGTCCAGATCCTCTTTAATCATCTTTGAACCGCGCCCGGCGTAGACCAGATGATAAAAACAGATGCGCGGGATTTCACGTTCACGAATCAAATCAAAAAGCAGAGGCGCTTCCGCGGCGTTGCCTTTGTTGATGGTAAAGCGCAGACCGACCTTGAGTCCTTCCTCCTGGCAGTTTTCTATGCCTTGCAGGGCTTTGTCGAAAGAACCGGCACAACGGCGGAAGCGATCATGGGTCTGTCTGCCCCCGTCCAGAGAAATGCCGACATAGGAGAGGCCGACCTCTTTCAGTTCCCGCGCCTTTTCCCGGCTAATCAAGGTTCCGTTGGTGGAAATTACGGCGCGCATCCCCTTGCTGGTGGCGTAAGCGGCCAGTTCCGTGAGGTCGCGGCGCACCAGGGGTTCCCCTCCGGAGAAAAGCAGCACGGGAACGCCGTAGGCCGCGAGATCATCAATCATTTCTGTGGCCTGAGCGGTAGAAATGTCATCGCTCCCCTGTTCGTCCAGAGCCTTGGCGTAGCAATGCACGCATTGCAGATTGCAGCGTCTGGTCATATTCCAGACCACCACGGGCTTTTTGTCCGCCGAGAACTGCAAAAGATGCGAAGGCAGCTTCGCGGAATCACGCCCGTAACGCAGGGCGTCTGAGGCTTCCGCCTGACCACAGTACAGTTTGGAAATACCGATCATGAATACTCCTTATTTCTTTGACGGCGCCGGCTCTTGAGCGTATAGGGCACAATCATGCGCACACGACTGATCTTCTGTTTTTTATCACTTTTCGTCCTGAACTTCTGTCTCTGCTGTCCATTTGCGGCCGAAGCCGCGCCAACACCCAAGAGCAAAAACGCGGAGACAAAAACCAGGGCGGTCAAAAAGGGGACGGCTAAAGCCGCGCCCGCGAAAAAAACTACCGGCAAAAATTCCTCCGGCGCGACGGGAAAAAGCGCCCCCGTCCCGGCGGGAAAAAGCGCCCCCGCTCCCGGCGACCCCGCCCCGGCAACGGAAAATGCGGCGGCCCGCGTCTGCGCGATCCTGGACAAACCCTATGCCGCACAGGGTGGAGAAATCCAGCCATCCTGGCAGCCCCTGCTGCAAAAACTGCAAAGCGACCCCAAGCTCAACGCGGACGTAAGCGGCTGGTTTCGGGGGATGCAGGATTATTCCCCGCAGCCTATGGGCGAAAAAATAAAAGAACTTTTCAAAAAAGATTTTATGCGCCGTCCGCCCAAGGACGACGGTATACCCAAGCCTCCGCCCTCGCGTATTTACCGCAATGTCGTTACCCCGGTCAATGTGCAAAAATGCCGGGACTTTCTGACCGCCAACCAGAAGGCATTCGCCGCCGTGGAAGATAATTACCCGGTGCCCCGCAATATCCTCGTCTCCCTGCTTTTTGTGGAAACCCGCCTGGGGGTCTTCGTCGGCAAGGACAACGCCTTCTGGAGTCTGGCCTGCATGGCGGCTGCGGACGCTCCGCAGCGGCTCAAGGGCGCGGCCCTGGATGTTCCCATAGGCGCGCAGCATGATGAATGGCTGGCGCGGCGTCTCAAGGAAAAATCCTCCTGGGCTTATAATGAGCTGCGCTCTCTGCTGATTTTTTGCCGGGCGAACCGCATCGATCCCCGCATCCTTCCGGGATCGGCTTATGGTGCCATAGGCATCTGCCAGTTCATGCCCTCAAATATAACAAGCTATGCCGACGACGGCGACAAGGACGGTCGCATCAATCTGTTCTCCCCGCCGGACGCCATTTTCAGCGCCGCCCGCTATCTTTCAAAAAACGGCTGGAGCAAGGGGATGGGCGTGGAAGGGCAACGCAAGGCCCTCAAACGCTATAATAACCTTAACATTTACGCCAACACTATCCTGGCCCTGGCGGAATCCATACGTAGCGGGGTTATTCAGACCGGTCCTCCAGACCAGCGCAAACGCTGATCCCTACGGGGACATGGAGCTTGTGCCCGCCGATGCCGTTTTCATTTATCTTGCGCAACAGGCAAAAGCTGATCTGCCTGTTTCGGGCGATGCTGATATCCTTTCTTTGCAAGGCTGTATTCAGGACTGCAAAATTACAAATCCCTCTGACTTTCTAAACTCATTGACTGTTTTCAGGCAGCCTTCATAAAACCCCCTTCATAATCCGATAAACCGTCTTCACTTTGTCGTCGCTGGTTGTTTCGAGGAAACTTACAATTTCCTGAACCAGCAATTTCCTTTCCGCTTCATGCTCGTTGTCCAGAAGATCAATGGCGGAAGCTCCCACATTTACTGCAACACGCTCCAGGACCTGAACGGACACGTTAGCCTCTCCGCGTTCCAGATCACTCATATATTTTGAACTTATGCCGCTCAGTTCGGCAACCTTTTCCTGGGACAAACCCTTCTCTGTCCTGAAATGGCGCACCCGGCGGCCTAATCGCTTCAGAGAATCAGACATCTCCAACCTCCAACCTCTAACTATAAAATATAGTTAGTTGGAAGGGGATTAACATAAATTATATCTATTGACAGGCTGTTTATTTTTAATTATAGTTCATTCAACTCACAGATTTTAGAACTCATTGCGGCATCCTCGGCCCCATGCCCAAGGATGCCGTCACAAATCCCGAAAAGGGAGGAGGAAACCATGAAATGGATTCGTGGTTTATTTTCGTTTGTGCGTGTTCCGGCTGTGCATCATTCGGCTTTTGCCATTTCACGGCGGGGCAAAAGAAGCTTTGCGTTCCTGGTCCTGGCGGCCGTTTTTCTTGTGCCCTCATGGGCCGGAGCGGATCCGCTCAACTTTCCGGACGGCGCCACTTCAGATCCCGGTACCTCAGAGTTTTTAGAATGGGGCGGTAATCCGGATCTTCCACCTCCTGGCGGCTCAGGTTCCTACTACCCAAACCCTAACAGGTTCAGTCAATCTGGCAATACAGTAAATGTGACCGGACCTGTAACCGGTGTCACCGACCTTGACATTTCCGGTGGCTGGATCTCGGGCGGAGGTAACGATATAGAAAACAACATCGTGAATGTTTTCCCCACGGCAGTCCTCGGCGCAGTGGACGGCGCTATAGTGGGCGGTGACGGCAATGCCACAAACAACACGGTGAATATCAGCGGTGGCACAATCAGCGACGATGCCACCGGCGGGTATACCCGGCACGGCAATGCCATCGGCAACAGCGTAACCATCAGCGGCGGCACCGTAGGAGGCCAGATGTCCGGCGGCTTGTCCAATATAGGCGATGCTGCCGGCAACACGGTGACAGTTAATGGGGGTACTGTGCATAGTGTTCGGGCAGGCCACATTGATAGTGAAATTGATGGTGTCGAAGTTGGTGGAGCAGGCAATGCTTACGACAACACGGTGAACATCACCGGCGGCACGATAGGAGGGGTCGTCTATGGCGGTTCTGTCAATCACGCTGCCACAGGCAATGTCTATAGAAACAAAGTGAACCTTACCAGCGGCACGATAGACGGCATTCAGGGCGGAAACACTCATAGCGGCAACGCTTACGAGAACACAGTGACCATGAATGGAGGCTCGGTTACAAATGACGTAGTTGGAGGCGATACAGACGATGGTGGCGCTTACGAAAACTCCGTGACCATCAGCGGCGGCACGGTTGGTCAGCGTGTTGTCGGCGGTGGTGTTTACAACTCTGCCGGCAACGTCACCGCCAATAAAAATACTGTTACCATCAGCGGCGGCACGGTTGGTCAGGATGTTTACGGTGGCAGGGCCGCAAGCGACACCGGAACTGCTACTGCCGATAACAACACAGTCACCATCAAGAGCGGTGCAACAGTATCATCGACTGTTTACGGTGGCAAAGCCGATAGCATTGGTGGAGACACCTCGGCCAGTAACAATACTATCAAAATCAACGGCGGCACTGTGGGTAATTATGTTCACGGCGGCAGCGCCGAAAGCGTAAATGGCAACTCCAGTGCAAATAACAACACTGTCAGCATCAGCGGAGGAACGGTCAGTAATAATGACGTTATGGGCGGCGTTGCCGAAATCGTAGCAACCGGCACCGGCACTGCCACCGCCAAGAACAACTCTGTAAACATCAGCGGCGGCACCTTCGGCAACCGCTACGTGTTCGGCGGATTAAGCGTTATTGACAACAGTCTAGGTGGGAGCGCAACCGGTTCCGCCACGGACAACACCGTCACCATCAGCGGTTCCCCCGACCTGAGCGCATCCACCCTGTACGGCGGTTTCGTCGGTTATGAAGACCTTTCCGGCCCTGTTGCCATGCCCGGAGACGCCTTCAGCGGCAACACCATGAACCTGAAATCATCCGGATTGACCGTGAAGGGTCTGTATAATTTCGAATACCTGAACTTTTTCCTGCCCACCGATCTGGCCAACGGCGGCACCATGCTGAACGTGACGAACGAGGCAGACATCACCAACTCCAAAGTCAACGTCGGCATCAACGGCTCAAGTTCTCCCCTGGGGGTCGGCGATGCGGTGAGCCTCATCAGGGCAGGGACGCTGACCGGCGCTCCCCTTAACAGCGATGCCAAAGGCGAAGGCATACAGGGCGTGACCCTGCGCTATGAGTTCGATCTGCTTGCCGACAACAGCGCCGGGACGCTGACGGCCAAAGTGACCAAGGCCGGTGTGAACGAACAGGCCAAGGCCCTTTCCGAAGGCTTTATCAGCGGAGTTGGTCTGGTCACGCAGGGCGGAGACATGGTCGCCGGGCGGGGCATGGAAAGCGCGGTGCGCTCGGCCCGCGACGCCCGCGCGCGCGAAGGCGTAAAGGCCGGACTTTCCGGTGGTTACGGAATTTCGAACTTCGGTTCCGTTTCCGGCGGCTCCATGCGCTACAACACCGGCTCCCATGTGAACATGAGCAGTATTTCCCTGATGGCCGGAATTTCCAAAAATTTCGAACTCAGTCCCGGTTTTCTGACCCTGGGCGCATTTTTTGAATACGGCAACGGCTCCTATGACACGTACAACTCGTTCAGCAACGCGGCCTCCGTACATGGCGACGGCGACATCTATTATATCGGCGGCGGTATAATCGCCCGCATGGACTTCATGGACACCGGCCCCGGCCATTTTTACGCTGAAGTCTCCGGGCGCGCAGGCAAAACGCATAATGAATACAACAGCTCAGATTTGCAGGATATGAACGGCGTAAAAGCGGACTACGATTCCTCCGCTCCATATTACGGCATCCATGCCGGTCTGGGATATGTGTGGAACATCACGGATAAGGCTTCCCTGGATCTGCACGGCAAATATTTCTGGACGCGGCAGGAAGGGGATTCGGTCAAGCTGTCAACGGGAGAATCGGTGCGCTTCGATGGTATTGATTCCACCCGTGCCCGGGCCGGAGCGCGTTTCGCCTATACGGTGAACGAGTATATTGCTCCGTATATCGGCGCTGCCTACGAACACGAGTTTGACGGCAAGGCCACGGCCAAGACCAACGGCTACAGCTTGCCCTCCCCGGACATCAAGGGCGGAACAGGCATAGGAGAATTAGGTTTTTCTTTCAAACCTTCCCAAAAACTGCCCCTGTCTTTTGACCTCGGCGTACAGGGATACACGGGAAAACGCGAAGGCGTGACCGGTTCCTTGGAGGCTAAACTAGCATTCTGATATGATTGTTTATTTGTCAAACAGGCAATAGCCCATCCGGACAAACAGCAACCTTGCTTCCATACGCGGCGCGGCGTCAACCCAACAAGGGGGCCGCGCCGCACCTGTTTATCGGGCTTTGCGAATTTATGCCTTTCGCGCGGCATGAGCCGCAAGCACATGCGCGGCGCACATGGTCACCTTACGCGCCATATCCAGATCCAGGCTCTCATCCGGACCGTGGGCGTTGGCGCCGGGTCCGAGCACCCCGGTGATGAAAAGTTCGGCCGCCGGATAAGCGCCGCTCAACATGGAGATGAGGTCTATGGTGCCGCCCTCGCCCAGACTCAGGGATTTTTTGCCGAAAAAGGCGACCGAGGCTTCCTGCGCGGCCCTCTCCAGCCATTGCGCCCGTTGCGGGGCCGCCCAGCCTGAACGAGGCTCATCCGCAGTGAAGACAACATGCGCGTTATAAGGAGGCTTTTCCTCAAAAAGTTTCTTCACTGCCGCGCCAGCTTTATGGCCGTCAAGGGTCGGAGGGGTGCGAATTGAAATCTTCGCCTCCACATAAGGCAGGGTGACGCTTCCCGCCCTGGCGGCCTCAGGCAGGCCCGAAACGCCGGTGACCGAAAGCTGGGGGCGCCAGGTCCGGTTCAGCAGGAGCCTGGCCCTGTCTGCCGTCACCGGACGAACCTTTTCGTCGATAAAGGGGAAATGCCTGAATACATTATCGCCCAACGCATTTGCAGCATCCTTGGCTTCACCCGCGACTGCCGCTGGAATTAATGTATGCAACGCCTTCAAGCGGACCACCCCGGAAGTCTGATCCTCAATACGGGACAACAAAGCGCGCAGAATACGGAAAGGGGAAGGCACAATACCGGAGGCCAGCCCGGAATGCACTCCGCCGGACAGCACCGTAACCTTCAAAAGACCGCTCACGATCCCCCTAAGCGAACTGGTGAGCCAGAGCCGTTCGTAATTCCCCGCCCCCGAATCCAGACAGGTCACAAAAGAAACATCGCCCAGATGTCCGGCCAGACTTTGCAGGTAATACTCAATGTCAACGCAGTCGGATTCCTCACGCGCCTCAATGAGAATGACGGAGCGCGCATGCGGCGCGTTTTGCCCGCGCAGGGCGGCCAGCGCCGAAAGGGCGCTGAAAAGGGCGTAGCCGTCGTCCGCGCACCCGCGCCCGTAAAGTTTGCCGTCTCTGATAAGCGGCACACGCGGCATAAGACCCGCAGACCAGGGGAGCATCTCCGGCTGCTTGTCCAGATGCCCGTACAGCAGAACTGTGTCGGCGCCAGAATAGCCGGCGTATGCGGGGACTTCCACGAGCAGCAGGGGAGTGCGCCTTTTTCCATCCTCACCTGCAAGCGGCGCTTTTCGTCCCCCGATGATCTCAACGCTGATGTCATTTGTCCGGATGCCGCGTCCGGCCCAAAACTCTTTGAGCTTCTCCACGCTTGCAGCCAATGCCTCCGCCGCTGCGTCCAGATGGCCGTTTTCCGCCCAGTACTCATCAAAGGCAGGGGACAGATTGGGGATTCGTATAAAATCTTCCAGCCCCTGAACGACAAGGCTCTTTTCCTCTCCTGCAAAGCTCCACATTTCTTCAATAAAACTTTGTACCCGCAGTGTGTCCAGCATTTTTCCTCCCTCCACGCAGACATAACGGTAAATTTTTAGCGGATTCCCAAAGGGCAGACAAGACCTGCGCATTTGACTTTCCCGCAAAGCCGGAGTAATGAACAAGCCTTTCAACACAGGACCCATAAAGGACAGGCATGTTCGAGAGTCTATCCGAAAGGTTAAGCGATGTTTTTCGCAAATTCGGCGGCCGGGCCGGGCTCGACGCCGCTTCCGTCGACGCTGCCCTTGGTGAAGTGCGCCTTGCCCTTCTGGATGCGGATGTCAATCTCAAGGTGGTCCGCACTTTTATAGAAAATGTGCGCGAGAAGTGCCTGGGCGGGGATGAGGAAAAACGCCTGACCCCGGCGCAGCAGGTGGTCCGCGTTGTACATTCCGAGTTGACCGCCCTGCTGGGGGGCGAAGGGGGTGGACTTGATCTCTCCGGGCGTCCTCCCCATGTCCTGATGCTGACCGGTCTGCAAGGCTCCGGCAAAACCACCACAGCAGGCAAACTGGCTTTTTATCTGCGGGATCTGGGTCACAAACCCTATTTTGTCCCGGCGGACGTCTATCGTCCGGCCGCTATTGAACAGTTGGCAAGCCTGGCCTCCGGCCTGGACATGCCCTGCTACCCGTCCACCCCCTTTATGAACCCGGTTGATATAGCCCGGGACTCCATAAAGGCCGCCCAGGAGGCGGGCTGCGATGTAATCCTTCTGGATACGGCCGGGCGGCTGCACATTGATGAAACACTGATGCGCGAGCTTACGGCCATCAAGGAAAATATCCGGCCCCGGGAAATCCTTTTCGTGGCCGACGCCATGACCGGACAGGATGCCGTGGGCGTGGCCGAAGCCTTTGACGCCGCCCTGGACATAAGCGGCGTGATTTTGACCAAGATGGACGGCGATGCGCGCGGAGGCGCGGCTTTCTCCATCCGCTCCGTAACCGGCAAGAATATAAAATTTGTCGGCATCGGTGAAAAAATTTCCGAACTGGAGCCTTTTTATCCGGAGCGCGTGGCCGGACGCATCCTGGGCATGGGCGACATGCTCACCCTTATCGAAAAAGCCCAGGCCAGCATTGAACAGGAAGACGCCGAGGAACTGGAACGCAAATTCCGTAAGGCCGAGTTCAATTTCGAAGACTTCCGCACCCAGATGCGCCGGATGAAAAAACTTGGGTCCGTGGAGAACCTCCTCAAACTCGTGCCCGGAATGGGCGAACTGCGCCGCAGACTGGGAGGGATAGCCGCTCCGGACAAGGAGATGAACAAGCTTGAGGCCATGATCAATTCCATGACCAAAAAGGAGCGCCAACGCCCCGGCATCATCAATCCGAGCCGTAAACAGCGCATCGCCGCCGGCAGCGGCGTGACCGTGGCTGATGTCAACCGCCTGCTCAAACAATTTGAGCAAATGCGCACAATGATGCAGCGCATGGCCGGCGGAGGAGGCAAAATGCCCAGGGGCATTCCCGGACTGGGCGGCGGATTGCCCCGTTTCCCGGGCGCAAACCTGCCGGCCGGGATGGATGCCCAGGCTCTGGGACTCATGCCTAACGCCGATATGGGCGCGGGTTTTACGCAGTCCACTGAAGAGCAGCAAAAACTGCGCAAAAAACGCAAAGAAGAAAGACAAAGAAAAAAGAAAAACCGCCGTTAGAACAATTTACGCTATCCCATAGTCGCTTACGGCGGGCAAAGCTCGCCTGCGCCTATTTGGCGGCAAGGATTTATGGTAAATCCTTGCGGGAATTTCACGAGTGAAATGCTCTAAGGCAAACAGATCCAGAACAGGGAGAAAAAATGGCCGTAAAAATCAGACTGACCCGTATGGGCAGCAAGAAACACCCCTTTTACCGTGTTGTGGCAGCCAATTCCGGCAGCCGCAGAGACGGACGTCCGCTTGAATTCCTGGGCTATTACAACCCCATGGTCAATCCGGCCAAGGTGGAAATCAACCGGGAAAAAGTGGACAAATGGCTGAAACTCGGCGCTGAAGCCACAGACACTGTACGCAGTCTGCTGAAAAATCTGCCCTAGCCGCGCTTTCGCAAGCGGCCCGCCCCCTTTGCGCCTGCATGGCGGGCTGCCCCCGCCACGACTTCAGAATTTGCGGCGCACGGACATACTATGAAAGAACTACTTGAATTTATTGTTAAATCTCTTGTCGATAACCCCGATGAGGTCCAGATTACGCAGACGGAAGAAGATGAGCAGAAGGTCGTATATGAGCTGCGCGTCGCCAAGGAAGACATCGGCAAGGTGATCGGCAAACAGGGCCGCACGGTCCATGCCGTCCGCGCCATCCTGGGCGCTGCCTCTACCCGGCTGAAAAAGCGTTCCGTCCTGGAAATCCTGGAATAGAGCGAATTTGGCAACCGACCTGTCGTAGGGCAGATCAACATTGAGACATGGCCCAGGACAAGCTCTATCCCATCGGATTCATAAGCAGGGCACATGGTCTGCGCGGTGAGCTCATTTTTGTTCCGGACGCCAATCTGCAATCTGATCCGGCGGGTGAAATTTTTTTGCGCCCGCGCGCGGGCGGAGAAAGCCGTCCTTTTCGCGTTCTGGCATGCAGGCGGCGCGAAGGACGGGCACTTCTCTCTCTGGAGGGGATAAGTGATCGCAACGCGGCGCAAGCGCTATGCGCGCACACGGTTTTAAAGCCTGCCGGAGACTTTGCGGGGGGAGAATCCCTGCCCCTCGCCGCCCTGCCGGGTTTCAGGGTCTTTGTTCCGGACGCTTTCGGAGCGGAGCAAGAACTCGGTTTGATCCGCGAAGCGCAATGTCCGGCGGGACAGACGATATGGACCATAATTGACGCAGAGGGACGGGAAATACTCTTCCCGGCTGTCAGCGCATTCATCCTGTCCCTTGATCCGGAAAAAGGCGAAGCGCGCATCTCCCCGCCGCCGGGTCTTCTGGACATTTATCAACAGCCTTGAAACGGTCCCGGCAAAACCACAGGCCATGCACTTCAACATCATCACGCTCTTCCCGGAATTTTTTGACGGACCTTTGAATTGCGGGCTGTTGCAACGCGCCCGCGAACTCGGACTCATCAGCTTTTCCTTTCTCAATCCCCGCGATCAGACCGACGACGCACGGCGCACCGTGGATGACCGCCCTTACGGCGGAGGACCGGGCATGGTCATGATGCCCAAACCTCTGAGTCTGACCCTGCAAAGCCTGGGGTTTGCACCGCATAGTGAGGAAGGACCGGGGCCTTTGATCCTGCTTACGGCTGCGGGGCGCCCTCTGACCCAACAAAAGGCCGGGCGCCTTGCCCTGGACAGCGAAAATCCCTGTCTGACCCTGATCTGCGGACGCTATGAAGGGATTGACGCACGCATTGAAGAGCTTTTCCCGGCCGAGACTGTGAGCATCGGTGATTTTGTCCTGAACGGCGGCGAGGCCGCCGCCCTCTGCCTGATTGAGACCGTGGCCCGACTGCGCCCCGGTTTTATGGGTCACGCCGAATCCGGAGTGGAGGAGAGCTTTTCCTCCGGACTCCTGGAATATCCACAATATACGCGCCCGGAAATTTTCGAGGGTCTGGCCGTGCCCAAAACCCTGCTGTGCGGGGACCACAAACGCATATCCGTCTGGCGCAGGCAGGCTTCTTTATGCGCCACCCTGGAAAAACGGCCGGAACTTCTCCCCGCCGCCCTGCGGGAGTCTGTCGATTCGGAATTTATTCTGAGTCTGCCGGAAACAAAACTCGGCCGCAATCTTAACTGTGCCCTTGTCCATTATCCGGTGCTGGACCGCGAAGAAAATTCCTCGGCCTCCTCTTTGACAAATCTTGACATTCACGATATAGCCCGCAGTTCGTGCAGCTATGGTCTTGGCGCTTTTTATGTGTTAAGTCCGCTTGCGGATCAGCGGGAGCTGTTGCGGGATATCCTGCGTTACTGGACGAAAGGCCGGGGAGCGCGTTCCAATCCGGATCGGGCGAAAGCCCTTGCTCTGGTCCGGGAAGGAAAAGATATAGCAGAAGCCCGTGCGGATCTGGAAAAGGTCAGCGGGCATAAAGCCCTGCTGGTTGCGACTTCCGCGCGCAATTCCGGGGCATCTTTGCCCGGCATAAATTTTGCGGAGATAGCGGAAGAACTGCGCAAACGCCCGGTCCTGCTCCTTTTCGGAACCGGGCACGGGCTGGCCCCGGAAGCACTTGAACTTTGCGACGCATCGGCCCCGCCCCTGCGTCCTGTGAACGGCTATAATCATCTGTCCGTGCGCGCGGCGGCGGCCATTATGTTTGACCGTATTCTGAATGACTGGCGTTGAAGTATTAAGGAGACAGCCATGAATATTATCGAAAAAATCGAGCTGGAACACCGGCGCGCGGATTTGCCCCGCTTCAAACCCGGTGATGCGGTCAAGGTGCATATGCGCATTGTCGAAGGCGAAAAAGAGCGGGTACAGGTATTTCAGGGCAACGTGATCCGCCTGCGCAAGGGCCTCACCGCCGGAACTTTCACTGTGCGCAAAATCTCCAGTGGCGTTGGCGTTGAACGTGTATTCCCCCTGCACTCCCCCTTTATTGAAAGCGTGGAAATAGTGCAGCAGGGTCATGTGCGGCGCAGCCGTCTTTATTATCTGCGCGGCCTGAAAGGCAAAGCCGCCCGCATCCGCCCGAGGAAACGCTGGTAATTTCCCTGCTTTCCGGACGCACCGCCAAAGACGCGGCATCCCCAAGCCGCCGGGGCAAAGGCAGCATATCCCCAACAGAGAGGCGCATAGGCATCGATGAAGCCGGACGGGGTTGTCTGGCCGGGCCGGTTGTCGCTGCGGCTGTTCTTTTTCCCTTCGGCTTTGATTTCAAACGGGAATTGCCCGGCCTTGACGATTCCAAAAAACTCCCCCCCGCCAAACGTGAACTTCTGGCCTCTCTGGCTGTTGAAAAGGCCGAAGCCTTTGGGGCCGGACTGGCCTGGCAGGATGAAATAGACGCCGTCAACATTTTAAACGCCGACTTCAGGGCCATGTCCCGCGCCGTCCTGGCTCTGGCCGCCAAACTTGAGGAAAAAGGGGAAGAAAAAAAACAGGGGAACTTGCTTCTGCCTGAACTTTTTATCGACGGCAACCAGACCATCCCCCCAGCCCAGTGGCAAGCGGCCGCAGCCGGGATCCCGGCCACGCATCTGGCCTTCGCCCAGTACTTTCCCCAAAGCCCCTACCGTTTCCCGAATTTCATCCCGCCTCTGCCCAGACAATATGCCCTGGTGGACGGCGACGCCCTGGCCCCGGTGATCTCGGCCGCCTCAGTGCTGGCAAAAACCTTACGTGATGGGATTATGCTGCGTCTGGACACCTTTTATCCCGGCTACGGTTTCGCCCGGCACAAAGGTTATGGGACTAAAGAACATCTTGCGGCCATAGCGGAAAAGGGACCTTGTCCCTTACATCGCATGACCTTTCGCGGCGTCCGCAAAGACTGGCCGGAGATCCCCGCGCAACCGGGGAATCTGTTCAGATTCAAACCCAACCGGGCGTAAAACCTAAGAATCCACGGAGCCGAAGCCGCGCTCCGTAATCAGGCTCAAGGCCCGCTGGGCAAGATGGGTGACTTCAGGCTTGGAGATCTGATCGTCAGCGCCGACGGACAGACCTTTATGTCGCAGCTTGTCCGTGATCAGCGAAGAAAAGAGGATCACGGGCAGTTTGCTCAGCACATTGTCCTCTTTGATGCGTTTGCACAGGTTATGCCCGTCCATCTGCGGCATTTCGATGTCCGAGACAATGCACTGCAGATAGCTCTCGATGGGCTTGCCCTCCTCCATTCCCTTGTTCTTTATTTCTTCCAGGCGCTGCCATGCTTCCCGCCCGTTGTTCACCGCCTCGACCTCAAAATTGGCGCGGTTCAGCAAATCTTTCAGCATTTCCCGGATTACTGTGGAATCGTCCGCCACCAGGGCGCGGTAGCGCGCGCCGGCCTTCCAGTCGATAGCTTCGTCCAGGCGCAGGGCCAATTGCGGATTGAGGGCGCCGACGATACGCTCAAGGTCCAGAAGAAAAATAATGCGCCCCTCCATTTTGACCACACCGGTTATGGTGTTGTTGGTCAAGGAGGATACATAGGCATTGGGCGGCTCCACTTCTTCCCAGCTTATGCGGTGGATGCGGTTCACGCCCGAAACCAGAAAGGCCGTGGTGACATTGTTGAATTCCGTCACTATGACCTTGGAATCCACAGCTCCCACGCCACGCTGCTTGCCGAGCCAGAGAGAGAGGTCTACCAGAGGAATAATGTGCGACCGCAGATTAAAGGCGCCGAGTACGGATTTATCACCGACCTCCGGCAACGCCGTCACCTTGGGCAGACGGATTATCTCCAGCACCTTGGCGACATTGACGCCGTAGTAGCCCTTGTAGGGAGTGACCCCGTCCGGTTCAGTCTCATCCAGATGGAACTCGACGATCTCAAGTTCGTTTGTGCCCGCTTCCAGCAATATATTACTCTGACTCATTATCTGCTCCGGTAAAAAGTGTCAGTTCCACCATAAAGTATTTTTAAAATTTTGCATACAAAGTTTTTTCGTCCCTCCACAGAATTATTATCAACAGGGAGAGCCACCGAGCAGACCTTCCAAAAAATATTGCACGGCTTCTATTTGCATTGTGGGCGTAGAGGCCCCGGCGCTGATCCCCACCGGACCGCGCAAGGCGCGCAGTCTCTGCCGGGCATCCGGATCAAAATCCGAGGGCTGCTCCACATGCAGGACGAAAAGCCCGACGGAACGGGCCACTTCGGCCAGCCGTCTGGTATTGCCGCTATTGAAGCCTCCCACCACGATCATTGCTTCAACCTTGTCACACAGTTCCAAAACTTCGCTCTGCCGGGCCTTGGTGGCGTCGCAGATGGTGTCCAGAGCCTCAATACGCGGACCCAACCGCTCCTCCAGGTAATCCAGGGCCTGCCGGAAAATCTCCTCTTCCTGGGTCGTCTGCGCGGCCAGACAATAGTCGCGTTTGGCATCCAGGTCAAAATTACGCAATTCCTCAAGCTCTCCGAAAACGAAAGCGTCCGGACCCGCATAGCTCAAAAGGCCGCTCACTTCCGGATGCTCCTTTTCCCCGAAAAGCAGAAGCGTGCGTCCACGGGCATGTGCCCGCGCTATGGCAAGCTGGGCTTTTTTCACTTTGGGACAGGTCGCATCGACGACATGCGCCCCGCTTTGGCGCAAACTTTCTTCCAAAGTGCGCGGAACCCCGTGCGCGCGGATCACCAGACGATCCTCCGGAGCAAGGTCCTGCGGGGAGACATCGCAAAAAACCCCGGCATCGGCGTAGCGGCGCATGAGCAAAGGGTTATGAATAATAGGTCCCAGAGTGATCAGACGACCCTGGCCGCGTAAGTTCAGTTCTTTATCCAGACATTTGAGGGCCAGACTGACGCCAAGGCATAAGCCGGCGGATCTGGCGCGAATCACACGCATTTTTCACCCTCGCTCAGGTTCGGGGCGGAGAAAAAATCATCCAGCAGGGCATAAAATTCTTCCCAGCTTACACAACGGATCAAATCCGCGCGCAGGCGTTTTATACCGGGGACGCTGCGCAGGTAGCGCGGGGCAATGCTGCGCATCTTCAGCAGCGCGGGCGCTATACCGCCCTCCCTGTCCAGGCGCTCACCCATCAGGTTTTGCGCCAGTTGCGCATGACGCCGGGTCAGGGCCAGACGCGCCGCAGCCCCTTCGGGAACTTCCCCGCCGGCTTCTTCTCCTTTGTTTATAAGGTTCAAGTAGCGACGGAAAATAAACGGATCGGCCAAAGCACCCCGCCCGAACATCACCCCGGAGACGCCCAAATTCAGGCATTGGACTGCATCCCTGGCGCTGAAAAGATCTCCGCTGGCCAGCACCGGAATCTTAACTCCCCCGGCCAATATTTCCAGAGCCTGGGGGTCCGTGCTGCCGGAAAAACCCTGTTTGCCGTATCTGGGGTGCAGAGTCAGCCAGGCCGCGCCTTCGGCCTCCAGCATCCGGCCCAGATCAAGATAAACCGGATGGGCCGCATCCGGCCCGAGGCGCAGTTTACAGCCGGCCCGTCCTTCTCCGGCGGCGCGGAAAAGCGCCCCGGCCACTCTCGCTGCCAGAACCGTATCCCGCAACAGAGCCGACCCAGCTCCGTTCCTTGTTACCTTGGGGACAGGGCAACCCATATTGAGATCAAAAAAGGCATAGCCGCGTCCTTTTAATTCTTCAACGGCGGAGGTTATAAATTCGGGCTCGGACCCAAAAAGCTGTACTACCAGAGGAGTGTCTTTGGGGCAGGTACGCAACAGCGCCGCCCCCGCTCCTTCCTCCGCGAAGCGATTTTTGAGTCCATATATGAATCCCTTGGCGCTGACCATCTCCGTGCAGGCGACAGCAGCGCCCAGTTCCCTGCAAAGCAGGCGGAACGGAAGGTCGGAATAACCGGCCAATGGAGCGAGCCAGGGAAATTGCCGGCCCAGAGGCAGAGGGCCAGAGGCGGAGTTCCCGGGTCCAGACCTGCTCTCCATAGCCTAGAGCATTTTTCGCTTGAGCTTGTCGCTTACGGCAGACAGAAGCCCGCCTGCTCCAATCTCGCGGCAAAGCTTTGCAGGCAAACTCTTGCAGAACAGATATACATTTTCAATGTTCATCCGCTCTATCTATACATTCGCCACATACCAGGGGCAGACCTTGTGCAGACCGGCGCGCACGTCATATTCGGGAGAAAAACCCAAAAGCTCGCGCGCCTTGCCGATATTCGCCCTGGTATGACGCACATCGCCGGGTCTGAATTCCCTGTACACCGCTTCGGCCTTGGCCACCTGCGGCTTATGCCGCGCAACCTCGTCCCGGACCAGGGCAAAGAGATCAGTCAGGCTTATCTGCTGCCCGAAAGACACATTGTAAGCCTGATTCAGGGCCTTGGGGTCAGTGCTGCACGCGGCCAGGATATTGGCCTGCACACAGTTGTCTATAAAACAGAAATCGCGGCTGGTCTCCCCATCCCCATTTATATAAAGCGTTTCACCCTTCAACAGACCGGCGAACCATAGGGGAATGACGCTGAGATAGGCTCCGTGCGGGTCCTGGCGCTGCCCGAAGACATTGAAATAGCGCAGACCGATGCTGCTGAAACCGTAAGCTGTGGCAAAAACGCCAGCGTAGAGTTCGTTGACGTGCTTGGTCACCGCATAGGGAGAAAGCTCCTTGCCGATGCGGTCCTCAACATTGGGCAAGGTGAGCTCGTCCCCGTAAATGGAACTGGAAGAAGCATAGACAAAATTTTTCACTCCGGCATCGCGTGCGGCCAAAAGCATGTTCAGGAACCCGTCCACATTGCTCGCGTTGCTCGCCGCCGGATCATCGATAGAACGCGGCACAGAACCCAAAGCCGCCTGATGCAGGACATAATCAACCCCCGCGCAAAGCGCGCGGCAGGTGTCCAAATCCCGAATGTCGCCGCGTGTGAAGCTGAAATTCTTCGCCCCAGCCCCAGCGGCTGCCAGGGCCATATCTATATTTTTCTGGTAGCCGGTGGAAAAATTATCCAGACCCGTAACCGTCTGCCCGTTCTGTAAAAGTGTTTCGACCAGATTGGACCCTATAAAACCGGCCGCGCCGGTAACCAGCCATTTTTTCGGGACGGCCCGCAACCTGTCAAGCAAATCCCTGTATGCGGACATAATGGATATCTCCTTGATTTTTTTATATTCTATGAAAAATATTACTGTTGAAAATGGAAGCGGAGCCGTGACGCTTCAGCTTTGTCCGCAACGCCGTCTTGAACCGGACGCATTGGATACCCCTGCCTGAGGATTCGCCGCACGCCGATTGAGGGTAAAAAATTCATGTAAATTTTGGGCATAGCGGTGGTCATAATGATGAAGTGGTTGTTCCAATATCTTTCAAAAACTGTAGGAAGCGTTCGGGATCATGAGCCTGGAAGCATTCGGCGCGTAACTTTTCTTACCAAGCCTTGGGAGCCGGTAATTTCCATAAAAAGAATAGCCCAAGCGGGCATAAATGGCAACGCCTGGCCCGTGCGCCGGCGGTAAAAGACTTAGCCCCAAAACAGCCCTTTGCATCTGTATAAATTATGTCGTTCAGAGGAATGTCAAGCGATCCTGTCTTTTTCCCGCCCAAGCAAAATTAAATATAAGCCTCCTGCAAACATCACCCCTGCGAGGGCATAGACAATAGCCTGCGTCTTCTCTTTGCCGGCAATCTTGTTTGCGGCATCCCTTTTGTCTTTCGCAAGCATCGCCTCATGGTCCAGACCACGGGACTGAGCAAACGCAAGGCTTACTTCGTCAGCCCTTCCCGCATACTCATGATCTGTCCTGTCCCCTTCCCCCTGGCCAACTGCGAACAGCCCCAACAAGGCCATTAAAACCGCTCCAGCCAATAATAAAAAAGCAACTTTCGGTTTCATTCTCATCCTATCCAGTATTCCTGTAGG
The DNA here is from genome assembly GCA_031260965.1 of Desulfovibrio sp. Classification (GTDB taxonomy): domain Bacteria; phylum Desulfobacterota; class Desulfovibrionia; order Desulfovibrionales; family Desulfovibrionaceae; genus Frigididesulfovibrio. The sequence goes on along the minus strand of JAISKK010000054.1, from coordinate 24,725 downwards.
GTCTACCTTTGTGTGTGCAGGTCTGTATACAAGCCCTTACGGGGGACGAATTCCATACATAACATATGGAGGTATATCCGTAAAATGCCGGAGGTACAAGCTCCCCTTGCGCAAACAGGCTTTTCCATAAAAATCTCCCGAAAAACCGGAACTGTGGCTGAATATGCAGCGGTAGTTTGGAGCGATTGGGTCTGTTTGACAGCCCTATGCAGAATGAGGAATAAATACAGGCAAAGTAGACGAGATGTGGTAAACTTAGCTTGGATGTTTGAAAAAGATCCGCCAGCTCAAGCTGCTTCAGGCTTCTCCCGCCTTGAGACGCGCCTCTCTGGCTTCCACTTCTCTGCCAACGGCTTCCAAGGCCCTGGCCAATTGCAACCAGCCGCTTTTGAGATCCGGGCGTAGAGAAACACTCTGGCGCGCAAAACCTGCCGCCATATCCGGGTCTTCGCCCGCGTCCAGATAAATGCGGGCCAGAAGGGCCATGGCCGGGGCATCCTGCGGATCGGAGAGAAGGGCTTCATGCAGATGCTCGCGCGCTTCGTCCTCTTTCCCCTCGCCAAGAGAGAGCCGGGCGAAATGCCTGTAGGTAAGACCCTCTCCCCCCGGCAACTGCGCGGCCCGCTCGTAAAAGACCCGCGCCTCGTCCTTTCGGCCCGCCGTTTCGGCAAGCTGTCCCAGACGGATCAGGGCGAAGGCGTTGGCCGGATCCTTGTCCAGACAGGCGTTGTAGCAGTGGCCGGCCGGCTCGTCCCGTCCCCTGGACTGGTGCATGTAGCCGAGGTTGTAATGGGCCATGGCATAGTCCGGGTTACATTCCAGAGCGCGGGTGAAATGCTCCTCGGCCTCGGCGTGGCGCGAGAGTCCGGCAAGACAGATGCCGAGCGAATTCCAAGCCAGACTGTTTTTGTCGTCCGCGAGCAGAGCCGCCTGATATTCCCGGACAGCCGCGAAGATGTCGCCGCGGCTGAAATTTTTATCAGCGCTGATGTTCAAGGCCAGCGAATCCAGAAGACCCACATGGGGCGCCGGCAAAAGCAGCGCATACTCCAGAGCCTTGCGGCTGTTTTCCAGGGCGTGGGCCTTGCGGAAATCCAGATAGGGATGGGGGGCTATGCCGAAGGCCGCATCCAAATCGAGGCTTTTCTCCATTTCCACAGCAAGGTTTTTGCAAACTTCGGCCACTATGGCCGCACCCTCCTGATCCTCGTGCGGACAATAAAAAATAAGGCTGTTCAAACCGTAGCGCCCGCCCAGGGACTTGGGTCCAAACCCTGCGCGGCAGATCCGCGCGGCACCGGCCATGAACTGCGCCGGATGCAGGGCAAGTGTCCCATCCACCCGATCCGGAAAGGCTTCCGCATATTTTTCCGCATCTTCCGCATTAAGCCGGGCGGACAAAAAATCGTCCGCTGCAGGAAAATCCGGTTTTTTTTGCGGGACAATACGCAGCAGGACTATGGAAAAGGACGCCGCCTTCTCCCGCTCTTCCGCCCAGCGGGCCAGAAAATCTCCGTGACGCAACAGCCCTGTGTCCGGGTCCGGGCGAAAGACGCCGCTTGCGCCGGCGTTGCTGCCTTGATCTTCGGGCAGAAGGAGCAGCAGATCTCCGGCCTCAATGTCCCAGGTCGGCTCTCCAAGATGGATGACTTCCGCCTGGCTCATGTCGCCATAAACTTCCATGAGTACAATTTCGCCTTTATAAAGCGGCGAAGGGGCTTGACCCGATGCTCCTTCCCCGCCGGGAAAGCGCGTTGACCATACGGAAAAACGCCGCCCTTCACGGGCATTGGCGTTAGCGCCCAGACTGACCAGAACCCGTGACATGGGCAGTTTTTCCAGCACCCGCCCGCCTTCAATCAAAATACGCCCGAAACCCATCACTCCAGCCGGATCCACGCGACCGGGATGACCGGGCAAATGTTCAGCGGCCAGGGCGGCTGCCAGCCGCGCTTTGCGCAGCATGATCCGCGCCTGCTCGGCTGCGGGCCGCGCGAAAATGTCACCGCTCAAATCCAGGGGATAAAGACTGTAGCCGACCAGAGCGTTTACTCCGATCCGTTCGCGGCACAGGGGATGCGGCAGATAAACCTTGCCCAGAGCCGCGACGATCCCCGCGCCCAGATCCCGACAGGCGGAAGGACTTGCCGCCGGAAAATAGAGGGCGAATTCCGCGTCCCCCGTCCTGGCCGCCAGGGCCTGACGCGGGCAAACCTCAAGCAGGGCGTCGGCCAGGACGCGCATCAAATCGTCCGTGAACCTATAGCCAAACTCGCGGGCCACATCACGCAAATCCGCAAGACGCACGACCAGACAGGCCAGGCTCATCCCGCGCGCGCCTTCACCGTTTAAAAAAACCTCCGCTTCGACAGGATCGCGCATGACCGCAATAGCCCGTTCCATGCCGCGCAGAAGATAATGACGCGTGAAAAGACCGGTGATCGGATCACAGAGGCTACGTTTGTAAAGCAAAAGATTATCCGCGATCAGGGCGCCAAGACCCGGCCAGTGGGACAATAGGCCCTGCGGCTTGGCTTCCACCCCTCTGGCCACAAAAATGCCCAGACTGCCGTCAGGACCGGGGATGGGAAGAAGCAGCTTCTTTTCTTTAGCGATCCAGCTTGCGCAGTGACCTTCCAGCTTACGCGGAAAATGCAGACTGTGGCTTTTAAAAGGAAAAAATGCGGCTATGGCCGCGCACAGGCGCTGTTCAAAAACAATCAAGTCCCGGCGCGCAAGCTGGACGCGATGCTCCGGCTCGCCTGCCGTCTGATCCTTTGTCCGCAGGATGTCCTTTCCTTCAGGACTGCAAATCTCTCTTTTACCCGCGCCCATAGCCAAATTAATGCGCCGCTCCCCTGGGGCCGTCCAAATCCGTCCCGTGGCGCAGGGACAGGTACAATGGACTGGCGCGGCGGCCTTCCGGGTATATTTCCCCTACCCCGGCGATCAGGGCCAGAGGCAAAACCTCATCCACATGGCTGACCAATATCAGGTTCAGTCCTTTCAAAATCTCATCAGGAACATCCTTCAAATCCTTCTCGTTATCCTTGGGCAGAATGACTGTGGAAATCAGCCCCCGGTGCGCTGCCAGCAGTTTCTCGCGCAGACCGCCAATAGGCAGCACACGCCCGCGCAGGGTTATCTCCCCGGTCATGGCCAAATCGTTACGCAGGGGCAACCCGAGCAGGGCGGAGAGCAGAGAGGCGGTCAGGGTGATTCCGGCCGAAGGCCCGTCTTTGGGTGTAGCTCCTTCGGGCACATGGATATGGATGTCTATGTCCTTGTGAAAATCCGGACGCAGCCCGAAGGAGTCCGATCTGGAACGCACATAAGACAGGGCGGCGGAAGCGGATTCCTGCATCACGTCCCCGAGTTTTCCGGTGGTGCTCACCTTCCCGCTCCCCGGCATGAGGGCGGTTTCCACGAGTAGAAGCTCGCCGCCAAGTTCAGTATAGGCGAGACCGGTGCATACGCCTATGCGCACCTCTTCCTCGCGTTCCCCGTAACGGAACTTTTTCACGCCCAGAAACTGGGAGAGGTTCTGGCAGGTGACGGCCACCTGTTTGCCCAAATCGCCGGACTCCACAATCTGCATGGCCGCCTTGCGGCAGATGCCGGCGATCTCACGTTCCAGACCGCGTACCCCCGCCTCTTTGGTGTAAGAGCGGATAACTTCCAGCAAACTGTTGTCGGAAAGGCGCAGATTACCCGCAGTCAGTCCATGCGCCTCAATCTGTTTGGGCATCAGGAAATGTTTGCCGATATTGTGCTTTTCCGTCTCCAGATAGCCGGGCAGCTTGATGATCTCCATACGGTCCTGCAGGGGCAGAGGTATGGTGTGCAGGGAGTTGGCCGTGGTGATGAAAAAGATTTGCGAAAGATCATAGTCCATATCCAGGTAATGATCCGCAAAGGCATGATTCTGCTCCGGGTCCAGCACCTCCAGCAAAGCCGAGGCAGGGTCGCCGCGAAAATCCACGCTCAATTTGTCAATTTCGTCCAGGCAGAAAAGGGGATTATTAAACTTCACCCGTTTCAAGGACTGGATAATTTTTCCGGGCAAGGCGCCCACATAGGTCCTGCGATGTCCGCGTATCTCCGCCTCGTCGCGCACCCCGCCCAGGGAAAGACGCACGAACTCGCGCCCGGTGGCAGAGGCCACTGATTTGGCCAGAGAAGTCTTGCCTACCCCCGGAGGTCCGACCAGACAGAGAATGGGGCCCTTGAGTTTATTAACCAGTTTCTGCACGGCCAGATATTCGAGGATGCGCTCCTTGGCCTTCTCCAGTCCATAGTGATCGGCGTCCAGAGTGGCCTTGGCCTTCTCCAGATCGATCTCCGCTTCTTTCAGGACATTCCAGGGCAAATCCAGAATCCAGTCCACATAATTGCGGACTACTGTGTATTCCGCCGCCGTGGGCGGGATGTGGCGCAGCTTTTTGAACTCGCGCATGGATTTTTCCCGGCATTCATCCGGCATATTTTTTTCCGCGAGGCGCGTTTCCAGTTCTTTCAGTTCCGCCTCCGGGTCATCCTCCCGGCCCATTTCCTTGTTGATGGCCTTGATCTGCTCATTCAGATAATAATCGCGGTTGTTGCGCTCCATCTGGCTTTTGACGCGGCCTTTAATGCGCTGATCCATACCGGCGTGCGCCACTTCCTGCTGCAACAGTTCAAAAACCATATCCAGACGTCTGGCCTGTTTCGCTTCTTCAAGGAGTTCCTGCTTTTTCAAATAATCCGCTTTAAGAAGCGGGGCCACTGCATCCGCGAGCATCCCCGGGTTCTTGTTGGCCGTGGCGGCGTACAATACTTCGGCTGTAATTTTTTTGTTGAACTTGCCGTATTCCTCAAGGGTCTCATGAATAATCTCGACGCTCACCCGCGTCTGGCCCAAAGCGGCCTCTTCCTCCTCAAAGGGCAGGGTCCGGACAAGTTGCAGAATTTCCTGGATATCGTCCCCGACTTCCTTCTCTGCCTGGCTGTCAGGGACATCCTGGCGCGAGGGCTTCGGGGCCGAGCCGAAGGCCCCGACCGATGGAGCGAAAAAGGTCTGGGAAGGACGCCAGCGCGCCCGGTGCAGGCCTTCGACCAACACCTTGATCGTGCCGTCCGGCAAAGGCAGAAGCTGAAGGATACGGCAGACCGTGCCGACTTTGAACAAATCCTTCTCCTCCGGTCTGGCAACGGAAGAATCGCGCTGGGCAACAAGGAATATCTGCCTGTTATACTGTTCTATGGCGCTCTTTATGGCCTTTATGGAGCCTTCGCGCCCGACGAAAAGCGGGGACACCGCCCTCGGGAACATGACCACCTCACGCAGGGGCATGAGGGGCATCTCCATGGGAGTAGAAATTCGCAACGATATAGCCATATTGTCTCCAGCACTGAAAAACCCGAAAAAATATTCAGGGCATTTTACGCCTGATATTGTCGCTTACGGCAGGCAAAAGCCCGCCTGCTCCAATCCGCTCTAAGCCTCGGCCGCTTTGCCGGGACTTTTGCGTTTTTCCGCATCCACCTCGTAAATAAGCAGGGGAGGCTTGTCTCTTTCAATAACCGCCGCATTGATCACGCACTCCTGTAAACCCTTTTCCGACGGCAGCTTGTACATGATATCAAGCATGGCGCTTTCCAGCACATTACGCAGACCGCGCGCCCCCGTTTTCTGCGCTATGGCCTGCCGGGCCGTCGCCTGCAACGCGTCCTGCGTGAAGCGAAGGGTCACGTTGTCCAGTTCAAAAAGGGTCTGATACTGGCGGATAAGAGCGTTTTTCGGTTCAGTGAGCACGCGCATCAGATCCGCCTCGTCAAGCTCGTCCAGGTGGGTGATGACAGGTATGCGGCCGACAAATTCCGGGATAAGACCGAATTTCACCAGATCATTGGGATGCACCTGATCCAGAAATTCCAGTTCCGAATTCTTTTTCCCCTTGCCTTCCTTGTCAGCCCCGCTGATACGCGCCCCAAAACCCATGGAACGCCCGCGCACCCGCTGTTCGACAATTTTTTCCAGGCCTACAAAAGCCCCGCCCAGAATAAATAGTATATCCGAGGTGTTGATGCGTATATATTCCTGTTGCGGATGTTTGCGTCCACCCTTGGGTGGAATGTTGGCCTCCGTGCCTTCAATAATCTTGAGCAGGGCCTGCTGCACGCCTTCCCCGGAAACATCGCGGGTAATGGAGGGACTGTCCCCCTTGCGGGAAATCTTGTCGATCTCGTCGATATAGATAATACCGCGCGCGGCCGCCTCCAGATCATAATCCGCATTCTGCAAAAGCTGCACCAGGATATTCTCCACATCCTCCCCTACATATCCGGCCTCCGTAAGAGTGGTGGCATCGGCAATGGCGAAGGGGACATTGAGTACGCGGGCCAGGGTTTTGGCAAGCAGGGTTTTCCCGCTGCCGGAGGGTCCCATAAGCAGAATATTGCTTTTTTCCAGTTCCACGCCCCCGGTGGACTCTTTGGAAAACACACGCTTGTAATGATTGTGGACGGCCACGGCGAGAATTTTTTTCGCCCTTTGCTGACCTATGACATATTCGTCAAGATGTTCCTTGATCTCCATGGGCGGAATCAGACCACCGTCCTGCTTGGCCTCATCAAGATTTTGCCCGGCTATTATCTGATTGCAAAGAGTTACGCATTCTCCGCATATGCAGACATGGTCAGGGCCTTCAATCAATTTTTGCACCTGCTCGTCCGTCTTGTCGCAGAAAGAGCAGCGCAATATCGGGTCTTTACTATCTTTTCTAGTTATCTTAGTCATTTACACCCTCACAGCAAAAAAACATTAATCTTTTTTCTCCACATTCAGATCCTCGCGGGAGGTGAGAACGCGATCCACAAGTCCGAGTTCCACCGCTTCCTGCGCGCTGAGGAAATTGTCGCGTTCCGTAAGATCGGCAATGCGTCCGATGTCCTGCCCGCTGTGTTCAGCCATGATTTCATTAAGCATCTGCCGCAGGCGCAGCACCTCGCGGGCATGGATGTCTATATCTGTGGCCTGTCCCCTGAATCCTCCCGAAGGCTGGTGGATCATTATGCGGCTGTGGGGCAGGGCGTAACGCAGACCGCTTGCTCCGGCGCAAAGCAGAAGCGCTCCCATACTGGCGGCCTGTCCCATGCACAGGGTAGCTACGGGACTCGTGATGTAGCGTATGGTGTCATATATGGCCAGACCGGCTGTCACCAGACCGCCGGGCGAGTTTATATACAGGTATATTTCCTTCTCCGGGTCCTCGGATTCCAAAAAAAGAAGCTGAGCGCAGACAAGAGAGGCAACATGCTCATCTACCGCTTCCCCAAGAAGAATAATACGGTCCTTGAGCAGACGCGAGTATATGTCGTAGGCCCGCTCCGCGCGGCCTGTACTCTCTATTACCATAGGTATGGTGGGCACAAAAAACTCCAGGGTTGGAAAATTGAAGCCACAGTGGCATATGCAATTTCAGGACCAGGATCAAAAAAATGCGTCACACCTTTATAATAAGCCTTGCCGGGGCAAAGGGCAAGGGCGCGACTGCCAACCTCCCTTTTGCCGCAAGCCTGCCTTTTGTCAAAGCCCGCCGCCCTGGCATCCCGGCCCGGAAATCCCGCTCAGACCGCCGCGCAGAGGATTGACCTGAATCCGCGCCCCGATGCGTTCCCTGATAGCCGGGACATGTGAAATGAGCCCGATCAGTTTGCCTTCCCGCTTAAGACCGGACAAGGTGTCCAGAGCGGTGTCCAAAGCCTCCTCATCCAGGGCTCCGAAGCCTTCATCCAGAAAGAGGGAATCCACACCCCCTCTCTCTCCTGCCATGTCGGCAAGCCCCAAGGCCAGAGCCAGACTAACGATAAAGCTTTCTCCCCCTGAGAGATTTTTGGCGGAGCGGATCTCGCCGGCCTGCCAGTTGTCCAGCACATCCAGTCCTAAAGACTGCTCACGGTCATGCATTAAAAGATAACGGTCGCTCATTTTACCAAGCTGCCGATTGGCAAGATTAATCATCATTTCAAAAGTCAGACCCTGGACATAATTACGATATTTCTTCCCGTCCGCCGAACCGATCAGATCATAAAGCGCCTCCCAGCGTCTGTATTCGGCCTTTTGTACGGCCAGAACCTCAACCTGCTCCCGACGCCGGAGCAAAATTTTTTCATTGTTCAGCAAAGTCTGGGTTAGTCCGCCGCTTTCCCGTTGCGCCTGTTTCTGTTCTTCCAGCAGACGCTCATGTTCTGCCCCTGCCCCGGCCAGATCCAGATCCGTCAGCTTTTTTTCCCGGCCAGCCACAAGGGCGGCGCTTTTTTCCCGGCGCGCGGATTCTATTTCCCTTTTCTCACCGGCCAGCCCGGTCGCCGACATATCCAGCCTCTTACGCTCCTCATCCGGCAAAAGACAGGTGACATAATGCTTTTCGTCCACAAAGCCCGATTCCTTAATACTGGCGAGAAAATTTTCTTCGGCCTCCCCTATACGCGGGGCACGCCCGGCAAGCGCTTTCTCCTGCTCCGCAATCCCGGATTGTAAATCTCCCAGTTCCCGGCGCGTACTCTCAAGTTTTTTCCTGGCCAGTTCAAAGGCATCCTGCGCCTCTTTTTCACCAAAGTTCAGACCTTCTTCCTCCAGATCGGCAGAGCGTCCGGAAAAAAAGTCCAGCCTTTCCGTCGCCAGAGCATCCCGTTCCCTTAACAGCGCCTCCAGCCGCCCGGCTTCTTTTTCACCCTCCTCCCTGGCCCGCACTCTCAGATCCCTCTGCCGCTCCGCTCGTACTGAAAGATCCGCAAGCTCCTTCTCAAGTTCCACTTTTTCATTTTGCCGGCGCGCCCACGCATCGCGCCGTTCAAGCAGGTTTTTTCGGAGCGCTGCGGGGTTTTTCCCGGAAAAATTCTCCAGCCCGAAAGGACGAAGATCCGCGCGAAAAAGCTCCAGGGCTTTTTTCGCCCGATTTTCCGCCTCCAGACATTCCCGGCGCAGGCGTTCCAGCAAAGCACCCGCCGCCTCGCAGTGCACCGAGTCGGCCATAACCGCCTTCTCCGCTCCGGTGAATTCTTCTTTACGTCTGCCGAGGCTCTCGCTTAAGGCAAAAATTTCCCGCTCCAGTTCTTCCATGGCCTTTGCCCTCTGGACGGCCAGTTCCAAAAACCGGGTGTTTTGAGCGCTCCCGTGCTCAGGCTTGCCGGCAGGGGCGGAGGCTGAAACCAGAACGGAGCCGGTCAAAGCGTGATCGGCAAGAGCAAAGGGGTGTTCCCTGGCCCCGCACAAGGGGCAGGGTTCGCCAGGCAAAAGCCGGCGGCGTTCTTCCTCCAGGGCGGCAATTTTCGCAAGCAGAACACTTTCCCGTTGCGTAGACTCCGCCTCAAGCTTTGTCCGCCCTGCCTCAAGTTTCGTCCCCGCCGCTTCCAGGGCCTTTTGCGCAGCGGCAAGGACATAGGAACTCTTCGCCGCCGCCGCCGCCTTGCGCGCAAAATCCTGTTCAGCCTCGGCAAAAGCGCGCTGCCTGACGCGCAATTCCTCATCCTGCTCCTGTATAATTTGCAGACGCTCACTAAACCCGGCGAATTTTTCCGACAGGGCCGCATCCGCCGCCCCGGTCTCAATCCTTTGCGCCACCAGCCCAAGCCTGCCCTTTTTTTCTTCCAGTTCCAAAAATGCCGCCTGTTCTCCGGACTGAAGGGCGACATATTTTTTCTCCATCTCCCGCACGGTCAGGGCTGCCGCCTGCGCCCGCATCTCATAATCCGCAAGCCGGACATCCAACTCCCGCGCCCGGTGCAAAAGAGGCAGGGACTTCAGCCGCTCCGCTCTTTTTTCCTCCTGCTTTACCCCCGCGCTTCTGAACTCCGCATCCGCCTTTTGCGCCGCTCCGATCAACGCAGGCAGGGTCTGCTTCTCTTTGTCCAGTCTTTCTTCTCCCCTGTTCTGTTCCTGACGCAGGGCCAGAAGGACAGAGTAAGCGGCGCCGATTGCAAAAGCCCGCTCCGCGCGGGCCAGCCTTTCCCTGTCCGGAGCAAAGGCGAGCATCCTTTTTTCCCAGTCGCTTTCCTGCCTGTCCAGGTTTTGCAAATCCTCCTCAAGACTTTTAAGGCTTAAAAGCCAGGCAACAGCCCGGTGCGTTTCCTCAATCTTTGCCCCTATCCCGGCTTCCAGTTCCATGTTCCGCCGAAGGCGCAGTTTCAGTTCCTGCTCCTCCTCCGGAGCAAGCAGGGGCAGACCGGCAAGATCCTTTTCCAGTTCCTCAACTTTCTTTTGTTCGCGTGAACACCTTTCCTGAACGCGCATGGAGATGCGGCTGTAAATATCCGTGCCGCTTATGCGCTCAAGAATCGGGGCGCGTTCATCCGGACCGGCCTGGAGAAATTTGGCAAAATTACCTTGGGCCAGAAGCATGGAACGGGTAAACTGTTCAAAATTCATCCCCGTTTCAGCCTCTATGCGCTCCGCCGTCGCCCGCAGTCCCGTGCTCAGAACCGCATTGGAATCCGCATCGGCAAGCTCGTGCTTCGGGGCCTGAAGAAGGCCTTTTACCCTGCGGGCGCGTTGCTGGCTCCAGTGGCAGCGGAAACGCCCGGATTCAGTTTCAAAGCTCACTTCGGCCATGCAGTCGCTACGGCGGCGCGTCATAATTTCATTGGCGCTCTGACTTATGCGGTTCAGGCGGGGTGTGCGTCCGTAAAGAGCCAGACAGATGGCGTCCAGAATGGTACTCTTGCCCGCCCCGGTCGGTCCGGTAATGGCGAAAATCCCGTCTCCGACAAAAAGTGGATGCGTGAAGTCTATCTCCCAGTCCCCGGCCAGGGAGTTCAGGTTACGCAGTCGAATGCCAAGAATCCGCATTACTTCTCCTCATCCTCAAACATGGAGGCCAGTATTTCCTGATAGGCCAGACGCAGGCCGGGCCGCTGTTCTTCCGGCACGGTACGGCTGTCCATGCAGCGTTCAAAGACCTCCCGCACATCCAGATCGGCCAGGCGTTCCCCGGCATGTATTTCACCCAGAGCAGTCTTGAGCAGACGCGCGTCACGGATGACGCGGATCTCCATGCGCGTTCCGGCCAGAAGCTCCTCCAAACGGGCGGGCAGATCGCTTATTACCTCCTCGCCTGTATAGGTTATCTCCAGCCAGGCGGCGGAATTTTCGGCCCGCATGACGCGCAGGCCATCCTCGAGTTCTGTCCAGTTGCCGCGCAGACGCGCGAATTTCTGAAAAAGCGGAATGTCCAGGAGTGCGACCTGCGCTTTGGGCCCGGCCAATTCAACCAGACAGACGCTTTTTTGCTGATCCGCCTCGGCAAAACCCATGGGCAGAGGAGACCCGCTGTAACGGATTGTTTCACAACCCCGTACCTTCTGCGGGGCATGCAGATGGCCGAGCGCCACATAGGCGAAATCCGCCGGAAAAATATCAGCCGGGACCAGCCCCAGAGAACCGACGTAAAGATCGCGCACCCCATCGCCCTCCGCGCTTTTGCCGCCGGCGACAAAAAGATGTCCCATAGCCGCGATGGGGACGCACCCGCCGTTTTCGGCTACCTTGCGCCTGGACAGGGCAGCCGCGCGGGCGAAGTGTTCCCTGATGCCCAAAACCCGCCTGATCTCCTTGTCAGCAATGCTTTCCCCGGCTTCAGCGGCGCGAATGTCGCCATCGCGCAGATAAGGAACAGCGCAGAGGACCAGTTCTGCCTTCCCGCCTTCATCCTTGAGAACAAGAATCTCGTCTTCCGGGTTTTCCGGGGTCTGGCCTACGACATGGATATTCAGAACCCGGAGCAGATCTTTGGGGGCATTGAGGAAGGATGGGGAATCATGATTGCCGGAGATGATGACTACATGGCGGCAGGAGGAGTCCGCCGTCCGGCATAAAAAGCGGTAATAAAGCTCCTGGGCGTGTGTGCCCGGACTCGCGGAATCAAAAATGTCTCCCGCCACCAGCAAAGCGTCTGCCCGCTCTCTCATCAGGATTTCGGAGAGCCAGTCCAGAAAAGCCTCAAACTCCGCATAGCGGCTTGCCCTGTTTTCCGTCCGCCCGAGATGCCAGTCAGAAGTGTGGATGAGCCTCATTCTCAAAGGGGTCCGGGAAGAATGACATGCGGCACAAAACGCGAGAGGTTGCCGGTGATCGGACTTTCGTCTTCGCGCAGACCCAAGCCGCAGCTTTTGCCGCCCACGATCCAGACCCCGCAGATCGGACCGTGCCCGTCCACAAAAGGCGGCGGATTCAGGGACTGTCCGATAAATCCTTCCCCGCCGTAAATCCCTTCGCTCATAAAAACCTGACGGTGGTCCTTGAAGACATAAATGTTCGCCCCCTCGCGCGAGAGCAGGGGTTTGAGCACATAGTCGGCCACAGGCGGGGCTTCGGCCGGATTATGAAACCAGGCGGGGAGCAGGTTCGGGTGTCCCTCGTGCCGCTCCCAGAGCAGGGGCAGGATGCCCTTGTTGGAAAGAACCATTTTCCAGGCCGGTTCCACAAAGGTAGTGTCGCTGGCGGGCAAAAAGCGGGCAAAATCGTCCTTCCACATAAATTCCCAGGGATAGAGCTTGAAAAGGCGGTGGATGGCCACGCCGTCCGGATCAATAAGCAGCCCCTGTTCGTCAACCCCTATGTCCTCCATGTAAAGCGCCTTGCCCCGGATGCCGGCCTGGGCCGCGCAGTCCAGGATGTATTCCACCGTGGCCCTGTCTTCTTCCGTATCCTTCATGGAGGCAAAGTGCATGAGCCCCTCGACCTGAAAAGAGGCGAAGGTCTCGACCATACGCTCCTGGATACTGTTAAACTGATCCGCGTCTTGCGGGACAGTCCCGAGTTTTATGCTGTCCTCCAGCCAGTTCCACTGAAAAAAGGCGGCCTCGAAAAGGGCCGTTGGGGTATCGGCGTTGTACTCATAGAGTTTGGCCGGAGAATGACCGTCATAGGCGAAATCAAAACGGCCATAAAGGGAAGGCTCGTTGCGCTGCCAGGAATCGCGCAGCATATTCCAAAACTCGCGCGGAATGCGCAGGGTTTCCAGAAGCTCCTCGCTGCTTACAATGTCCCCGGCCAGATCCAGGCACATATCGGCCAGTTCCTGGGCAGGATCTTCGAGACCCGCTTCTATTTCTTCCAGGGTAAAAGCGTAAGCGGCGGATTCGTCCCAGTATATTTCCCCGTTCACATGATGGAAAAAAAATCCGTGTTCCTCGGCGATTTCAACCCAGCCGGGGCGAGGTTCAAGTTTTAACCGCTTCACGAACCCCCGCCCATGCCACCGGCAAAGCCGCCACGCGCGCCGAAGCCGGAACGCCCCAGGCTGGGTTTGGCATTGTGGGTCATACTCTGGCTCAAACGCGGGCTGGGGTTGTTCACCCGGCCGCTGCGATCAGGACGCACACTTTCGCCGCCGGCAGTGCGGAAAGACCGGTCGCCCGGACGAGCGCCCGGTTCCCGATACAGGCCCTGCGAGCCATGATACATTCTGCCGCCGCCCAAAAAACGCCCGGCCATGAAACCCATCATCATCGGCATCCAGTAGCCGCCGGAATCCGCCCTGACGTCCACATCACCGGCTTCCGCGCCCGCCTGTCCCGCCCCCGGAGCGCCGGAGCAGGCGCCCGGACCGAAGCTTGCCTCACATTCCTCCTTTGAGGAGAAACGCGGAGACGAGGCCAGAGCATCGCGCGCCAAGTCCCGGCACTCCTCTTCGGAGAATATGGCGCTGTCCACGCATTCCCGTAGAGAGGAAAAACTGTACATGCCCTCATCAGCCCGATCCGTGCCGCAACCTTGCGCACCAAGACCCAAAGAACCCATAATCAACAGAGTCACTGTTTTGCTTCGTTTCATCAGAACTCCAGATTTATTTGTGATCACTGTAATACATCAAGACGGTTCAGGCAAGGGGCGGCAGTATTATGGGCCGCAAAGACTTGCAGGGCGCCTGTCTTTCCCGTACAAAAGACTCAATGTCAATCTGCTGTAGCGCGCCACAGGATAACTGTTTGAGACCTGTACGCCCCTGTCTGCCGCTTGCCTGTCTTGCGGCCCTGCTCTTTTTGCTCCCCTCCCCGGCCGCCCCGGCCGGGGAAGATGGCGCGCGTCCGCAACGCATAGCGGCAAACGCCACTTTCCCGGCAGCCGGACCCCTTTTCGCCGCCCTTGAGCCGGGTCTGGAAATTTCCCAGATCGCCCCTGCCCCCGGCAACGATCCCACCGGGATCCTTTTCACCATCCTGCGCATTGATCCGGAGAAACATGAATTCACCCTGGGCATGGCCTCCGAAGAAGGCAGGGCTTATTCCCTGCTGGACTGGAGCCTGCATCTTGATCTGCGCGCCGGGATCAACGCCTCCATGTATCTTCCCGATGGGGTCACCAGCACCGGATATATGCGCAAGGGCCAATCCGTAAACAATGAAAAAATCGGAGGTCGCCTGGGAGCCTTTTTTGTCGCCAACCCCACGCTCCCCGGACTCCCGAAGGCCCGTATCCTGGAACGCGGCGCTTCCGGCATGCCCTTCCTGCCGGACGACTATTCCATTGTGGTCCAGAATTTCCGTTTTATGGACAGCGCCGGCAATGTGCTCTGGCGCGAGGGCGGGCCGGTTCACAGCATAGCGGCGGTGGCTGAAGACGCGGTCGGACGCATACTTTTTATCCTCTGCCGCGAGCCTCTGCCTTCAGAAGTTTTTGCGGCCCGGCTTAAGGATTTTGCCCTGTCCCTGCGCACGGTCATGTATGTTGAGGGCGGCGCGCAGGCCGGGCTTTTTCTGCGTCTTGACGATTCCCCCCTGTCCGGAAAAAACGCCGGGGCGGACAGATCCGGCGCAGCAGCGACACCTCCCGCCCCCCCCCACAGCGGAACAAGCGTCACTCCTCTGTACGGGGCCGCCTATTTCCCCGTCCCCGGCGGCGGGGTACACATCTGGAAAGGTTTGCAGAGCATTCTGAATACGCGCGGCAATCCGCAGGCCGCCCTGCCCAACATTATCGGCATCAAACGGCGCAGCCGGTAAATTGCAAGCCGGCATTTTCCGTTGACGCTGAAGAGTACAAAGAGTAAATAGAAAACGATGCTTATATTTTTAGACACAGAAACTGTATATTCAGCATCTTTATAATAGGGAGACGTTATGGACTGGGAAAAACATATTGCGCAAAATACGCGCTCGGTTGAAGATGCTGTTCGAGAGGTAAAATCAGGGGATCGGGTTGTTCTCCCCAATGCGGCGGGGGTCCCGGTAGCTCTGGTGAACGCGCTGGTAGCCAGGGCTCCCGAACTGCGCAATGTGGAAATTGTGCATATGGTGTCTCTCGACAAGAACATCTACTGCAATCCTGAATATCAGGATAACTTTCATTTTAACGGGCTCTATCTCAGCGCGGGCACGCGCGCCGCGGTTGCGGAAGGCAGAGCCGATTACACGCCGATCTTTTTTTCCGCTATCCCTTCTCTGTTTCGCAGTGGAGCCATGCCTGTCGATGTCTCCATGATCACTGTCTCCCTGCCTGATGACAAGGGCAGGTTCAGTCTCGGAGTTTCCATTGACTATACGCTCCCGGCCGCCCGCAGCGCCAAACTGACTATCGCGGAAATTAACCCGAACATGCCCTTCATAGGGGGACAGTCCTTTATTGACGCCGGAGAAATTGACATATTCGTCAATTCCAGGGATCCCATTCTTGAACTCACGCCGGCCACTATCGGCGCTGTGGAATCCGCCATAGGCCGCCACATTGCCGGGCTGATCAAGGACGGCGACTGCCTCCAACTGGGCATAGGGGCTATTCCCGATGCGGTGTTAAGTTCTCTTGTGGATCAAAAAGACCTGGGCATACATTCGGAAATGATTTCCGATGGCGTCATGCACCTTGTGGAAAAAGGCGTCATTAACTGTACGCGCAAGAATTTGCATCCGGGTAAAATTATCATCACCTTCCTTATGGGCAGCAAAAAATTGTATGAATGGGCCAATAATAATCCCTTACTTGAAGGCTATCCCGTGGATTACACCAATGATCCGCGCGTTATCGGACAGAACGACAACCTGATTTCCATCAATTCCGCCCTGTCGGTTGATCTTCTGGGTCAGGTGGCCGCCGACAGCATAGGACCAGGACAATTTTCCGGAGTGGGCGGTCAGGTGGATTTTGTACGCGGAGCGAGCATGTCCAAGGGCGGACGCAGCATTATCGCCATGCCCGCCACAGCCGCAAAAGGCAAAATTTCCCGTATTTGCGGGTCCTTTGACCGGGGGCAGCCGGTCACAACCTCACGTCACGACACGGACACCATCGTCACTGAATACGGTATTGCGGAATTGAAGGGTAAAAGCAACGCGGCCAGAGCGAAAGCTCTTATAAAAATCGCCGCGCCTGAATTTCAGGATGGACTGACGCGTGACGCTTTGGAAATTTACGGGTGGCGTTTGTAGAATTTTCCCGCGCCGTCAGCTGAAAATACGACGGCGCGCGGATGAAGCGCCTGACAATCAAAGATTGGTCGTCAAAATACGGCCGCCCAGCATCTCCGGGATCATAATCGGCTCACGCGCGGCGAAACGACCGATTTCGCCGTTGGACCTGTTGGCCTGACCGGCGTGCAGCCTCAGGGGACGCAAGGCTATCTGCCTGAGTTGATTGTGGTACTCAAGGGCGGCAGTGTTACGCGCCAGATCATCAAAAAGCGAGGAATAGGGGGGCGGAAGATAAGGAGGGTCCAGGGTCCGCGCCTTGAACCGCGTCCCGGGAATCGGCACAGCCAGACTGACGCTGCCGATCAGACTCCGCAATTCCTGCGTTGTGGCTGCCATAATCCTCCTGCGGACGGCAAAACGCGCAAAATCCTGTGACGGGTAACCCCGACCGCGCTTATACCGACCTGACGACAAATTTATATTCCCCATGCACAGACAAGTAAAGAGGCAACGGCATGTCTGACGCGCAAAAAATTGAAATATCTTTCGCCCTGGATCTGGACGCCTTTCTGGCGGAAAACGGGGGTCTGGATATAAGTGCGGATCTGCGCGCCGCTCTGGCTGATGCCTGTAAACGCTGGCAAAACAGTCTGCAAGCCCTGCATTTAAGGGTCAAAGAGGATGAAGAAGGGGGGAGTGCAAAGCAGTTCGGAAGGACAAAAAGCAAAGATCTGCTTCTGGTCCGGCTGTCTGACGCGGCGGAGCAGGAAGCGGGCGGGGACTGGGAAAACGCCCCATACCGGAGTTTTTTATATCATTCCCTGGCCCAGGCCCTGTGTATGGGTCTGGCGCGGACGATTATCCCGGAGATTGCCGCCCATGGCTGCGCTCCGATCCCGAAGCCGACACCGGCTCTGGCCGCAATTCTGGCTGCAGCCGGAGTTCCCTATCTGAAGCCGGACGGTCCCGTCCTGTCCCGGTCCTTCGCCCTGCTTACCCCCTACCCTTTCCGAGGCGGCTGTGCGATCTGTTTTTTAAACAAAGATTGCAAGGTTTGCGCCGCGTTGGGACAGAACCGGCTATCCAGGCCAGAAACAACAAAAGGAGAGGGATAGCCCTGGAGTAGCCCCTGATACAAACGGCTCACGCCTGCTTGCCCGATTGGGCGCAATATTTTATCCTCAAGACGAGGTTAAAACAAATAGGAAGTTATCCTTATGATTAGGGGGGCGAAGGAGTTAGCATGAACAGTCTTTCCATCATCGGTTTCGCAATCGTGGCGCTTGCCTGCGGCTACGCGTTTTATGGGCGTTGGCTGACTCGCAAATGGGGAATAGACCCCAATGCAAAAACCCCGGCCTTACGCCGTGCGGATGGGCAGGATTATGTAGCCGCGCCAAAATTTGTGGTTTTTGCGCATCAGTTTTCGTCTATTGCCGGGGCCGGTCCGGTGACCGGACCCATCATTGCGGCCATGTTCGGCTGGATGCCTGTGCTGCTCTGGCTTTTGGTCGGCGGCATCTTTTTTGGCGCGGTGCATGACTTTGGCGCCCTGTATGCCTCTGTTAAAAATGAAGGCAAAAGCATAGGCATACTCATTGAAAAATACATCGGCAAAACCGGCAAGCATCTGTTTCTGCTGTTCAGCTGGCTCTTTACCCTGCTGGTTATCGCGGCTTTTTCCGACATCGTGGGCAAGACCTTTAACGGCTTTACCAAAGCCGGGGCGGAAAATACCCCCGGCGCCGCCGCGGCCTCCATATCCATGCTTTATATTGCCGGCGCCATTGTCTTTGGCTTATTCATCAAATATTGCAAGCCGTCGCATTTGATACAGCTTTTATGCGGCCTGGGTCTGGTGTTTGTCATGATGGCCGCGGGCATTGCCTTTCCCCTGTATGCCGGCACGCAGACCTGGATTTACATTATATTCGCTTATATGTTTATAGCCGCTGTTATGCCCATGTGGCTCCTGATGCAACCACGCGACTACCTCAGCAGTTTCCTCCTGTTGGGCATGATCCTCGGCGCGGTAGTCGGTGTGGTCGTGGCCCGGCCCACCATGAATCTGGCGGCCTTTAACGGCTTTACCTTGGACAACGGCAGCGTTATGTTCCCCGCGCTCTTTATTACCATTGCCTGCGGCGCTATCTCCGGCTTTCACAGTATGGTTTCCGCCAACACCTCCTCCAAAACCATCAGCAACGAAAAGGATATGCTCTTTGTGGGCTACGGGGCCATGTGTGTGGAAACCTTGCTGGGCATCGTGGCTTTGGTAGTGGTTGGCGCGGCGGCCGTCAACGGCAAAATCCCCGCCGGCACCCCCTTTGGCATCTTTGGTTCCGGTGTGGCTGGCTTTCTGACCCTGCTCGGCATCAATGAACATGTGGCCGCCTGTTTCATGACCATGTGCATATCCGCTCTGGCCTTAACCACTCTGGATTCCGTGGCCCGCATCGGCCGTCTGTCCTTTCAGGAACTCTTTGGCGTATCCGAAGGGGAAAAGCCTACCCCCCTTCGGACCTTCCTTACCAACAAATACGTTGGCACCATCGCTACCCTGTTCTTTGGCTACCTGCTTTCCCTGGGTGGATACATGAATGTATGGCCCCTGTTCGGCGCGGCCAACCAGTTGCTCGCCGCCCTGGTGCTGATTGCCCTGGCTGTGTTCCTGCGCGTGACCGGGCGCACCGGCTGGACCCTTTATGTCCCCATGACTTTCATGCTCATTGTAACTATGACCTCCCTGGTGCAATCCACCCTCAAACTGGTAGGCAAACTCACGAGCGACCAGCCATTTGGTCTGGCCGTTGAAGGACTGCAACTTGTTGTGGCCGTATTGCTCATGGCACTTGCGGGGATAGTTGCTGTATCCGGCTTCAAGAAACTCGGCTCCACAAACAATGTAAAGTCGACCATACCAGCCCGGGCAGGACTACAGGAGACAACTCATGCTGAATTACATTGACAGTAAGAAGATGGGCAGATCTGATCTTGGCTGGCTGAACAGTCATTTTCATTTTTCTTTTGCCGAGTATTATAATCCGGAGAACATGCACTTCGGCGTCCTGCGCGTCGTTAACGACGACATGGTGCAGCCCGGTGCGGGTTTTGATACCCACCCGCACCGTGACATGGAAATCATTTCCTATGTCATTGACGGTGAACTGACCCATGCGGACAGCATGGGCAACAAGCATACCCTTACTCGCGGTCAGGTGCAGTATATGAGCGCCGGAACGGGTGTGCTGCACAGTGAGTATAACCACGGCGACAAGCTGCTCCGTTTTCTGCAGATCTGGATTTTGCCGGACAGGAATGGACTCAAGCCCAATTACGGCGATTTCCGTTTCAAAATCGAAGACAGGGAAAATCGTTGGCTGCCCATTGCCACAGGCGTGAGCAATACGGATTCCAAAGCGCCCGTCCGCATCAACCAGGACATCAACATCTATGCCGCCATCATTACCAACGGAGGCATCCTTGATTTCACGGTTGCTTCCGGGCGTCAGGCCTATATGATTATGATCGAGGGATCGGCGGATATCAGCGGCATCAGGGTGGGTATGCGCGACGCTCTGGAAATTATAGAAGACACGGTGACCATCAAAGCCGAAGATAAAACGCATATCTTGGTGATCGAAATGGAGAATGCCGGAAATGGTCTATGAAATCAGCTAAATATACTCTGCTCAACCTGTGTCTGGCTCTCCTGATTACTTCCCCGACCAACGCTCAGGAGTTACTGCCCCGGAACATTCCTGTTCCTCAAACGGTAAGTCCGGAGCTGGGAGCCATCATTTCTGTCAGACCTTCCTCAGACTGGGATAAGCATCCCAAAACTCCACAGGAATGGAAGATCTGGGCCGAACAAAGTGCCCAGGCCGGAGCGAAGGACTTGCCGTTGCTCTGCGAAAAAATGGGAGTCACCGTTGAGCCGGACCTGATCGCTGGAGTGAAGGTCTTTTGGGTGACGCCGAAAATCATCGCGCCGGCTAATCGTGACCGTCTCCTCATACATTTTCACGGCGGCGGCTACGTTTTGCTCCCTGGAGAATCCGGCACGGGTGAAGCTATATTGATGGCCGGACACGGCAACATCAGAATTGTTTCCGTGGATTACCGGATGCCTCCCGACTTCCCTTACCCGGCGGCAATGGATGACGCTCTGGCTGTTTACCGGGAACTACTTAAAACACACCCGGCGGACAAAATCGGCGTTTTCGGCACTTCCACCGGGGGCGCTATGACTTTGGCCCTGGCGATCCGGGTGAAAGCTGAAGGGTTGCCTTTACCTGCGGCCCTCGCCCCCGGGACACCCTGGACAGATTTGAGCAAAACCGGAGACAGCTATTTCACTAATGAAGGAGTAGACAATGTTCTGGTTGGCTATGGTGGATGGGTGGGTGCTGCGGCCAAGCTTTATGCCAACGGGCAGGATCTGAAAGATCCCATGCTTTCTCCTGTTTACGGCAATGTCAGCGGTTTTCCGCCGACCTTGCTGACTTCGGGTACGCGGGATCTCTTCCTCAGCAATACGGTGCGGATGCATCTGAAGTTGCGTGAAGCAGGGGTCCTGGCCGACCTGATCGTGTTCGAAGGCGTTTCCCACGCTCAGTACCTGATGTCCCTGGATGCGCCGGAAAGCAAATTCCATTTCAGCGAACTCAGCCATTTTTTTGACCAGCATCTGGCCCAGTGATCCAAGAGCAGTTCAGGCTTGAGATTGTTGCAAGCTCCCCCCAGGCAACAGCTTGGGGGGAGCTTGTCTTCGTTTACAGGTTGTCCTTGATCATTTCCATGAGTACTTCCTGGGCCGCTGTTTCATCCAGGCTGGCGAAGGAATAATCATCACTCGTCAGTTCAACGTTGATGGTATGTACCACTTCGCCGCTGTCGCCCCTGATGTTCAGGCTGACGCCGTCCGTATCAAAAAGCGCCTGCAGGGAGAAGCCGTTCCCCGCGTCCATGGTAAGGCTGGAATTCGCGTCATCCCACTGCGCGCCGCCAAGCAGGCTGTCCATGGACCCCTCATTGCCGATGCCAAGGATGTCGCCCAGAATCAGGCTGTCCTCACCCAGAACGAAACCTCTGACGTCGTCCGTAAAGGTGATGGTGGAGCCTATGTCGTCACCGCCGAGCATAAAGATGTCGCTCCCCTCGCCTCCATACATGGTGTCATTGCCAGCGCCGCTATAGATGATGTCATTACCGGCTCCGCCGAAAATAAGGTCATCGTCGGCTCCTCCGTAGATGAGGTCAGCTCCGGCTCCGCCATAAATGAGGTCCTGGCCGGCACCGCCCAGGATAGTGTCCTCGCCCGCGTCACCGTTGATAGTGTCGTTGCCGGTTCCTCCGTAGATGATGTCATTGCCGATGCCGCCGAAGATGGTGTCATCGCCTGCGTCACCGGAGATGGTGTCGTTACCGGCCTCGCCGTGAATCTCGTCATTACCGGCGCCGCCGGAGATGGTGTCATCGCCCGCGCTGCCGTTTATGACGTTGTCGCCTTCGTTGCCGTTTATGGCCTCATTTCCGGAACCGGATTCCTCCGGTGCAAACAGAGCGGAGAGCCTGGCAATAGGGGGAGGCGTGTCGTCATATAAGGTCACTGTGGCCGGGTTGGACCAGTCGCCGTCCCTGTCCACCAGCTGATAGGTGAATTCGCCGCCGTTCCAGGCCGATTCGGGCTTGGTTCCCTGGAAGATATACTCGCCATTGTTCCACACGGTCAGCCGGCCCTCGTCGCTGGTAAAAGTAACGAATTTGTCAGAGCCAAACGCCCTGGTCACACCGTTATAGGTCACCGAGCCGACATGGGCCTGATCCCAGGCTTGGTCACTCTCGCCTGTGGGCGAGGGATCCGTCATCATATTGCCCCGGTAAGAAAAGGTGTAGGCATGTTCAAGGTTCACCACCGTATCCACCGCCAGGGTAGCAACCGTGTTGTTGCTGGACGGGGCGCATCCTTCCACAGCGCCCAGCACCAGCTTGTAGTGTGTGCTCGGAGATCCGTCCGGAATGGCAATGCGCAGCACGCCGCTATCCGTAAAGCTGCCGGAGCTGCCATGCCCCGTATTGGCCAGGGCGCCCTTGGCAATAATGTTGTTTTTGTCATCCATAAGCACCCAGAAGGCGGCGTCACTTCCCTTGGCGTCGGCATCGCCCTTAAAGGACCAACCCACTACCACTTCTCCGCCGGTGGAAGTAATATCACGGCTCGCCAGAGCAATACGGGGTCTTTGTATACTATCCTCATAATACTCATAAACATAGTTTGTCGAAATGCCCAAATCACCCAAGAGCTGGGTAACGGGGTTATTGTGGCCCAGATGTTCCTGTATGCGCTCAAAAGCTTCAACAGCGACATCAAACCGGTTCGCCGTCAAAACCGCGTTGGAACCCTGGGCAAGAGCAGTAATGTTTATACCATAGACGCTCTGCAGTTCCGCCACCAGTGCAGACGGGTAGTCGATGGCCTTGGGCAGCACATTGCTATTAACGGCAGTGTTAGCCATAGACCAGCCAGCGCTTGTCCAGGAGTTTGCAGATGTTCCGCCGTTCAGGCTGACGCCGTGATTGGCCACGCTTTCCGGGTGCATGTAGTCGGTGTTGTCATAGGCCACCGGATTGTGATCCAGCACTGTCAATTCATAGTTATGGGAGCTGCGGTCGCCGTCGGCGTCCTTCATCACCAGTTGGAAGTTGATATGCAGATCTTCGTTGACGTTGCCGGCGGTGAAGGTATAATGACCGTCTGTATAGATCTTCATATAGATGCCGTTGCCCACAGGAATGTTGGCATATTTGCCGTCGGCGTCTGTATGATCCATCCGGTAGGACACGGTGTTGGAGCCGGAACTAACCAGCACAGATTCCACGGTGGTCAAGTCGGCCGAGGCAACACCTTCGAGGAGGTCGCCGCTCGCGCCCTCAATCAAGCCGATCAGCCTGGCGGACAAATCGTTATAGTCCTCCAGCAGAATCACATGATCGCTGCCGCCCACGGCGTTACCCACCGCCTTCGATGCGTCAGAGTTGGGGTTGCTGAAGTCAGAGCCTATGCCGATACCGTAAGCGCTTACATCATCATGCGCGGCCAGATAGGGTGTCCAGGTGCTATTAAATTTGCCCTCAAATAAATTTTCCTTGCCGTCGGTCAGAAAGTAGACTTTGCGCCCCCAGTCGCCATATTCAGAACTGTTTCTGGAGGCGTCAAGCTGCGGCATCAGCGCGTTAAAGGCCGCGGTATAGTTGGTTCCGATCGCAGCGTCGGCCTGCGGCTGTAGCGCGTTTCTGCCGGCATAGTCCGTTGTGGCCAGCCGGAGGAACTCTTCCGCCGTCAGATGCTGGAACTGCGTCGGTACGCTGGCCTTACCGGCAAAGGCAACGACAGAGAACCTGGCTTCAACGTTGTTGTCAGCATAGGCCTGCACCAGAGCGCGCACAGCATTCATGTAATCGACGAACTGCTCGGCAGTGATACTGCCGGAAACGTCCAGCACCAGGAAGACATCTTCCTTGAGGCTGCCGCCTTCATTGACCGTCAACTTGGTGGGGTCGCCGGAGTAATCGGGCTTGTCGTCCTTGATGTCTACGTCTATCGAGCCTGGAGTGTTCCCCTTCGGGCCGGTCTGGGCAAAGGGCAGATTGAGCGACAGAGATTCATCCGTGGCGCTGCCCGGCGCGCCGTGCTTTACCGCGCTGTGCAGCGTGGCGGTGAACTCGCCGGTAAAGTGCCCGTTCTCAAAGGTCGGGGTAAACTCAATAGCCACCTTCCCGTCGGCATAACCCTTCAGGGCGTTGCCTTCCTGCCTCCAGTCCACCTTGGCATAGGCGCCATCGTGGTTGCCATCGGCGAACAACTCCGGCATATGGGCTGTATCCCAAGAGAGTCCAGTGGCGTCGCCGTCAAGCGCCCCGTTGCTCATGGCGCCTGTCATGCTGGCAGGACCGTGACCATCGGTCTGGCTGCCGAAAGACAGACCCGCCTCATCCAGAGTAAATACGAGCGGCTCATCATTGTCGGTAATGACGCCGGTGTATTCACCGTTATCAAGGACAGTCAATGTCTCGGCCGCAGCGTTGACAACATTATTCAGCTTCAGGGTCAGGTTTTCATCGTTTTCGACGATCGCGTCATCCAGGGTCGGGATGCGGATTTCGGCACTCTCGTCACCCGCCGGAATGGTCACCGTGCCGGTCAGGGTATAAGTGCCGTTTCCGTTGTCGACAGCGATGATGCCCTTGGCCGCAAACTGGGATTCATCCAGGTCCGCGTAGCTGGCCCGGCCGTCATTGGCCGTCGCCGGAACCGTGACGCTCCAGTCCGCCGTGGTGTC